>NZ_JACHDM010000009.1:0-243365 GCF_014201065.1 Paraburkholderia sp. Cpub6
TCTTCCAGCATGGTCAGCGCGGCTTCGTTCGCGCCGCCGTGCGCCGGGCCCCACAGACACGCGATACCCGCCGCGATACACGCGAACGGATTCGCCCCCGACGAACCGGCGAGCCGCACGGTCGACGTCGACGCGTTCTGCTCGTGGTCAGCGTGCAGGATCAGGATACGGTCGAGCGCGCGCACCAGCACGTCGTTGACCTCGTACTCTTCGCACGGATTCGAGAACATCATGCGCATGAAGTTCGCGCTGTACGACAGGTCGTTCTTCGGATACACGAACGGTTGACCGACGCTGTACTTGTACGCCATCGCGACCAGCGTGGGCAGCTTCGCGATCATGCGGATCGCCGATACGTCGCGATGCTGCTGGTTCGTGATGTCGAGCGAGTCGTGATAGAACGCCGACAGCGCGCCGACCGCCGCAACCAGAATCGCCATCGGGTGCGCGTCGCGACGGAAGCCGCGGAAAAAGAAGTGCATCTGCTCGTGCACCATCGTGTGCTGCGTGACGGTGTTCTCGAACCCGGCTTTCTGCTGGGCGTTCGGCAGTTCGCCCTTCAGCAGCAGGTAGCAGGTTTCGAGGAAGTCGGCGTTCTGCGCGAGGTTGTCGATCGGGTAGCCGCGGTAGAGCAGTTCGCCCTTGTCGCCGTCGATATATGTGATCTCGGAGTTGCACGCCGCCGTCGACATGAAGCCAGGATCGTACGTGAATTTGCCGGTCTGGCCGTACAGCTTGCGGATGTCGATGACGTCGGGGCCCAGCGAGCCCTGATAGATCGGCAGATCGATGGTCTGGTCGCTGTCGGAAAAGCTCAGCGTTGCGTGTGACTTCGAGTTCATGTACGTCTTCCTTTTGCTTGATACCGCACTCGCCCCGGCATGCATCGCAGTCGTACGGCGAGGCGCGACATCGGCGCTCCCGAAGAAGTACGGGCATGCTCAGGCTCCGCTGCGCATTCTACGGGTCGGCGTGTCGTTGATTGCGTCGATTGATCGCAACAGTCCATCTCCTTGGGCGCAACATTCGTTGTCGGCACGCGGCGGGTGCATCGCGATGCCGATGAAAGTTGCACGAAAGTCGGAACACCAGCCGCAACAATGTTTTGCTGCCAGCACACTGCGTCGGCGTGGATCCATCTGCGATACTCAATCCGTGCATTGATGCTTGCGGCCCGTGATTCGAAGCGGGTTTTTTTGATCACACAGAAAAGCAGGACGAATACAAATGAATGTCTCTCTCGAAACGCTGTTTCCGGATCATGTCCATACCGAAGACCACACGGTCACCGCGCTGAATCATCAGGATATCGTCGTCGCGTTGTCGGCGGCGCTGAAGACGCAGGACGTCGCGGTGCTGCACATGCTCTATCCGCGCACCGACGCGCGCACGCATCGCAGTCTCGACACGCTCGTCGACGTGCTGCATGGACACGGCCTGCATGAAGTCGCGGATCTGATCGCGCAGGAAGCGCACTATCTATTGTTCAAGGACCCGGTGAAGGCGTGGAAGGTGTTCCACGAAATCCGCAACGACTCGCTCGCGATCGGCGTGCATCTGTACTATCACGGGCTCGTCGGCGAGGCGGCCGAACGCGCGCTCGACAAGGACGCGCATCGCAAGGCCTGATGCAGTAACGGGCGATCGGCGGCGCGCGCCGGCCGATCGCCCTTGATCTTCGCTTCACTTGCTCAGCGCGCGCTCATCGCCTGAATGAAATCATCCACGTAACGATTGAACGCGGACGGATGCGCGAGGTTCATGCCATGCGACGCACCGCGTACCGTTTCGCGGCGCGCATCGGGCAACCATCCCTGCAACGCCGTCACCGTGCGGTGGAACATGTCGGGACTCTTCTCGCCGTCGATCAGCAGGACCGGGCAGCGCAGATCGGCCGCATCCTCGGGCATGTAGGCGGGCAGCGGATCGCGGAATTGCCGCGCGAGCGTGTGCGCGTTGTCCGTCGCCATGCGGCGAAAACCCGGGGTGCTCATCGCCCAGAAGCCGGGGCGGCTCACCGAATCGACGAACAGTTGCAAGCCTGCTTCGACCTCGCCGCTTTCGATCAACCGAGCCGCTTTCGCACGCAATGCGTTGACCGTCTCCGGCACGCTCGCGGGTGGACGGCCGGCGATCTGCAGCGGGCCGCCTGGATCGGCGAGCGTCAGCGTGCGCACGTGTTCGGGATGGCGTCGCGCGAAATGATAGGCGACGCAGCCGCCGCGCGAATGCCCGATCACATGCGCGGGCCCCGCGCCGAAACGCGCGATGAACTCCGCCACTTCATCGGCGTGGCTGCTCCAGCTGAACGGCAGGCCCGCGCTATCGGTCACTGGCCAGTAATGCGTGAGACTGACCGCGACGCAGCGATAGCGCTTCGACAGGCCGGCCAGTTGCGGCTGCCAGTAGCGGTAGTCGCACAACGAACCGTGCACGAACAGCAGCAAGTCGCCGCCGCCGGCTTCGACGTAAGGCATGCGCAAGCCGCTGCGTAGTCCGATGAAGGATGGCGATGACGACAGCGACGAAGCGGAAACGGATTGATTCACGGGTGATCGACGGACAGCGGCATCGGCGCGGGAATGCGGGCGGAGCCGGCTACAGGCATTGGGAAATGAGCGTACCGGTGTCCCTGAAAATGGGACGCGATGCGTATTGTCACATAAGCGTCAGCGACGCGTCGGGCAGGCGTCTTCATCAAACCACTGACGGGTGGCGACAAGGATATTACTCGCCTGGAGAGAACTTCATCAGTCAGGCCGTTTCCTAAAGATCAACATAACCGGTGCGCCCCATAAAGCACCGTATATTGGGTTTCCCGATATTTTTTAGATGTTCGACGACCTCTTTAAACAGAGGCTCATCTTTGTCTGGCTCCATCATTATTCGCCAATCCTGGTCGCCGTCTCCTTTCATCTTCAAGAAGTGTGCGTCGCCTGGTTCGTCCATATAGGCCCTGACTATATAACTGACATTTCCCTCGACAAATTCATAGATATCGTACTCGTAATAATATTCATACATTCCATTTTCATCGCGGTCACTGCAGTCGATATGGTGGCTCACAATTACTTTCATTAACTTCTCCTGCCGGTCAAAAATTTTGGCATCAAAGCTCAAGATACGCTGTGAGAATGTAGTACGGCATGCCATTGTGGGGTTCGCGCTTTATAAACATTTTAACCTTGCTCAACGGCACGAGTTTCCCTGTTGATCGAGTCACTCCATACCCTGCAGGGGACCCTACGTCATGAATCAGACATAGACGTATGTCATTTGTCGCCGCCCATGCCTTCACCCTCGCAGAGTTGAATTGCATAACCTTCGAAACTGCACTTTCAGCGGCGCGCAAATTCGTAAATGAGGATGCGATGTCAATGCGACTTTCAGCAGCCAGCCTGGCGCGCAATTGCGCCTCGGTTCGTCCCACATGCTTTGCGATTGTATGCCCACCAATCCGGCTGCCAGCTTGCGCCTCATGCTCAATCAGATCGATCCGGCCCATCGTAACGCTGGCGGCGCGTACCGCCCTGATCGAACCGGCAAAGCCGAACGGCACGACCATATCAACTGACAGGCCGATGTTGTTCGCCAAGTCAGGACTGGCCTTCATCGCCTCGGCCAGTTTCGTCGTACCTTGCTGTATCAGCGTGGCCGTATCCCGGCCTGTCCAGATTTGGCGTAGACCGGCCGACGCCGTATCTGAGCCATGCACGCCGAACACGACACACGCGGCCTTGCTGGCCATCGTCGGTTCCGGCAGCACACACAGTGCCGCCGCCCCGACCATTTCCAGCACCCCGCCGACCACCTGCAAACCGCCCCATAGCCGGTTGGAAAGCATCTCCGTGGGGCTGATCGACTGGCGGGAGAGCACTGCCGCCAGTTGCGGCGCACTGAGCACCACCCGCACGCCGTCCGAATCCTGTTGATACGACATTCCGGTGTCCTCTGTAGGTGTTAGGGCTGCTACGCTAGCAGGCATCCACAGGGGTATGGAATGGGCGAAGGATGATTTTTGGATTCCGCTTCGGTCAACGAAATGTCAATATTTGTCCGCGTCGGAGGGTCTCAATTCACTGGGAAGCGCGTGCGCGGCATTCTGAAACGGGAGCGCTGCGGCGGCAACGCTGGCCGCTTCCTGTTCGCGGTCGCGTTCGATAATTGAGTGTTTGCCAGCGTCGATCGAACTGCCCATCGCAAGCGCCTTCACGTGCGTCCGCAATAGAGACCTCGGGAGACACGCCGGGCCCGCATCGCGTCGCTTGCCCGTCACAGGGCCGGTAAAGCGGAGCGTCCATTTGCAGCCCGCCTTGCCAGGGGTGAGCAGCAGCCCGGTTACCTTGCCACCGAATGCCGGGTTTTTGCCGACCTGTAGTGAAGCCCTTATCCACCGCTCACGCGTCCCCGGCTTCGTCCACCCACCCCGCCGCGGCCGCCGCGCCCGCGCCGCGCACCGCGCAGGTCAGCGGTTCGTCGGCGACGTGCACGTCGAGGCCGATTTCCCGGCTCAAACGCCGCCCCAGATTGCGCAGCAGCGCGCCGCCACCGGTCAGCACGATGCCCTTGTGCGCGATGTCCGTCACGAGTTCGGCGGGAGCCAATTCGAGCCCGCGCTTCACCGCGCCGATCACCTGACTCAGCGGCCCTTCGATCGCCTCCGAAATATCGCGGTTGCTCAACTGCACCGTGCGCGGTAGCCCATCGTCGACGCTGCGGCCGGTTGCGTTCATCTGCTCGAGCGGCACGTCGTGCACGGCCGAGCCGATGGCTCTCTTGACGTGCTCGGCGGTCTGCTCGCCGAGCAGCACGCCATACAGATTGCGCACGTAGCCGATGATCGCCGCGTCGAAATTGTCGCCGCCGACGCGCACCGAGCCGCTATACGCGGTGCCGCCCAGCGCGATCACGCCGACCTCGGTGGTGCCGCCGCCGATGTCGACCACCATCGAGCCGGTCGGATCGCCCACCGGCAGGCCCGCGCCGAGCGCCGACGCGAGCGATTCGCCGATCAGGCTGACCTTCCACGCGCCAGCCGCCTCGGCCGCTTCGCGGATCGCGCGGCGCTCGACGTGGGTCGCGGAGGCCGGCACGCACAGCGTGAATGCCGCGCGCCGGCTGAAGAGCGAACGCGGCCGCGCCATGTCGACGAATTGCTTGATCATGTGTTCGGCGGCGGAGAAATTGGCGATGACGCCGTGGCGCATCGGCCGCACCGCTTCGAGATTGCGCGGCACGCGGCCGAGCAGCTGGCGCGCCTCGGCGCCGATCGCGGCGATCCGCTTCGACCCGCTCGCGGGCTGCGTCTCGAAGCACACGACGGAGGGCTGGTTCAGCACGATGCCGCCGTCGTCGGTATAGATAAGGGTGTTGGCCGTGCCGAGATCCACCGCCACGGCGTGGCGGAACAGTCGCTCAAAGAGCGGGTAATGCGGCGTCGGTCTGGCCATATGCAGGCTCTGATGTGTCGTTATGCGCCGTCCAAGGCGGTCTGGAAATGCGCCCCCGGTACCCCGAAGCCGCGCGACACGCCCCGCTGGGCGTTGCGCTTCCCGCGCGGCGGGGGTGATTTTCAAGCTATTGCCCGTATGACGGCAAGCCCATCAGAATCTTTAGGGCCACTTTCTAGTGGGTTTGTGTCAATCGCGCGACAGCTCGCCCAGCGCGCGTTCCAGCGCGTCACGGCCGAGCGCGACGCCGTCGGCGGTGATCGTGTGGCCGACGCCGGGCAGCACGTAGGCGTCGACCGCATAGCCGGCGGAGTTGAAAGCGTCGGCCGCGGATTCGAGTTCGCGCACCGGGATCACCTCGTCGTTCTCGCCGTGGACGAGCGTGAGCGGCGTCGCGCGGTTCGACGACACGATCGGCGAGGCGAGCCGCCCCGAATACGCGACGACGCCGGCCGCGCCCTCAACGCTCGACGCGACGTGATGCAGCGCCATGATCGAACCTTGCGAGAAGCCGACCAGCGCAAGCCGATCGAAAGACAGCTGCCAATGCGCGAGCTCGGCGTCGAGCACGCGGCGCAGCGCCGGATAGGCGGCGGCGACGCGCGCCTCGCGGTTCGCCGCGCCGACGTCGCGCAGGCTGAACCACTGGCGGCCGCCGAAGCCGCCGTCGAACGGATCGGTGCCGTCGAGCGACACGAACGCCGTGCCGGGCAGGTCCTCGCTCCAGATGTCGGCGAGCGGGATCAGATCGCGCGCGTTGCTGCCGACGCCGTGCATCAGCACGACGAGGCTCGTCGCGGGCGCGTTTTGCGGCGCGCGCCGCCAGCCGTGTTCGAATTGTTGCCAGCTCATGGTGGGGTCCTTTTTTTCGTGGGATTGGGTGTACGTTTCGGCCTTTGGTGACGCAGCCTCAGCCGCGAGCATACGCCGCGTGCCGCGTTCGCGCCGTCGGGCGCCGCATCGGCTGCTGCCGTGGCCGGCGCCGGCCGGCGATTGCGGGTATGCTTTTGCGCATCGACGGACCCGCCGCCGCGGTGCACGGTCCACGGCATCCTGCGCCGAGCATGCATTGCGACTCGCGCGCCCTCGCCGTCCGTCCTCACGCCGTTCGCGCCGTCCGCCGCAAAACCTCCGGAGAACGCCTTTTGAGCCAGCCCAACGCCGCGCCTGATTCCGCGTCGTCGCCGCCTCGGCCACCCGCGCCACCGTCGCCGCCCGCGCCTCTCGAAGGCGGCCGGCTGGTTCTCGCGACGATCGCGGTCGCGCTCGCCACGTTCATGAACGTGCTCGACACGTCGATCGCGAACGTCGCGATTCCGACCATTTCCGGCAACCTCGGCGTCTCGGTCGACGAAGGCACGTGGGTGATCACCGTGTTCGCGGCCTCCAACGCGGTGGCGATTCCGCTGACCGGCTGGCTCACGCAGCGCATCGGCCAGGTGAAGCTGTTCGTTGGCGCGATCCTGTCCTTCACGCTCGCGTCATGGCTGTGCGGCATCGCGCCGACGCTGCCGATCCTGCTGCTGGCGCGGGTATTCCAGGGCGCGGTGGCCGGGCCGCTGATTCCGTTGTCGCAGGCGATCCTCCTCGGTTCGTATCCGAAGGAGAAGTCGTCGACCGCGCTCGCGCTGTGGGCGATGACCGCCACCGTCGGCCCGATCGCGGGCCCGGCGCTAGGCGGCTGGATCACCGACAGTTACAGCTGGTCGTGGATCTTCTACATCAACATCCCGGTCGGCCTGTTCGCGGCCGGCGTCACGTGGATGATCTACCGCACCCGCGAATCGCCGACGCGCAAGCCGCCGATCGACGTGGTCGGCCTCGGCCTGCTGATCACGTGGGTCGCGTCGCTGCAGATCATGCTCGACAAGGGCAAGGATCTCGACTGGTTCTCGTCGCCGGTGATCGCGATTCTCGGCCTCGTCGCGCTGATCAGCTTTGCGTTTTTCCTCGTATGGGAGCTGACCGAGGAGCACCCGATCGTCGATCTGCGGCTCTTTCAGCAGCGCAATTTTCTCGGCGGCACGATCGCGATTTCTATCGCCTACGGGGTATTTTTCGGCAATCTCGTGCTGCTGCCGCAATGGATGCAGGAGTACCTGAACTACCGTTCGATCGACGCCGGCCTCGTCACCGCACCGCTCGGCATCTTCGCGATCATTCTTGCGCCGATACTCGGCCGCGTGCTGCCGCACTCGGACGCGCGCGTGATCTCGACGGTCGCGTTCGTCGGCTTCGCGATCGTGTTCTACATGCGCTCGAAGTACGTGATCGAGATCGACACGTGGCACCTCGTGCTGCCGACGCTGCTGCAAGGCATTCCGATGGCGCTGTTCTTCGTGCCGCTGACGGCGATCATCCTGTCCGGCCAGCCGCAGAGCCGGATTCCGGCGGCGGCGGGGCTGTCGAATTTCGTGCGGGTGTTCTGCGGCGCGGTGGGCACGTCGATCGCGGGTACCGCGTGGAACAACCGCACGATACTGCATCATGTGCGGCTCACCGAGCAGGCGTCGGTCGACAACCCGTTGTTCGCGCAGCAGATCGACAACACGCAGTCGGTGCTGCATCTGAATCCACAATCGGCGAATGCGCTGTTCGATTTCACCGTGAACACGCAGGCCGCGATGATGGGCCTGAACGACGTCTTCTTTGTGTCGGCGATCATCTTCCTGCTGATCATTCCGCTGATCTGGATCACGCGGCCGGCCAAGGGCGGAGGTGGACCGGATGCGGCCGGCGCCCATTGAGGCAGATTCGTTTTCGCGCGACGGCGACGCTCGCGCGGTGGCCACGAAGCGGCGTCAGCGGAAATAGCGCGCCGGCGTGTCGCCGAACGCATCGCGAAACACCGCGATAAACGACGACACGTCGTTATAGCCGACTTCGAGCGCCACCTGCGTGACGCTCTCACCGGCGCCCAGATGTTCGAGCGCGGCCAGCAGACGCAACTGCTGGCGCCATTGACCGAAGGTCTGCCCCGTTTCCTTCGCGAACAAACGCGCGGCCGTGCGCGCGGTCACGCCCGCGGCCGCGGCGAGTTCCTCCAGCACCAGCGATTGCGCTGGATTCGCGCTGAGCGCTTCGGCGATGCGCCGCGCGCGCGGATCGGCCGGCCAGTTCAAGCCAAGCGGCGCGGCGGGCAAGCCGACGACGCGATCCAGCAGCACCTGCAGCAGACGGCGGGCGGGTTCATCGGGCGTGTGATCGTGCGGCAGATCGGCCCCGGCCGCCAGCAGCGCCTGCACCAGTGTGTCGGGGACCAGCGCGCCGGTCTGCGCGGGCAGCGGCGCGGCGGCGGTGGCGGTGGCGGTGGCGTCGGTGGCGTCCATTGCGGCATCGGTTGCGACGTAGAGCGAATACGACTGCACCGGCCGCGTCGCGTGCAGGCAGTGCAGCGTATTCGCGGCGATCCACAGCGCGCGGGCGGGCGGCACGACCCAACGGCCGGATGCCGTGCGCACGGTCAGCACGCCTTCGCTAACGTAAATCAGACGCGCGCGGCGATACGCGCGCCACGGCTCGTCCAGCGTCGCATGGCGTTCGCCGACCACGAAGACCGCTTGCTCGATGCCGTCCGGATCGAAGGCTTCCGTCATGGTGTCTGCTCTGACGCGGGACGTCCGCGAAGGGAGCAAGATTAGCACGCGCGCGGGGCGCGGCTGCGAGGCGGGCTAACAGGGTCCGGCCACCGTAAGCGCGCACCCCGCCTAAGGCCTGGTTACCCCGCCCGCTTCACCAACTCCTCCAGCACCGTCCGATACGACGTCATGCCAATCACCCGCTCGTTCACCCCCTCCTCGAAATCGATCCACCCCGAGTTGAAGCCGTCGAGCATCTCGATACGGGGCGCGGGCCACTCAGTGCCTTGCGCCTGAAACAGCGCCTCCCACTGCTCGCGCGGCACCGTCTGCGCTTCGACGGGCCGCCCGAGCGCCTCGCCGAGCAGCGCGGCAATCTCGTGCTGCGTATAGCGCCCTGGCCCCTCGATCTCGATCACGCGCCGCCCTTGCCACGACTGCGTGAGCGCCTGCGCGACCACGCGGCCGATATCCGCGGTCGCGACCATCGGATACGCCCGATCGAGCGGCTGCAGAAAGCTCGGCATCACGCCGGCGCTGCGGGCCGGTGCGATATCCCACAACGAGTTTTCCATGAACCAGGCCGGCCGCAGGATCGCGGTCGGACGCGGCAGATCGGCGAGCGCCTGTTCGAGAATATGCACCTGCGTGATGAGGCCGAGCCCTGCATCGCGCTGCCCGCCCACCGACGACAACGCCGCCACCCGCCCCGGCCGCGCCTTCGACAACGCCTCCTTCAGTATCGCGGACGCCGCATGCGCGTTCGGATAACCGGGCTGCGGCGCGAAATTCGGCGCAATCATCACGAATACGCCGGCCGTGTCGCGAAACGCGGTGCTGAGCGAGTCGGCGTCCTCGAACGACGCGATCGCCACCTCCGCGCCGCGCTCGCGCCACGGTGCCGCCTTGCTTGCGTCGCGCAGCACGGCGCGCACCGCGTGCCCCGCGTCGAGTAACGCGCGTGCCGCCGCGCCGCCCACCTGTCCTGTCACACCGGTAATTGCAAACATGCTGTTCTCCTCGATTACGGCGGATGCCGTGTTGGGAAGCATTCTCGGCGTGGCGTGATGGTTTCGCGAGAGCGTGGGTGTCATTTGTTTAATGACTCAATGTCATCAAACCTCCTTGGCGGGCCCAGGTGATGCGCTTGTCTGCTGGAGTGTTCGCAACGCCAACTATCGAATCGCCGCTCGATGTTCGCTAAACGGAGCGGCAATCGTGCGCAGCGCTCCACGCGACCTCGTATCAGAGAGGCTCGAATGCAGCACTATTTCCAAAGGAGGAAGCGCCGGGAGCCCCAGCAGCGCGCCGACTTCGATGGCACCGACCGGCGCGACCCGCTGCGCGAACGCACCGACGGCAAGCCCGGCCGAGACAGCGCCGGTGACGGCCGCCATGCCACCGCCTATGAACGCGTCGATCCAGGCGATCCCCGCTGCGTCGAGCTTGCGGGTCGCGAGACTGCGAAGGGCGCACGATGTCGACAGCGATGCAAGCCGCAGCGGCGCATCAACGCGGTATTTGGCGGAGTCCCGACAAAGCATGCCGGACTCGCCTCAGGAGTTGTGATTTCTACGTTTCAGATCGGCTCGGCACTGGCCGTTGCGATCATTGGCGGCGTCTTTTACGGTGCGCTTGGCGAGAGCCACGCGGCCGCCGCATTCGGCCGCGCATTCGCCGCCGCGCTCGGCTGCAACGTAGCGTTGCTGGCAATCGGCGGAGTGCTCTCGCTCTTTCTGACCGACTGCGGAACACGGCCGCGTACACGGCCGCGAGGCAAGACTGACTGGACGGACATCCGGGCGAACGTCATGCGGTGTGATAACGCAGCCAGAAGGTTTCACGGCAGACGTTGTCGAATCTCTGGCTCGCCGGATCGATGCTGAGGCCGGCGGGATGCTGGATCACGACATAGTCGATCCAGCATTCGGCGCAGAGCGCATCGGAGCTCACCTGATCCCACTCGAGGGATCGGCGAATCACCGCGCCGTTGTCGAAAGCGAAGGTGATTTCCTGCTTGTGAACTTCGATGTCCTGTTCGCGCCAGGTCTCCGTTGAAACGTCCTGGCGCACGATCGTCATAGGGCCGGGCAGCCCATGAATGGAGCTGGCATAGGAAACAAGTTTATTCATGCTTTACGAACCGAAGCTGCCGCGTATCGCGCGATAGAGCCGACAAGTATACATGCGACTGCGCGGCAGCTTCGTTCGCACCGACCTCGCCCCTTTCCGGGGCGAGCACGGCGATCACGTTTGTTCGAGGAATGGGACGATCCGTGCCAAGATGGCTTCTGGCGCATCCTCCGGACCGCAATGACCGACGCCAGCAAGGCTGTGTATCGCCGCTTGCGGAAAGAGTTCGCTAAAGAACGGAAGCAAATGTTCTGCCTGGAGCGTGCGGTCGGCACTACCGAAGGTCTCCCGGGGGTTAAGGTCTTCCACACCTTGCAGCTTGCTCAAGCGGTCCTCGTTGACCTGTTGTGTCTTCTGATCGTACGGTAGTGCGTTTCCGTCATTGGACCACGGCAAGATCAGGAATTCGTGCATCAACGTCCGCGACTCTTTCGTGATCGTGGGCCGGGGCCACAAACCTCTCTCAGTGCTGCCCCTCGAGGCGATAGTCGGATCGGCAGGACACCGTCAACTTCACAACGAGTCCGGGATGGTTGTCCACCAGTGTCAGCGTGCCTCTATGCAGCGTTGCGACACCTTTCACGAGCGCGAGGCCGAGCCCGACGCCCGGCGTTCCCCGGCTCGCATCGCCCCGGTAGAAGCGCTCCGTTACCTTCGCCTTCTCGGCAGCAGGAACGCCCGGGCCATCGTCCGCTACTTCAATCTCGATGAGCCCTTCGCGCTCGCTCACTGTCACATGCACGCGCGAACATGCGAACTTCAGTCCGTTATCAATCACGTTTCCGACCGCTTGCGCAATCAGTAGCGGATCCACAACCGCTTCCAGTTCGGCGGGGCAAGTCTGCGACAGGGCAATCCCTCGAAGGTCCCCTAGTGGTTGGTAAAACTCCACCGCTTCGGAAACGATATCTGCAACATTGCTCGCAACGAAGCCTGACCTTCGCACCCCTGCATCGATCTCCGCCAGACGAAGAAGGGCATTAAAAATGCTGATCACCCGGTCGATATCGGTGAGCGAACCCTCCAGGCGCTCAAGCGTGTCGGCGTCGACCTTCTTCTTCAAATCGAGAATCATCACCTCCATCCGCGTCCGGAGTTCAGTCAGAGGCGTTCGCAAATCGTGAGCGATTGCATTCGATGTGTTGCGCACGCTACTGATCATCTCGACCAGCGCCTCCTGGGCGGCCTGCCGCCTCTGCACCTCGTCGTGCAAGCGTGCATTGCTCTCTTGCAGGACCTTCTGTAGCCGCCGGAACTTCACGTGGGTTCTCACTCGCGCGAGAAGTTCTTCCATCTGCAAGGGCTTGGTGACGTAGTCAACGGCCCCGACCTGGAACCCCACGGTCTTGTCCTCGGTGTGCGACAGTGAGGTCATGAAGATGACGGGGATGTCCCCCGTTTCCGGGGTCGCTTTCAAACGGCGGCAAACCTCGAACCCATCCAGACCCGGCATCATCACGTCGAGCAGTATCAGGTCCGGACGTACGAGGGCCGCGCGACTCAGCGCCTCTTCACCATCCCGGGCAATCGAGACGTGCAAACCGCTCCCCTCAAGAAAGTCTACGACCAGGCCCAGATTCGGCGCCGTATCATCAACCACCAGGACTACGGGCGGATTTTTCTCGAACTCATCCGACATGTGCACTAACTTCCGTTCAGGTGTTTCTCGATGAGCACGAGCAGTTCTCGCGACTCAAAGCTTTCCGCAAGGTTGCCCACTCTGGTAGCGAATGCCGTATAGCGGGTGTCGCTCGCCCGAAGCGACTCAACGTGTCGCATGACCTCCCGCATCGAACCTCTGCGCGCGAGATCGTGCAACACCTCCATGCTCGCACGCGGCGGCAGGACGAACGACGAGACCGCTTCGGCGTCGGATGCCGTTGCGCCAATCCGGCGCGGACGCTCGGCCACATGTTCAGTTGCCGGGCGCACACCGTCACGTCCGGCAAACATCAGGCATTCGTCGCGTGGAGCTTGCCGATCGCCGGCGTCGTCACGCACCAGCGGCTCGTGAGCGGGACACTCAACCGCGAGGTCGAACCAGAATCGACTTCCTCGCCCGTATTCACTCTCGACGTGAATATCGCTGCCCATAAGCCGTGCCAAATGTTGGCTGATGGAAAGCCCCAACCCCAGCCCGGCGCTCCTGCGCTCGATGTCACCTGCCTGTTCAAATGGCAGGAAGACTCGCTCGAGTTGGTCATGCTTGATGCCAATCCCGGTATCTTTCACTTCAAACCTCAAAACGCCACCTCGGACCAACTTCACCGAGAATGCCACCTCTCCGATGTCCGTGAACTTCACGGCATTGGAGAGCAGATTGAGCAGTACCTGCCGCAATCGCTTCTCGTCAACGCGAATCACTGTGGGCAGGTTTGGCGCAACCGCACAAATCTGCGCGAGCCCCTTCTCACGAGCCCGCACGCCAACCATCTCCCCAAGCATTTCGAGGAACTGCGCGAGCAAAACATCGTTCAGCTCCAGGTCAATTCGACCGGCGCCGACGCGCGCGAAGTCAAGCAAATCATTAATCAACGTGACGAGATGCGACCCGCTTTGCTCGATCAGCGAAACATGCGACTTTTGACGAACGCTCAGGTTGTCATCGCGCCGCAGAACCTGCGTATATCCGAGAATGCAGTTCAACGGGGTCCGGAGTTCATGGCTGATGTTAGCCAGGAACTGGTCCTTCGCCTTGTTCGCCAACTCAGCCTCGTCCCGGGCAACACGCACCGTCTCCTCGAGCGCTTTGCGCGCCGAGATGTCCTGGATAATCGCAATGGTATGCTGAACCTGCTGGCTGGAATCACGCTGTAACGACACGGTCACACTGACCCACACGCGCGATCCGTCGCGCCGTATGTTGACTTTTTCCTCCGTGTAATGCGAGAAATCGTTTTTGAGCAGTTTCTTGAATTGATTGATGCTCTCTGGAACACTGCCAACCGCTGTGACTTCCATGAACGTCATCGAGAGCAATTCTTCACGACTGTAGCCAACGATATCGCAATAGCGCCGGTTGACGCGGAGGAACCGGCCGCTCTGGTCACAATGAACAATACCCACTGCTGCGTTTTCAAAGGTTCCACGGAAGCGCTCTTCGCTGGTTCGCAGTGCGAGTTCTGCACGCTTCAAGTCCGTAATATCGACCATGGTTCCAGAGACGCGCGTAGCCGGCCCGCAGGAAAACCGAGGACCCGCGCCACGCGTCAAGACCCATCGCCAGGACCCGTCCCGGTGGAGCACGCGGTGTTCAATGCCAAACAGCCCGCCTGGCTCCTGGCTGCACCGCCAAAACGCGTCGCAAACGCGTTGCCTGTCCTCCGGGTGGATGACCTCCATCACGCGCGCGATGCCGGGAGCGGCGTCAGCCTCCGTGTAACCTAGCCATGCCTGGATGTTCCAGCACCTCAGCGACAGGTCCCGCCCCTCTTCGCCCGAGAGATCAATGGCCCACACCCCGACCTTCGAGCCGCGCATCGCGTCGTCCAGCCGATCGTTGGTTTCGCGCAGAATTTCCGCCTCGGCTGCCTGACGTGACGCTGTAGCGTCACGCACAACGAGCACCATGCCGATGACGTTGCCCGAGTCGTTCACAATCGGCGTTCCACGATTTTCAACGGACACCATGCGCCCTGCTCTACCGACGAGCATCGTCTTCGGGGGAAAAGAAACGAAGCCGCCCTCGCCCAGGGCTGCTGACACGCTGAATTTCAGTGGCGCATTCGTGTCCTCGTCGATTAGCCGGAGGACTTTTTCGAGCGGCTGCCCGACAGCGTCTTCCCGCGACCATTCTGTCAACGCCTCGGCGACGGGATTGATGAGCGTAATGTGTCCCTTACAGTCAGTGGCAATGACGCCATCGCCGATGCAGTCCAGCGTAACCGCATAACGCTGCTCGCTCTCGCGCAGCCGACGCTCCGCATCGTGCTTATAGAGGGCCATCTCGACAACCGTACGCAGTTGCAGGTCGTCGAAAGGCTTCAGGACGTAACCGAATGGTTCGGTCACTGTGGCGCGCCGGACCGTTTCCTCGTCGGCATAAGCCGTCAGGAACACAATGGGCAAACGGAGCGACTCGCGCAACTGACGAGCCGCATCAATGCCGTCCAGCTTTCCCTCGAGGCGCACATCCATGAGGACAAGGTTTGGCTTTTCCCTCGCAGCAACCGCTATCGCATCCTCGCCGGTCGTCACGCAACCTATGACGACGTGCCCGCAGCGAGTCATTTGTAGGGCAATGTCACGAGCGACCACCCGGTCGTCTTCGACAATCAGTATTCGCGCAGAAGACATGTTAGTGGCCGCCCGTTTGCTGGAGTCTGAAATCAATGTCAAAGGCCGTCCCTCTCTCGCGACTAACCTCGATTGACCCGTGGAGTTGCCGGGAAAGGTCGAATACGAGCTGCAGTCCCAGGGATTCGGCATGCTCAAGTGAAAACTCTGGCGGCAAGCCGATACCGTCGTCGGCGACCCTCAAGCGGCACCGATGGTCTCCTTCCGCGGCCAGCTCAACGCGCAGCCGCCCGCTTCGACCGTCCGGAAACGCATGCTTGAGTGCATTCGAAACTAGCTCGTTGACGATCATGCCGCATCCTATCGCGCGATTCATGTCGAGCTGAACGTCGTCGACGACAACCTCCAGGATGACGTTCGATTGACTCAGTTCATAAACGCGCGACAGGTGCGCGCACAGATTCCTGATATGAGGCGCGATGTCGATTCGCGCGAAGTTGCCTGCACGATACAAATTTTCATGGACCATCGCCATCGAGCGAACGCGGTTTCGGCTCTCCTGAAACAGCTCCGCCACGACCTTATCTTGCACACGAGCTGCCTGAAGGTTGAGAAGGCTACTAATCAGCTGCAGATTGTTTTTCACCCGATGGTGCAGTTCCTTCAGCAGAGCGTCCTTTTCTTCGAGAAGTGCTTCGACCTTCTCCAGGCTGGCGTTCTCGATAGAAATCGCCGCCTGGGACGCCAGCAACTTGAGCACCGCCATGCGCGGCGGCGTGAACGCGCCGGGCGCGAGCTCGTTCTCGAGGTACAGCGCGCCGACCAGTCTCGTCTGCTTGATGAGGGGCAAACAAAGCATCGAGCGTGAGCCTTTGCCACTGAAATACTCGTCAGAGGCAAACGGGTTTTCCGTCGTCGCATCATCGACAAGAAGCGTTTCGTGGGTGCGAAGACAATGGTGAAGCAGAGAGAGCGGCAAGTTCCGCGGCGAGGCAGTTCGCCGCTCTACGCGGACGTTACCTCCCTCGTTGGCCTCGGCTTCAATGTAAAGCTGCTCTTCGTGCGGAAGGATGAGCAGCGCGCGCCGCGCGCCCGCGTGCTCGAGCACGATGGTCATGAGTGTATTCATCAGACTGTCGAGTACCCTTTCGCTCGATATCGCCTGTGACGCCTTGACGACCGTCTCCATCCCCAGTTGACTTTCAACGGCACCTGACGACGGACCTCCCGGCTCGGTAGCCCCGAGGTCAGGATATGCCGCCTCCAGCATTCTGACTTTCGCCGTTGCCCCCCAGTTCAAGTAGGCCGATCGGGCATTACGCAAGTACACCGCGGCGATGGTCGCGAAGCCGCGGTTGGCATAGAACCGTCCGGCTATCTCGCTGGCTAGCGCCTCGATATGCAGCAATCGGTGCGTTTTTGCATTTTCGATGGCTCGCTCGTATAGCCGCATGGCTTCAAAAGCGTTGCCGCGCACGCGTGCGACTTCTGCTTCGACCAGCGCTGCACGCGCCGCGAAGTTCGTCGGACCGCTCAATGCCCAGGCGCGGAGCTTGTTCACGTGCTCGGCAAGCGTCGCGTCAGCGAGAACGTCGACTTGCGATGAGTGGACATCCCACTCCTGGAGCCACGTCAGCGCAGAAAAGAAGTGGTAAACGGCGAGTTCCTGGTGCCCCCATGTCGTCCACAACAAGGGGGCTGCCTTGTTCGCTGCCTCCATCGCACCAGCGATATCGCCCGCCAGGTAGCGCGCCTCCTGTTTGCGAATCCAGTACCAGCACGCAGCAATGTCGAGTGCTCGATTGCCTTCGAGGTGCTGTTCCAGAGCCTTCGCGTTCGGATATTCCGAATCGGGTGAACCAAACCACGGCGCGCCGCCGCGCAATTCACGAATCAATGAGAGCTGCGAATTAATGATGTCGACAATCAACCCGAATCCGGCGGACCGGACGACATGCAGCCGTTCGACTGCCTGCTCTTCAACTTCGGCTAGTGGCGCAGAGGCGGCGAGCAGAGTGGTGACCAGGCAACAACTGCTGAACCCGATGTATGTCAGGTCGCCGCATTGTGTTGCCACTTCGAATGCTCGTCGCAAGAGCGGAATCGCTGTTCGTATCGGCTCTGTCCACGGCATGACGTGATACGAGAAACACAGGTAGACACGGGCGCGAAACCGGTCAAGCCCCTTCTCATCGACGAGCGCCATCCCGAGCTTGCCAAACTCGTGGGCGCTCTCGTAGTCGCCGAAGAATGGACCGACAGCCATTCCTAAATAGGCGAAACCCAACGCAGAGGCATCGGTGTTGCCGTGCGCTATGCTGAGATTCGCCATGCGCGTCAGCACAAGACACACCAGGTTTTCGTCAGTGAAGAATGCGGGCGGCAAAACGGCTGTGAAGACGTTCAGCGTCGCCTCAAGCGCTTCGTCATCGAGCAATCGATTGTCACGCAATTCTGCAAACGAGCCGCGTTGAACATGAGCGACCACCTTTGCGTACTCTCTATCGACCTCTTCCCTGTCCGGATGGGATACCCAATTGACGTCGACCTCGCGAAGATAGCTCAGGCAAATTTCTACCGCGGCGTGCATCTTGTCCAGGGCGGTATGCAGCGTTATCCGAAGGAAAGCCACTGCGGCCTTGTCGCGTACGCTCCCGGCATATCGTTCGAGACGACGCAGGCGGTCGTCCGCCTGTATTGGACTGCCAGCGAGGAACGTGCATTCTGCGAGCAAAAGCTCAAGGGAAAACTTCTCGCAGTAATGGGTCTCCCACGCATCCTCGCCGAAAATCCGACTCCCTACCGTGAGATAGTTCAGCGCCGTACCGTAGGCAGCCGCTGCTCTCGCGCGACGGCCAGCGCGGAGGTTCAGGACGGCTACGCGCGTGCGGACCCGAGAGTCGCTGATTGCGTGGAGTGCCCGGTTGTACTGGTTGACGACCTCGAAAATATTCCGCTCGAGATTCGGGTCGGCGTCTCCCGTATCCAGCCGCATTCCGATGCGAAGATGCGATGGCGCGCGCTCGGCCTCCCCAAGTAACGCGTATGCAGCCTCTTGAATCCGGTCGTGGACGAAAGCGTAGCCCTCCGAACGGCGGTAAACCAGGCCTTGCTCGATTGCCTCGCCGAGCGCCGAGTCAACTTCTCCGCTTGACTGCCCGCTCACCTGCGCCAATACCGACGTAGCCGTCGTGGCGCCAAGACAAGCGAAATCAACGAGCAACCGTCGCGCGCGGTCAGACAGCCGCTCGATCTTGTTCACCAGCAAGTCGACTACGCTATCGGGGAAAACTTCCTGCGCAATCTGCTCGACATTCCACACCCATTCCCGCGAGGCACGGTTTAACGTCAGATGACCTTCCTCGGCAAGGACGCGCAGGAACTGAACCGCAAAAAACGGGTTTCCGCCCGTCTTCTCGAACATCAGTCGCGCCAGCCTTCTGGCCTCTGCTGAATCACCGCGAGTGGTATCGCAAACGAGTCGCTCCACATCGCCAACCCCCAAGGGGGCCAGCAACACGTCATGAACTGGCACCGAGCCTTCTCGAATGTCGCTGATCACGCGAGCGAGAGGGTGACTGGGGCCGATCTCGTTGTCACGGAAGGCTCCAATGAGCAGAAAGTGGGCAATAGCGGAGCCTCGGCCGAGCGCCTCCAGTATCGAAATGGTTCCTGCGTCCAGCCATTGGAGATCGTCCAGAAACAGTACAAGCGGCTGTGCGGGTGTCGCGAACGCTCCAATGAAGCGAATCAAAGCAGTGACGAAGCGCTTCTGAGCGTCCAGAGGCGGCAATTCGGCGACTGCCGGTTGCGGCCCGACGATTTCTTCCAGCGCGGGGATGAGGTCGGTGAGCAGGCGGCCATGCGGTCCCATCGCGTACTGGATGCGCTTGCGCCACTTCACCAGTTCGCGCTTGTCCTCCCTGATAATCTGTTCGACGACTGTCTCCATGGACTGTGCAATCGTCGCGTAGGGGATATCTCGCTTGTACTGATCGAACTTGCCCGACGCAAATCGCCCGCGGCTCAGCGTTTGGTGGAATTCTCCAACCAGCGCTGACTTCCCGATCCCTGAGTAACCGGACACCAGCACGAATTCGGTCGTACTGTCATGAGCCACGCGGTCGAAAGCTTGAGTCAGTGCGCTCAATTCCGCTTCCCGCCCATACAGTCGGTCTGGTATCAGCAGCCGGTCGTCAGAGTCTGCCGTGCCGAGGGCGAATGGCGTGAGGCAGTCTCCTGTCCGCAGTTGCTCCGCGCACAGACGCAAGTCGTATTCGACTCCGCGCGCGGTCTGGTAGCGGTCTTCCGCCGCTTTTGCGAGCAATCGCTCGACGATGGCTTCAAGCGATTCAGGAACGTCAGGAACGCGCTCGCGCAGAGGAGTTGGCTTCCTCGCCGTATGACAGTAAAGCCATTCCCCAGGGGAGTTAGCAGAGTACGGATACTTTGCCGTCAGCATCCAGTAGATGAGGACGCCCAGCGAGTATAGATCGGCGCGAGCGTCGACCGGCCGGTTGACGAGCCCAGTGCGCTCGGGAGCCAGATACGGAAGTGCGTCCGCGAGGATGACCGGGTGAGCCGACTCTTTTCCAGCAGAATCGACGCGCGTCGACAGACCGAAGCCCGTCAGAGCCACTGCCCAGTTGGCTGGGTTGACAAGAAGATGCGCCGGCCGGACATCCTTGTGTATGACGTCCTTCCTGTGCAACATCTCAAGGGCAGCCGTGGCGTTCGCGGCTATCGTCACGATCTGGCCGAATGACAACAGGGACATATCGAGTGCAGGCAACACGATGCCGCCCGGGTCCTCGAACTGCAGCGTAATGGAAGAACTATCGCGGACGAACTCAACGGGCTGCGTAAAGCGGGGTCCATCCAGGTGGGCACGAAGCGAAAAGGCGTTCTCGAGCAACGCCAGCGTTTGACCGGAGGGCTGACTAGCCGTCGGCCTCAGTGACAACCGTGACGCCCGGCCGTCGCCGGCGTCGATTCGCGACAGGACGAACAGACCATCGTCCCATAACATTTGCGCCGCCGATTCTTCGATATCCATGAGTCTCCGCCGTTCCCTCTCCACTCCGACACCAGCCGTTATCCATTCGCCGAAAGCATGTACCCAGCGTTTCGAACAGTTCTTAGAAGTGACACTTCAAACCCGGCATCGATCTTTTGCCGAAGCTTGCTGACATGCACATCCACCACGTTGGTCTGTGGGTCGAAGTGGTAGTCCCAGATGTTCTCGAGAAGCATCGTCCGGGTGACGACCCGCTCGGCGTGCCGCATCAGATATTCGAGCAATTTGAATTCGCGCGGCTTGAGGACAATGACTTTCCCGGCACGCGACACCTTGCGTGAAAAAAGGTCGATGCACAGGTCCGCGCACTTGAGCGTCGATTCGACGGCTTCACTCGGCGAGCGGCGCATGAGCACCTCCAGTCGCGCGAGCACTTCTCCGAACGCGAACGGCTTGACCACATAGTCGTCACCACCTGCCTTGAGACCCCGAATCCGCTCGTCGACAGCATCGAGGGCGCTCAGGATAAGCACCGGGACCTTGCTCCCGGTTGCCCTCATTGCCGCGATGATGCTAAGTCCGTCAACCCCACCTGGCAGCATGCGGTCGAGGATGATTGCATCGTAAACGCTGCCCCCCATGGCCAGAAACATCCCGTCACGGCCGTTATCCGCGGAATCAACGACATGACCCGCTTCCGTCAAACCCTTTTTCAGGAAGCCGGCCACCTGCACGTTGTCTTCTACTAACAAGATTTTCATCAGCTTGACTTTTGGATTGGGGATGCCGAGCCGGCAGTTAACGCATCTCGACAGTGATGCCGCTCTCTTCTGATCGACAGCCAACCTTGGATTATCCGCTCCGCCCGAAAACACAAGCTTCCATGCGCTCATTAAATTTCGTTAATGTTTCGTCCATATTTTGTCAATCCTGACCTCTCGCACCCGCTCAGCCGAAAACTGCCAGATCCCCACTTGTAAAGACATTAACAATAGTTAATGCCGCGTTAACAAGGCGGAAAATACGACTCAGCTAACATCCTTGCGACACCGACCGTATGCGGCATGACAACTAGTGAATAATTCAGCTGCCCGCCGGAACCTCCGGATTGCCACGGACGAAAGCGCCCATGACTCAAGCAATACTACGCCCCTCGACATGCACTTCCGGTGAGCGGGTTATCCGAATTGGTGAATGCGAGATCGACCTCAGCGTACGATTGTTGCGCCGTCGCGGTGAGGTACTGGAACTGGGGTCGCGCGCATTCGACATCCTCGCTGTGCTTGCTCTGGCAGCCGGCCGCGTCGTCACGAAGAATGAACTCATGGATGTGGTCTGGCCGGATACGGTTGTCGAGGAAAACAACCTCCATGTGCACCTCTCCTCGATCCGCAAGGCACTTGGCCGCGATGGCAGGTTCATTGTAACGGTGCCGCGACGTGGCTACCAACTGATAGCCTCCCGAATCGACGCCCCCAGCTTTGACGAGGTTGCGCAGGACCGCCCCATTCGCGTCAAATCGGACGTGGCGTTGAGGGAAGAGCGACTGATCGGGCGGGAAAGCGCAATCGCGGAAATCAGGTCGCTGCTGCCATCCACGCGCGTTCTAACGCTTGTGGGCGCCGGGGGAATCGGCAAAACAACGATTGCCCGGGAAATTGCCCGCAGCGTTTCGGCGCAATGCGACCCCGAGATTCACTTCGTCGAGCTTGCCGCCCACAACACCTGTCGCGGCGTGGCTCGGGCGTTGGCCGCCAGCTATGGTATCCCGGTCGACAGCGGGGAATCCGACCTCGAGCGCGTTGCACTGATGCTCGCGGGCACGAAGGGCTTGCTCATCGTCGACAATGCCGAGCATGTCGTCGAATACGTGGCTCAGTTCCTGGAGTTCGCTTGCCGTTATACGTCCGAACTGCGCTTCCTCGTTACCAGCAGATTGCGGCTTCGCGTGCCCTGTGAAGTTGTTTACCGCGTCGGCCCGCTTGCACTGCCTGACGTCGAGGATGCCCCTGGGGCAGCGCTTCGCTCCCCATCCTTTCGGCTGTTCCAGCGACGTCTGTTCTCCAACGGGCAGAACATGAATATGAGCTGTGACCGCCTACGGCTGATCGACGACATATGTCGACGCCTGGACGGTGTCCCACTGGCCATCGAATTGGCGGCGGGGCGCGCCTCGATTCTTGGACTGGAGCATCTCCGGGTTGGGCTCGAGGAACCGTTGCTCTACCTGGGCGGCGGCTTCAGAACCGCGCAGGAAAGACAGAAAAGCTTGCGAGCCTCGTTGGACTGGAGTTTCGAGATGCTCAGCGACCGGGAGCGGGCGGTATTTCGGCGCTTTTGCGTGTTCGGCTATCCGTTCAACGCTGAGGCCGCGTGCCTGATCGCCCGCGATGACGCTCTCAATGACTCGGCGGTGATGGATTGCGTCTGCGAGCTCGTCGACAAATCGATGGTCGAGATTCGCTTCGAAGGCACCGTGGTCACGTATCATGTGTTGGCGCTGGCCCGCGCGTACGGAAGAGAAAAGCTTGCCGAGGCCGGTGAACTGGACGCAATCATGGAACGATACGCCCTGTACGCCAGCGGCCAAAGCACCGACGAGGATTTCACCCAAACCTCGCGGCAAGCGCCCTACACGGCCGCGCAGCCTGAAACCCTGCGGGATCTTTGGCAACTGGCCTCTTAACAATCGATTTGAGCCTCCGTCTTCGTTACGGCAAAGGACACTGGATGCTTTCGTCATCGACGTGGCGAAGACTCATCCATCCGCACAGACAGGAAATCAGACTTTGCGGTGATAGAATTCAGCGGATATTTAGTTGTGGCCGTAACGGATGGCCGTACTATTGACCTGCATGGTGGTTTGATGGTTGCCCGGTATAGCCTGACATTCGGCCCGTTCCGCATCGATTTCCCGCAGCGTGTCCTCACCAGAAATGGCGATGAAGTCCGCATTGGGAGTCGTGCGCTCGACATTCTTATCGTGCTAGCCGAGCACGGTGGCGAACTGGTCTCAACGCGTCAACTGCGCGACCAGGTCTGGAAAGAAAGCGTGGTCGACGATGGCGCGCTTCGTGTGCACGTTTCCACGCTTCGGAAAGCGCTGAGCGATGGCAAACCGGACAGCCGCTACATCGTGAACGACAATGGACGCGGCTATCGGCTCGCGGTGCCGGTCAATTCCACGAGGGCTACGCAATTCACCGCCGCCACGCCGACTGCGCCGGCCCGTACCCCCGATGAAGGTGCGCGAGCGTTGCCCGTGACCCTCACCCGGGTCATCGGCCGGGAGGATGTCATTGACGGCCTGACCGACCAGCTTCCCGAGCGCAGGCTATTGACCGTCGCCGGTCCAGGCGGCATCGGCAAGACCACGGTCGCCGTGGCTATAGCGCATCGCTTTTCCGAGCGTACCGGTATCCGGGCACTATTCGTCAACTTCGCCCCCGTTTCCGACAAGGCGAGCGTCGCCAGTACCGTGGCGTCGACGCTCGGCGTCGCCGTATTCAGCGGCAATCCAGTCCCGGACGTGATTGCCTCACTGGGCGACACGCCAATACTATTGGTCCTGGACAATTGCGAGCATGTCGTCGAGGCGGTTGCGCAGGTCGCGGAACAATTGCTGCAAGGCGCATCTGGCGTGTACCTTCTGGTAACAAGTCGGGAGCCGTTGCGCGCGGATGGCGAGTCGGTGCATCGGCTTTCGGCCCTGCCGTTTCCGGAAGTGGGTGCGCGGATGGGCATCGAGGAGGCCGGAAGTTATCCGGCCATCTCGTTGTTTCACGACCGGGCGAAGGCTGCCGACGACGCCTTTCAGTTCACGGTTTCGAACATCGGCGCCGTAGCCGACATTTGCCGGCGCCTGGACGGAATTCCTTTAGCGATTGAATTTGCCGCGGCGCGCGTCGCGCACATGGACGTGCGTGCGATCGCCGCGCGCCTGGACGACCGCTTTGCGCTACTCACACAAGGGCGCCGAACCGCATTGCCGCGGCATCAAACGTTGAAAGCGACGCTTGACTGGAGCTACGAGCTGCTGGACTCGCATGAGCAGCACGTCCTGCGGCGGCTGTCGGTGATGCGCTCTTCGTTTGGCATGCGTGAAGCCGTTGCCGTGGCAGGCTGTGGGCAGATCGATGAACTGGCGGTATTTGACGCAATCAGCGGCCTTGTCGCCAAGTCGCTTGTCGCACGTGATATCAGTGATGCCGACAACCCGTATCGGCTCCTCGATACGACCCGCCAATACGCACACCTTCGATTGCTGGAAGCCGGCGAAGCGAACGAGGCCCGGCGCCTGCATACGATACATTGCTGCGAGGCCTTCGCGGACCTGGGCGCCGCCTGGGAGGGCAAGGCGCAACCCCAATGGCTCGCCCAGCTCAGCAAGCGAATTGACGATATCCGCGCGGCGTTCGAGTGGGCCTCGCATCAGGAGGGGGATCCCGAACTCGAAATCGACCTCGTTATCGCCACGGCACCACTTTGGCTCCATCTGTCGCGGCCGCACGAGTTCCTTAGCATGGCCGAACACGCCATTGCAGCGGTTGAGAGCTCGGAGCAGGCCGGTAGCACGCGACACGTCGAACTGCTGTTGGCCTACGGACACTCGCTCTGGCACACGCGTGGGCCAACCATCGAAATGGCACGTGCTTTTGAACGTGCCTACGCCCTGAGCCGACGATTGGGTGACGAGGCGTTGGAATTTCGCATTCTGTGGGGCGTATTCGCGCATCGGCTTGTCACAGGTCGATACGTGGAAGGTCTTGCACTGGCCGAGGCGATGCAGGCATTCGCGAATCGTTTCGGAGACTCCACGCTCAATCAGATGTCGGGCCGCAATCTCGCCTATGCGCACCACTACCTCGGCGACCATGCGAAAGCGCGCACGCTGATTGAACAGGTCATCGCCCTCGAAGCTGGCCCCACGCGGGAAAATCTAGCAAAGGCAAATGATGCACAAATGGATGGCCGCATCGCAAGCATGGCGGTGTACATGCGAATTCTTTGGCTGCAAGGCGAGACTCAGCGCGCTGTGAAGCTGGCAAGGGATTGCGCCGAGCTCGTCGCTTCGATCGAGCACGACCTGTCGATCGTCTACGGCCTCGCACTCGGCTCAATACCCGTAATGATCTGGGCAGGCGAGCATGACCTCGCCCGGCAGCTCACCCGCAAGCTTCGCGAGTGCACGAGCCGGCGGGGATTGGCGCATTGGGACATCTACGGGGAAGGATTCGAAAACATTCTTGGCGGCAGGCCTATCGCCCTTTCCAGAGCAACCTTTCCCCAACTCGAAGCGTTTGCAAGCGCCGGGTGCAAACTCTCCATGGATGCGCTGATTCTGGCGGATCGCATTGCAGAGCCGTCCTGGGTGAGCGAGGTGCTTCATGAGCATGCGCGCTCGAGCGTGTAATGGGCCGCACCTTGCACGGGTGAGACTCGCGGAGGCGGCGCCTGCGCGGACGCGCTGCCGGGTTTGCACCTGCGGCTAACGCTTCTTAGCAAACTTTAACTGAACGGTCCCGGCGCATCGCCTGGAGAATAGCGGCTACCGGGACTCGACATCGTTTCAGGCTCAGCAGGTGGAGTTGACACTGTGTGTGGTGCGAGTGGGAGTCCCCCCAACCGCTGAACTCTCATATGTCGGCTTTCATGGACCACGTTCCGCCTGCAAGTACCGTCGATTCCGCGTCACCACGTCTCGCGACGCCATGGTCGTCCCACCCAGTACTGGACCCCGAGACGCAGCAATTTCTCGATCTGGTCTCCGAAGCCGGCATGCATCCGGATTCGCTGCTCGCCGAACAGCCGTCGTTCCCCTGCCGCGCCGACAGTGACAACAGTCCCGCGGACGACTATGCCGTCACGACCGAAGCGCTGACCTTCAAGACTGGACCGACTGGCTCCGTTGACGTGCACATCGTGCGACCGGCCGGCACGCCGGGCTTACTGCCCGTCGTGCTCTACTATCCGGGCGGCGGCTGGCGCATGGCGAGCTTCGCAACCCATCGCAGGCTCGTGTCACGGCTTTCGGCTGAAGCAGAGGTGGCGGTTGTCTTCGTCTCTTGTTCGCCTGCACCTCACGCCCTGTTTCCGACACAAAACGAAGAGGCATACGCCGCACTGCAATACGTCGCTGCAAATGCCGAAGCGCTGCAGGTCGATGCTCGCGCGATTGCGGTGGCCGGCGACGGTGCAGGCGGAAACATCGCTGCAGTCATGGCGCGATGGGCGAGAGACCGGCATGGCCCGAGTCTGTGCCTGCAAGTGCTGTTCTGCCCCATCCTGTCGGCAGATTCAACCACGCAGTCATATCGTCAGTTCGCGACGGGGCCCGGTATGACGGCGAGAGCGCTGGAGCGCTTTATCGAGTCGCAGTTTCCCGAGAGATCGCGGTCACTCGCGGCGGCGATGCCGATACAGTCGAAACCCGACGAACTCGAAGACCTGCCTGCCGCACTCGTCATCACAGCAGAGAACGACATTACGCGAGATGACGCCGAAGAATATGCCCGCAAGCTCATGCGCGCCGGCGTCAGAGTCAATGCCGCTCGTTATATCGGCACGATTCATGACTTTATGGTTTTCGATGGCCTGGCTGAAACCAGTCCGACAGACGCTGCGTTCAGACACGCCAGCAGCGTTATAAAGCGCGCACTCCGGCGGTAACCGACCTGACTTCACCACTCACCGATGGCGAAGACACGCGTGTCCATTTCCCTTGCTGGAGGCGACCTTATGAAAATCGGCCGAATCGAACTCGATATTGACGCGCGACGCTTGCGGCGTGATGGCCAGGATGTGCGGCTGGGCTCGCGCGCCTTCGACCTGCTGGTGACGCTCGCCTCGGCACAGGGTCGAGTGGTGTCGAGGTCCGAGCTGATGCAGACGGTCTGGCCTGGCACCATCGTCGAAGACTGCAATATCGACGTCAACATCTCTGCGCTGCGCAAGGCGCTGGGTGATGACCGGGACCTCATCATCACGGTCGCGCGCCGTGGCTACCGGTTGGCCCCGTCTCAGCACGTACCCCCGAAATTCCGTACCGCCGCCAGTCCGCGGCCGCTCCCGCGCCGCGTCGGAAATTTCGTCGGGAGAGACGTAGTCGTCGCCAAGGCAGCCGAGGCAATGGTGGAGTCCCAGGTGCTTACGCTGACGGGCACAGGTGGTGTCGGAAAATCCAGCCTTGCACTTGAAGTCGCCTATCGGATAGTGCCGTCATGCCCGGCGACGGTGGCCTTTGTCGATCTTGCGTCCCTGGCCACGCTTGACGAGGTGCTGAGTGCCATCGCGTGCGGTTGCGGCGTCGAAATGCCGGAGGAAATCGTCTCTTCCGAGTGTTTAAGAGCAGCGCTATCGAATGCGCCGTGGTTGTTGATACTCGATGGCGCGGAGCATGTCGTCTCAGCTGTTGCACAAATCGTAGAAGCATTGTTGGCAGCAAGCCTGAATATCCAGTTCCTTGTTACGAGTCGGGAGCCGCTGAGGATTCGAAGCGAGACGGTTTTCAGGGTGGATCCGCTTGATGTTCCCAAACTCACGGACCGTTGCGACGAGATGCTGAACAGCCCGGCTGTCCAGCTGTTCGTCCACCATGCGCAGCAGATGCACCCGAGGTTTGTTCCTCGCATCGCTGAGATAGAGAGCATCGCAAAGATTTGTCAGCGCCTGGATGGTATTCCACTTGCAATCGAGTTGGCCGCCGGACGAGCGGAATTGTTGGGCGTAGAAGGCGTGCAACGCCTGCTGAACGATGGACTGTCGTTCCTGTCCGGGGGATACCGCACTGCGACGGCGCGGCATCGCTGCCTACAGGCAGCCTTTGATGTCAGCTTCGACCTGTTGAGCGCCCCGGCCCAGTCCCTGCTCGTTCACCTTTACCGGCTCGACAGACCGTTCAGCTTTGATTCGCTGCGTGGAGTCGTCAACAACATGGAAGTGACGATAGGCGGCTTGATTGAAAGCATGGATGAGCTTGTCTCGAAGTCACTTGTCAACGTGTGTTTCGACGGGCCAGAGGCGATGTATAGCCTTTTCGAATGCACCCGGACGTACGTCGCGGAGAAGTTCCAATACGCCTTCGACGAGCACGCCCCTAAGAGGGCAGCTCAAAAATCTCTCGAAGGCGATGTTAACTTTCTCGGCAAGCTGTTAGCCTTGAGCACCTGAACAACGAGCCCCTTCGTCCATCGGGCCCGCCGTAGTCAGAGCCTGAACGAGGCTGACAAATGGCGCGATCCCGGCAACGCTCCTCACGCCGCCGGGATCGCCACGAGCCTGATCTCCGACGAGTCCTACCACCCGTACTTGAGTTCGACGCCGGCGTAGTCCGCATTGCGGCCGCCCGCCTCACGAATCGAGTTTCCCACCTGGAAGTGCACGGCTTCGACCGAACCTACCAGATTTGCCGCAATCGTCCAGTCCGCGCGCAACTGCACATACATGCCGGTCCACCGGCTGCCCTTGCCCGCCGTGCCCGGCACTGGCTGATTCGGCTGCTGGTACACGGCGTCGCCGGTCGTCTCGCGCCACTGGAAGCCCAGCGCGCCAAGCAGCGTGAGACTGGCCGAAGGCTTGAGCGTGATGGATGGTTTGATGTGGATCAGGTTCGCGTAGCCCGTATAGCCTGCGAGCGTGAAGTAATAGCCGTTCGGAAATAGCGGATTGAAGGTCTCGAGCCGCCCATCATGCGGGTGCCGGTCGCCAGAGGCAGCGTCGATCTGCAGCGCGACGCGCGGCGTCCACGGCAGGTCGAGCTTGTAACCCGCGAGCGAGCCGACTGCCCACGCGAGAACCGTACTATTACCGACCGTTCCCGTCTGCAGCATCGCCTCGGCATCCCAATCGACGCGGCCGCGCGTGCCGAAATAATGCAGGTCCCAGACGTCGCGGTGCTCAGAACCTTGAGCGTCGAGGAATCGCGCGTTGGTGTTGTTGTAGCGCGACCAGTAGCCGGACATATCACCCGGCCCGACGGATTGGCGCTCGAAACGCACGCCGCTGAAAGTGAGATTGCGGTTCGACACGTCGTCGAACACCGTCGCGTTGCGGTACTGCACGGGCTGCGTCGCGTAGGCGATAAAGCGCCACTTCTGGTATTCGTAGTCTGCCCAGATAGCATCGAACGCCTGTCGTACGTTCGGGCCATCGCGTACGGCAATGAAACGCTGCAAGTCGAATGCCATTTCCTGGCGGCCAACGCGAAACTTGAACGTACCACCGCCGACCGCTCCGGTGTAGGCCACGAATGCCTGCTCGAGATCGAGCGGATTCTTGTCCACCGGCGTGACCACGTTCTTGCCAAACGCCCGCGCATCCACGAGTTGCACGAAAAACTGCCAGTGCTCGGCGAGATGTGCATCGGCATGCACTTCGATGCGCTGAATCAGATAAGTATCCGACTGCGCAGAGCCGATACCGAACAGCGGGGCGTCATTGGTTTCGATACGCTCACGCAGGTTCGCGCCAAGCGACAGATACGAGGCGGGGTCGCCGCCGAGCGGAATGTACTTGAGGCTGTCGAGTGGCTTGCGCGGAACGCAGGGGTTCGCAAGCACTGACCAGTCCTCCTGCCAGCGGTTGAACATCACGGCAGGACGTTTGACATTGCACGCGTCGGTCGTTGTGGCGTCATTCGCCACCGTGCCTGTGGTCGCGCCGGCCGAGTCAGCCGCGAGGCTCGCACCTGCAACCCGTTGCGCCGCCGTATCCGCGAACGCTGCGTCGGCGCCCATCAGCAACAGCCCGGCGATGGCCGTCAAGCGCGCGGCCTTCTCGAATCGACGCCCGCGCATTGTGCTCAATACCATGGATTTCCTTGCCTTTGTCGACTTGTGTTTGTGTTTGCCCGTCCCGCTCACGCGCCGGGCCTGAGCGGGGTGATTCCCTGCGCCGCCTGGATTCATGAGTGCCCCGGTGCGCTCGCGCGCTCATGCTCTCCCGTGGTCACCGCGAGCCCGACGAGGGCGCACGCCGGCGCAAGCAGCGCCCAGAAGCCCATGTAGACCACCCCCAGTGCCCCGGCCACCGCGCTAACCGCAAACGCGACAATGGCCGGCATCATCGACCCGAAGCGCGAGCGCGCCGCGGCGCGCACGCTGTCGACCGTGCCCGGCGACAGCATGTCGATCACGTCCAGAACGGCTTGCGTGACGTTGCCCGTCATTACGGTATTCGGCACGCCAGGACGCTGGATCAGGCGCGGATGCGCATTCTGCACACCCATCGCGAACGCACCCACGACGCCGGCCACGATGACAGGCAAGCTGTCGGGCCGGCTGACCGGCGTCGCCCATGCGCCGGCGAGGCAAAAGCCGACGATCAGCACGGCCTGCACCGCATAGAGCAAGCGTGCGCCCTGACGCGCATGCCCCTGCGAGAGCCAACGCACGAGCAGGCTGCTGAGAACGACCCCGCCGATAAACGCGGGGAACACGATCAGCTTGAGCAGAACGCCCTGCCCCGAGCCGGCCATGCCGGCGCCAATCAACACGAAGTTGCCCGTCACGTGTGCGGTGAACAGACCGAACAGTGCAACGAAGCTCAGCGTGTCGACAAAGCCGGCGATCGCGGCAAGGATCGTGTCCTCGGACTTCATTGCGCCGCGCCTGCGTGAATTTCGGCGATATAGCCGCCCGGGAACTGCACGACCGCAGCATCACGCCCGGCCGAGGTGAACGGCGGCACCAGCACATTGACGCCAGCGGCCTTCGCCTTTTGAAGCGTATCGGCCAGATTCGATACTTCGTAGCCGGTCACTTCGCGCCCGAACGGGTAAGGCAGATGACCGTCCGTCACGAGCACGGTCATCTTGCCGAACGGCGATTCGATTCGAATGCGGCGATAGGTGTCGTCAGGTCTGCCGATCTCGACACCCGGCGCCTTCAGGTCATCGGACACCACCTTGCCGTGCGAGAATTTGACGAAATCGTGAACCAGCTTGTGCACGCTTTGCGGCGACACGTAGACCCGATTCTCGGGAATGGTCTGCAGCTTGTCGTAGTGCGGGGCCTCGGTGTGCCAGTAGAGCTGCATGTTGGTACCACCCGGCCACGTGATGATCGCATCGCGGCCGATCGGGTCGGGGAACGTATCGACGATCACATCGGCACCGAGTGCACGCGCCGACTTCACCGCCGCGTCCATGTCCGTCACGAGGTAGCCCGTGCGCTCCGCGCCGAAGGGATACGGCATGGGCGTCTTGAAGCCGAACACGGAGATCGTGCCTGCCGGGGTAAATACGAGCTGCGACATCGTCTGACTCGGTGTCGGCGTGACCTGGAACACACCCTGCTTCGACTTGCTGCCGCCGAACGTCGCCGCGAAGCTGTCGGTGAAGCGGTCGAAGTCCTCTGGTGCCACGTATACGTGCGTCGTGTCGTACTGCGGACCGACTGCGACCGACGGCGATTCGACCTGCGCTACGGGCGGCGTCGCGAAAGAAACGGGCGCGGCGACGAGACCACCCGCGATCATCAGGGCAACTAAGGCAGTGCGAATTGCTTTCATAGCGGAATTCCCTTGATATTTCATCGTACTGATCAATCGGTCAGGCGCGGCTCTCGCCGGCCGGACGCTGCGAATCGCCGAGCAGGATCGCGAGCACGAGCCCCGCGATCAGTCCCAGATGCTCGAAAAAACTGTTGAGCGCCATGAAGCGCTCGACACCGGCATGGTTCCAGAAGTCGTTGGCAACCAGCATCGCGACGACGGTCAGCATGCCGAGGCCGCCTGCGCCGATCCACGCGAAGCGGCGCAATACCACGCACAGCGAGCCGACGATCTCGACCGCCACCGCGAGCGCTGCCCAGAGGGCGGCCGGCTGCAGGCCGAAATGCGCCTGCTCCGCAATCGCGCCCTCGAAGTTCAGCGCTTTGGTGACACCGCCGATGAGGTAGGCGGACACGAGCGCAAGGCGCACGAGCGGCCCGACCCACGGCGGCGATAGCAGCACGCGAACCCATGCGGGGTTGCTGCTGCCGTTCCATATCGTCATGTCAGATCGCCCAGCAAGAGCAGCCGAATGCGCCCCAGAAGCCCTTTGCGTCCGACGTCGGCAATGCACTGGCCCACGCGCTCGCGTGCGCATGGCCGTGCAGATCGCAGGCGCTCGCGCAGGCGCACATCGCCGCAACAGCGGCACGCCCGAGCGGCGCGCCCTCGCGCTGCGTAGCGCCCCAGCCCCCATAGCCGCCGTATTGGCGCACCGGCGACCAGTCCGGCATTGCAGGCGGGATTGGCTGATCGTGTTGCGAGAATGGGCCCGCGCCCCAGACGATCTTTCCGCCGACCACCGTGAGCAATGCGGTGGTGCCGGCAATGTCGTCCTCCGCGCACGAGAAGAAGTCGCGGTCCGGAACCATGAGGTCGGCAAGTTGCCCGGGCACCATGCGCCCTTTCTTGCCCTCTTCGTTCGAGAACCAGGTGACGTACTCCGTCCACATGCGCAGCGCGGTATCGCGATCGAGCAGGTTACGTTGCGGATACATCCGCAGACCGCCAACTGTCTTGCCGCTCACGAGCCATGCGAGCGACACCCACGGGTTGTACGACGCGACGCGCGTCGCATCGGTGCCGGCCGAGACCTTGATGCCCTTCTCGAGCATTCTCGCGACGGGAGGCGTGGCTTGTGCCGCTTGCGCGCCATAGCGCTCGACGAAATACTCGCCCTGATAGGCCATGCGATGCTGAACCGCGATGCCGCCACCCAGCGCCGCAATTCGATCCATCGATCGCTCGGAAACGGTTTCCGCGTGGTCGAAGAACCAGTTGATTCCGTCGAGCGGAATATCCTTGTTGACCTTCTCGAACACATCGAGCGCGCGGCTGATGGTTTCGTCATAGGTCGCATGCAGGCGCCACGGCCAGCGGTTCTGTGCGAGTACCCGCACCACGCCTTCGAGTTCGCCTTCCATTCCGGGCGGCAGTTCGGGGCGCGCCACGCGGAAGTCCTCGAAGTCGGCCGCCGAAAACACCAGCATTTCACCCGCACCGTTGTGGCGGAAGTAGTCCGAACCATCGTGATACCTGACCGAGCCGGTCCAGTTCACGAAGTCTTCCTTTTCGGCCTTCGGCTTTTGCGTGAAGAGGTTGTATGCGATGCGCACCGTCATCTCGCCCGCGTCATGGAGCTTGCGGATGACTTCGTAATCGTCCGGGTAGTTCTGCGAGCCACCGCCGGCATCGATCGCGCCGGTCACGCCAAGGCGGTTGAGTTCGCGCATGAAATGACGCGTCGAATTGTATTGATACTCCAGCGGCAGCTTCGGGCCTTTCGCGAGTGTCGCGTAGAGGATCGACGCATTGGGGTTCGCCAGCAGCAGCCCGGTGGGGTTGCCCGCGCTGTCGCGCATGATCTTGCCGCCCGGCGGCTCCGGCGTATCCTTCGTATAGCCCACCACGCGCAACGCGGCGGCATTGAGCAGCGCCCGGTCGTACAAGTGCAGGATGAAGACCGGCGTATCCGGCGCGACGGCGTTCAGCTCATCGAGCGTCGGCAGCCGCTTCTCTTCGAACTGGTGCTCGGTGAAGCCGCCGACCACGCGCACCCATTGCGGCGCGGGCGTGATCGCAACCTGCTGCTTGAGCATCTCCATGGCAACGGCGAGCGAGCGCACGCCGTCCCAGCGCAGCTCCATGTTGTAGTTCAGACCGCCGCGGATCAAATGCAGGTGATTGTCGACGAGGCCCGGCAGCACCGGCCGGCCACCGAGATCGATAACTTTGGTCGCGCGGCCCGCGAGCGGCATGACGTCGGTATCGCTGCCGACCGCGACGAAGCGGCCATCGGCAATCGCCACGGCACTGGCGATCGGGTTCGAACGATCCAGCGTGGTGAACCGTCCATTGTGCAAAATGAGATCGGGATGGGTAGCGGTTGCGCCCATTTGCGTTTCCTCGTTTCTGTCAGTTCGATTAAAAGCCCAACAACTGCCTCAGGGTTGGAACCGCCTGTGCGCCGATCAACATGCCAAGCAGGCCGATGAGGGCAACGAGCGGAGGCGCGGGCGAGCGGACCTTGATCACGCTGTAGATCACGCCTATCAGCGTCCCTGCACCGAGGGACACCAGATAAGATTCCATACGATCAGTCTCTCCGTGAGATTGGAATGCTGATGCGAGACCTCGCGGTTCAACCCGAGTACCTCGCGGGGAATGCACTGCAGCGCAGCGATCGGCAGACCGCGTGCGCTGCCGCCGACTCCACACGGAGCGCATCGCCCCGCTTTCGGCGATCGCGGAGGCGATTAGCGTGCCGGTACAGCCGGCAGCACCTCGTGCGGCGTAGCCGTGCGCTGCGCTGCCTTATGGACCATCGTGTACGCGTAGTCGACGCCCATGCCGTACGCGCCCGAATGTTCCTTCGCGATCGCCATCACGGCGTCGTAGGTCGCGCGGTGAGCCCAGTCACGCTGCCATTCGAGCAATACCTGCTGCCACGTGACGGGCACGGCGCCCGCCTGGACCATGCGCTGCATCGCGAAGTCGTGCGCGTCTTTCGACGTGCCCCCCGATGCGTCGGCCACCATGTAGATCTCGTAGTCACCTTCGAGCATGGCGCAGAGCGCGAACGTCGTGTTGCAGACCTCCGTCCACAAACCCGCTACGACCACCTTCTTGCGGCCATTCGCGGCGAGCGCGTCGCGTACCTTCTGGTCGTCCCACGAATTCATCGACGTGCGTTCGAGTACCTTGTGCTCGGGGAACACGTCGAGCAGTTCCGGATACGTGTAACCCGAGAAGCTTTGCGACTCGACCGTGGTGATCGTGGTCGGAACGTTGAACACCTTGGCCGCCTTGGCCAGACCGACGACGTTGTTCTTCAGCACCTGGCGGTCGATCGACTGAACGCCGAACGCCATTTGCGGTTGGTGATCGATGATGATCAGTTGGCTGTTCTGAGGAGTGAGAACTTCGAGCTTCGAATTGTTCATGACGGGTAGGTCCTTTGAACCGGAGAGAGGAGGAAGCCGCCATGCCGGCATGACCGGCAGGCGTCCAATGTGCATTGGCGCTGGGCAATTCGACATCCAGCTCCGGTTATTTGACACGCAAGGACAGAGCAGCAACAACTAAAAATGGATTAAATTTTATTGCCCAAAGAATTAAGCTTAAAAGCTCTTAATTGGTATTTTCTTAATCCAGAGTAGCCGGTAGTCTTTTCACGAATTCGCTGGGTAGATCCTGTAACGGTACAGGTCGTCAATGAGACTCGCACTATGAAACCGTATATCCTTTCCTTGTTGGCCGGCATCCTTGCCGGGGTCGTCTATGGTGCGATCGGCGTGCAATCGCCGGCCCCGCCCACCATTGCGCTGATGGGCCTGCTCGGCATGCTGGCCGGCGAGCAGATACTTCCCCTCGCACGCAGGGTGCTCTCCGGTTACAAGTTGGGTGCCGCATGGCGCGAGGCGAAATGCAGCCAGCACATGTTCGGCTCGCTGCCGGGCGCTCAAGGCTCCAACGCGGCCGCAAGGGACCAGCAGTCATCCTCATTCTGAGCGGCGCTTCACCGAAGCCGCGGTAAATTCGAGGCGGTTGTCTTCACAGCGGTCTTGCTGCGGCGGAGCAGCTTGACCTGGGACTGCGCGATGTCACTCCATGTCTGCTCCGCTCGACGCACGGCGCAATCAAACGACTCGTCTTCCACCGTGCAGCGACCGTCTACCGTGATCAGCCACCCCTTGCGCGTACGCGTGCAACTCACGCGTCCGCCTTCCATGAGGTCGGCGTACCAGCGCCAGACACGCGCATCGTCAGCGTTCGCACGAACGGCGGCAGCGAGACGCGCGATCTCGAGGCTATGCGGGTGCGAGCCTTGCAGTTTCAAACCCATTTCATTCCCTTTTCGAAGCCACTCAAAACTGGGTGCCAGGAGCAAGAGGCCTGTTCGCTGAGGCGACGCGCGCCTGAAAGTCCTTGTGACAAGCTGAACAGTTCTGAACAGACGCGCGTTGCCTCGCAGGCGCGTCACGCAGATCTTGTCGTAGCGCCTCAGGACTTGAGGAACGCGAGCAGGTCCGCATTGACCTGATCGACGTGCGTGCTGCACATGCCGTGCGGCGCGCCCTTGTACACCTTGAGCGTCGCGTTCTTGACGATCTTCGCCGAGAGCTTCGCCGAATCGTCGATCGGCACGATCTGGTCGTCGTCGCCGTGCAGGATCAGCGTGGGCACGCTGATCTTCTTGAGGTCGTCGGTGTAGTCGACTTCAGAGAATTGCTTGATGCACTCATACTGGCCTTTGATCGAACCGGCCATGCCCTGGCGCCAGAAGTCCTGCACGAGGCCCTGCGAGACTTTCGCGTCGGGGCGGTTGAAGCCGTAGAACGACGTGGCCAGATCCAGATAGAACTGCGAGCGGTTCGCGGCCACGCCCGCGCGGATGTTGTCGAACACCGACATCGGCAGACCGTTCGGATTGTTCGCAGACTTGACCATTTGCGGCGGCACTGCGCCGATCAGCACGGCCTTCGCCACGCGCTTTTCGCCATGGCGGCCGATGTAATGCACCACCTCGCCGCCGCCCGTGGAATGGCCCACGAGCATCGCGCCCTTCACGTCGAGCGCGTCCAGCACAGCCGCGAGATCGTCGGCGTAGGTGTTCATGTCGTTGCCCTCGGACGGCTGGCCCGAACGGCCATGGCCGCGGCGGTCGTGCGCGATCACCCGGTAGCCCTGATTCACCAGGAAGAGCATCTGCGCGTCCCACGCGTCAGCCGAGAGCGGCCAGCCGTGCGAGCAGACGACCGGCACGCCCGTGCCCCAGTCCTTGAAGAAGATCTGCGTGCCGTCCTTCGCGCTCACGTAGTTGCCGCCGTGATGATGCGAGGTGCCGTGCGTATGCGCCGAGCCGCCCGTCACGGACGCGGCTGCGTTCGCGGACAGGCTCGACATGGCTGCCACGGCGCCGGCCATGCCCGCACTTGCCGAAAGCAGCCTGCGGCGCGACGCCGAAGGCCTGGTCGAATCGATTTGCTGCGTGTTCATGCTAGATCTCCGTCGTTGCATCGCCGCGCGCGGGCGTGGCGACGACCTTGCGTGTTGAGATGGATAGCGATGCGGCGAGGAGCGAGAACTCGCTGAATAGCGCCACATGCCGGCAGGCACTCTAATGATGCAAGCGACCGAAGTCCTTGGCGCAAACTGAAAAGTCCTGAAATGAAGCCGCAATGCCTTTGCGCCCAGCGAGGCGCAAAAGCTTTAGCCACGATTCGGCGCCGTTGTCGCGCTCACGCACGACCCCAAAGCTCGATCGAACGGATATCTCGCATGCGCCAGAGATTAAATATTCTTAATCAGACTCTGCCTGATCCAGACGAACCTATACTTTTTCCGCGAGCCTTTCGCGTAGTTCCTGTCACGCCACGTTCACCAACCAAGACTCGCATCATGAAACCGTACATCCTTTCGCTGCTTGCCGGTACTCTCGCCGGGGTCGTCTACGGTCTGATCGACGTGCAATCCCCGGGCTTCTAGCGGATGAACAACGTCGAGTTTTTTCATTACCTCCTGCTGTTGATCTGCGGAGCGGGCGCCCTGACGTGGCTCGCGGAGCGCATCGCGATCCCGCCTGCCGTCGTTCTGCTGCTCGGCGGCTGTGTGATCGCAGTCGCCGGCAGGCGCGTACCCGACGTGGACCCGAACCTGCTGCTCGCGGCCGTGCTGCCGCCGCTGCTGATGTCGAGTTCGTTCTATACGGCGTGGAAGGAATTCCAACGCGGCATCGGCACGATCGTTTCGCTCGTGCTCGGGGCCGTGACATTCACCACCGTCGCCGTGGCCGTCGCCGTGCATGCCTTCAACCCGAACCTGCCATGGGCGGCGTGCTTCACGCTCGGTGCGATCGTCTCGCCGCCCGACGCGGTCGCCGCCAAAGCGATCCTTCAGCGCCACCCGCTACCCGCCAGGCTCGTGGCCGTGCTGGAAGGCGAAAGCCTCGTGAACGACGCGTCGGGCCTGCTGCTCTATCAGATGGCGGTCTCGGCAGCGCTAGCCGCGACGATCACGGTCACGAGCGGATCGGTGCTGTTCTTTACGCTTACCCTGATCGGCATCGCGGTCGGCATCGTGTGCGGCCAGGCCATGTGTTGGGTGCTGCCGCGTCTGGGCGATCCGATGCTCGGCATCGTCGTGACCTTCGTTATGGCGTGGGCCAGCTACGGTATCGCGGAGGCCGTCGGCGGATCGGGTGTGCTGTCCGTCGTGACCTGCGGTCTCGTGCTCGGCATCCGCCAGCATCGGGTATTCGACGCTGATATGCGCATAAAAGCCAAGGCGACCTGGGAAGCGGTCGTGTTCGTGCTCGAGGCGCTGGTCTTCATCCTGATCGGCCTCACACTGCATGCACTCCTCTCACGGGTGAATCACGAATCGGCCGTGTTGACGGCCGGGCTGCGTGTCGCGTTGCCGGCAACTGCGGCAGCCATCGTTGCGCGCCTCGCATGGGTGTTCGCTGCGATCTGGCTGCCCGACCAGATACGCGCGAAACGCTCGGGCCGCGAGCCGTGGAGCTTCAAGGAAGCGGTTGTGCTCGGCTGGGCGGGTATGCGCGGCGTCGTCAGTCTGGCGGCCGCAATCGCGCTGCCAGACAATTTCCCCGGCCGCGACCTGATCGTCTTCAGCACGTTTCTGCTGATCATCGCGACGCTTGTCGTGCAGGGCGGCAGCCTCGCGCCGCTCATCCGGCTGCTGAAACTGCGCCCGACAGCCCGTCACACCATGTCCGAGCATGAGGCGCGCGCCCATGCGTTCGGCGCCTCGCTCGCTGCGCTCGAGGAAATCGACGAGCGCTCGTCCGGCATCGAACGCGCGACGTTCGAGCGGCTGCTAGCCGAATACCGGATTCGCGTCACCGCGAACGAAAGCGCATACCAGTTGGGTGCGGACCGAATCGAACACCGTGCGCATTTCCTGCGTGTCGAACTCGAACTCGTTGGCGTGTCGCGCGAGGCATTGCTCGGCCTGCATCGCGACGGCAAGGTGGACGACGCGGTCCTGCATCGCATCGAATCCGAACTTGATTTCGAGGAGCTGCGGCTGTTGCGGCTGCTCGAACCGTGACGGCTTGCCTCCACGTCGGCCCTTAACGAAAGGTATTCATCATGCCCACTACGATCAAGGCTCTGCTCACGCCGCGCGAAAGCGACATCGGCAACCTGATCGTGCGCCGCGTGCTTCCCGCCCGTGCCGCGCGCCTCATCGGACCATTCATTTTCTTCGACCATATGGGGCCAGCCGTGCTGCCCGCTGGCAGCGGCGTGGATGTGCTGCCGCATCCGCATATCGGCCTCGCGACCGTCACGTACCTGTTCGAAGGCTCGTTCATGCATCACGACAGCCTCGGCTATCGGCAGAAAATCGTACCCGGCGACGTGAACTGGATGACGGCCGGTCGCGGCATCGTCCATTCAGAACGCACGCCGCTGGAGGATCGGCCAGTTGAACAGGCGATCCACGGCATTCAGACCTGGGTCGCGCTGCCTGTCGAACACGAAGACGCCGCGCCCGCGTTCATTCATCATCCGGCCGATACGCTGCCGACGTTCACGCGCGACGGCGCAACCGTACATGTGATCGCAGGCACGGCTTTCGGGAAGACCTCGCCGGTCGAAGTCTTTTCACCTACGCTCTACGTCTATGCCGAGTTCGCGGCTGCCGGTCGCCTTGCACTCGATGCCGAGCACGAGGAGCGCGGCGTCTATCTCGTCGACGGAGATCTGGCCATCGACGGGACGCCGTTGTCTCCGACAACGATGGCCGTGCTGGAGCCGCGTGCAACGGTCGAACTCGCCAGCGCGCATGGCGCGCGCGTGATGCTCCTCGGCGGCGCGCACCTGCCGGGCGAACGCTTCATCGAGTGGAATTTCGTGTCTGGTTCGCGCGAGAAAATTGTGGCTGCGCGGCAAGCCTGGGCTGCGCAGACCTTCGGCAAAGTGCCTGGCGAAGAGCATGAGTGGACGCCTCAACCCGAGCGTGGCGCACATTGAGCATCGACGTGGGGAGCGATTGCGTTTGGCCCGTCATGCCGCTCATTGCGCGCCTCGAGAAGCCTTGACGCGCGCTTCGTCTCGACCGAGCCACGCATGAATCTGGCTGACTACCGCTGCGCCGTCTCCTACCGCTGCGGCCACCCGCTTCGGCGCCCCTGATCGGACGTCGCCGATCGCGAAAAGCCCCGGCACATTCGTCTCGAGTGGCAAGCGCTCAGTGCCTGCGTTCGCATCGGGCGGCCCCGTTTCGACAAAGCCTCGCTCATCCAGTTGAACGCCCATCGATGTCAACCAGTCTGTTTTGGGATCGGCGCCGATGAACAGGAAAAGATGCTGTATCTCAATGAGCTCACTGCCCTGTTCGTGATGAAAGACGCGAATTCGCTCAAGACCACCGTCGCTCGCTTCCAGTGATTCAAGCGTGCATCTTGCGCAGATCGACACGTTTGGCAGAGCGCTGAGCCGGTCTATCAGGTAACGGGACATGGTGGCTTCGAGACTATGGCCACGTATCAAAACGCGTATGCTTTTCGCAAAGTTGGCGAGAAAGACGGCAGCCTGCCCAGCCGAGTTACCGCCACCGATCAGCACAACGTCTTTCCCGCTGACTAGACGCGCCTCGATGGGCGACGCCCAATAGTAGATCCCTCTGCCCTCGAAGCGCTCAAGGCCCGTCACGGAAGGCTTTCGATACACCGCTCCGCTCGCGACCACGACGGTCCGCGCACGCACGCACTGTCGATCGGAAAGCGCGAGCACGAAGTTGCCCGCCGCGCCCTCGACCCGATCGACCGCAGTGGGAATGGCCACGTGAGCACCAAATTTCAATGCCTGCTGAAACGCGCGTGCTGCAAGAGCTTGCCCCGATATGCCAGTCGGAAAGCCAAGGTAGTTCTCGATACGTGCGCTCGCACCGGCCTGACCACCTGGCGCGCGCCGATCGAAAACGACGGCCGAAAGCCCCTCCGACGCCGCGTAAACGGCCGCCGCCAGGCCAGCCGGACCCGCGCCGATGATAGCGATGTCGTAGCACTGCGACGCACAGAACGTCGGCACCAGGCCGAGCCGGGTGGCGAGCTCCACTTCGTCGGGCGCCCTCAGGACCGACCCGTCCGGGCAAAAAACAAGCGGGAAATCGTCGACCTTCGAAGTGAGGCCGGCGAGTAGCTGCACGGCGTCCGAATCCTTGTGTGCATCGATCACCGCAGCCGGATAGGCATTGCGCCGCAAAAAGCCTTGCAGGCGGACCACCCTCGCGTCGTCACCCTTGCCGACGATAATGGGACCGAGCCCCTGCTCGATGAGCCCGAGACGCCTCAGGATCAACGCGCGCATGATGTGCTCGCCCAACTGGGCGTCCGCGATGATCAGCGCCCGCAACTGCTCTGAGTTCAGGACGAGCGTATCGCAGTCAGTCATGGCAATCGCGTCCACCAGCGACGGCTTGCCGGTGAGTTGCGCCATTTCGGCCATGAAATGGCCGTCATGATGGTCTGTCACGACCGTGGTACGCCCTTGCGGGTCGCACGAATAGATCCGCACACTCCCGCGCTGCAAGATGAATAGCCCTTCTGCAATGCGCCCCGTCCTGAAGATCGAATCGCCGGCCTTGAACGACTTCGGGCGGCCATAGCGGCTCGCACTGCGTATCTCCGCATTGGAAAGGCGCGGAAACATTTGATGCTGCCGATATTCAAGGGACGAAAACGGAAGTTCAGAGTCGAGTGAGCTTGCGTTCGTATTACCTGCGTCGATCATATTCGCCTCGCCTGCCGGCCGCGTTGAGTTCGAGTCCGGATGTTAGCGACATCAAGCCCAAAAGTTCTTGTTGCGAAGCTGAATAGTTCTGAAGAGACCAGCAACTCCAGGGGAAGCGCTTTCCCATCGAATGGGCCATTGCGCCACGCGCAACACGAGTTCGCGCGCTGAGTATATTCAGCTGGGAGCTCGTGTTGTTTTGCTTGGTGAGTATCGCAACTTGCCCACGGGGCATGCCATGGAACGCGCAAAAATCACGATCGCCTACGACTTCATTTGTCCATGGTGCTGGATCGGACATCGAAATCTGGAGGCCGGCAAGGCCCTTGACGAACTTCCCGAATTAGATGTTCGTTATCTTCCGTTCGAATTGAACCCGGAAAGACCGCCTCAAGGGATGCACCGGCGCGCCTACCGAAGGCTCAAGTTCGGTAGCTGGACTCGCTCAGAAATGCTGGGCGGACGTGACTTTGCCGTGACGCGCCGCTATTTGAACTTGACGAGATCCTTGAAGATCAGTTGAGCCCAGGTATTCCCCCTGGCCTGGACGAGCGAACCGCCATCCTTGAGCGGTCCTAGCGCAATCGGCGCGAAACCGAGTTGTTCAGCCAGAGCCGCGACCGGTGCCACCGCACTTTCGTCATCGCTCGACAGAAACACGACGCGGCTGCCGCCATTCACACTCGGATCAGCGGCCAGAACGGCGGCGGGCAGATGGTTAAAACCCTTGACGAACCTGGACCCGGGAAACGCCTTAGCGACAACTGCGGAGGACGGCAGACCTTGTAGCTCTTCGACGGGAACGCCATAAGCATTTGTCGCGTCGATGACCGTCTTGCCCTTCCAACTCTTGATCTGCTTCGCGACCTCGCGGTGCTCCCAGAAAGGAACCGCCAGGAAGATCGTGTCGGACGCGATTGCATCCTGCAGCGTCCTGGGGACGACGGTAGGGCCGATCGCTCGTGCCTGCTGCATCAACGTCTCGGGAGGGCGCCGGCTGGCGACCGCTACGTCGATGTTCTTTCTTGCAAACGCTCGGGCGAGCGCCTGGCCTACCGCGCCAAAGCCAATAATCGAATAGCTCATGCGAACTCTCCATTCAGGTGACGTTTTGATCAACCACGGACTCGTGTTAGTTGGTAACCGGGCGCGCGGGACCGTTGCCCGCGTTAGGCGCCCCGCTGCGCGCGGTGCGCCACGCGAGCCGCAGCAGACACGCGGAGCCGAGCGCCTTCGCCGCCGTTTGCAGCGCAGCGCAGCGCGAGCAGACGTGACAATATCCGCTGGACAATCACCGAAACCAATCCAGCTTTTCGGCGCGATTTCAGATAGCCGAGAAGCCGCCGTCGACAGACAATTCCACCCCATTCACGAAGCTCGAATCATCTGAAGCAAGAAACAGCGCGACCGTCGCAATTTCCTCAGGACGACCCATCTTTCCCCGCGGGATCAGGGATTCGAACATCCGCTTCGCCTCCTCGGTGAGAACCTGGTCCTGCATCGGTGTGGCGATCGGCCCCGGGCTCAGCACGTTCACCCGGATATTCCTGCCCTTCAGTTCGTTGAGCCAAGTGCGTGCGAATGAGCGCAACGCCGCCTTGCTCGCCGAATACACGCCGTAACCAGGAAAACCCTTCACCGAAGCAACTGACCCGGTCATGAAGATCGATCCACCATCGTTGAACAGCGGCAACGCCTTCTGAACCGTAAACAGCGTGCCGCGCGTATTCAGGCCGAAGGTCGCATCGAAGTGCTGCTCGGTAATCTCGCCCAGTGGGACGGCTTCGCCCATGCCAGCGCTCGCGAACAGGACGTCGATCTTGCCCTTTTCACGCCTGACTGTATCGAACAGGCGGTCGAGGTCGTCGAGATTGGCCGCGTCGCTGCGCACGCCGGTCACGTTCCGGCCAATCTGCTTGACGGCTTCGTCGAGCACCTCCTGCCTGCGGCCCGTAATGAAAACATAGGCGCCTTCTTCGACGAACCGCTTGGCGCTCGCCAGCGCCATGCCGCTCGATCCCCCCGTGATGACTGCAACCTTACCCTCAAGCTTTCCCATGACATCTCCTTTCGTGGTGTCGGACAGCGTCTCGGTTCCCATTTGCACAGATGTGCTGTATCTTGTGGATCACTGATCCAGATACAGCTTCATTTTATACGGATCACCGATCCGATTGTCAAGGCGATTTATGCGAGCCGACGCCAGAAAAAATTACAGCCATCTACTTGCGGTCGCGCGTGACGTCGTCACCGAGCATGGCGCCGATGCGTCCATGCGAGATATCGCCCGCCGGGCCGACGTCGGGTTGGCCACACTGTTTCGCCATTTCCCGACACGAGAAGCCTTGTTCGAAGCGTTGCTGCGTATGAACGTGGACGAACTGATACAGCAGGCAGCCAAACTAGAAACGTCGAATCCGCCTGACGAAGCGCTGGTGTCCTGGTTTCGCGAAGGGGTTGCATTCGTTCGTAGCTATAGCGGCATTTGCGCCTTGTTCGCGACCGCGCACGCGGACCCTGACTCCGCGCTTCACGCTTCGAGCACAGCGCTGCGTTCAGCGGGCGCGCGACTACTGCGCCGTGCTCAGGCCGAGGGAACGGCGCGCGCCGATATGGATGGGGTCGACCTGTTCGCCCTGATGTCGGCGCTCGGCTGGCTCGACGGCCAACCCGGATTCGCGCCACGCGGGGATCATCTCTTTCACATTATTACGAGCGCCATCCTGACAAACCGGTCGAGCAACGATGTCGAGAAGGCGACGTGTTGAATCAGATCGCCAACGCATACTTTCCTACCCAGGAAAGCCCCGGGGGATTCGAACCAGACGGCGGAAAGCTGACTGGAGCCGACACTCGAATGGCCATTACCGCACTTGATCGATCGGCCGCTTCTCGCCGCGCGGAGACATCCGGGTCAGTCCTCGATCTCTCTATCTCAGCCGGGTTGAAGGTGCTGGCACTCCGTTTGGAACCAATAGTCGACCAGGCGCTGTGCCGCTTGTAGATCATCCGGGTAATACGGATCATCAAACCACGGTGACGGGTCGTAGCCCGCTTTCCTCAAGGCAGCGAGTTCGCTTTGGTGCTGCGCCATCGTAGGGGGCGCGTTTGTCTTGAGCGCCGCCAGGTCGCGGCACTCTGTCGGAGTGAGGTGCGGCCCGGCATACGGCATGCCACCAGCGACACAGCCGGCGAGCAAAATCACCAGAGCGGGAAGTATTGACTGTGTTCCAGGCCGATTTCTCATAGTACGTCTCCTTCCCTGCGCCGCGCCGTGAACCAACTCGTAGTGCGCACCGTTGCCGCTGCGGGTGGAAAATGCCCGCCTTCGACGCATGTCACTTCGAAGCCGGAGCCGGCGTCGCCTTCTCTCACCACCTTGTAGATGCCACACGTCTGAACCTTCTCGCCCGGTTTGTGCCCTTCGGCCCTATCACGCTCCTTCGGTTGATCCGCCGCAGGAGCAGCAAGCATCGTTCCTCCCAGCTACCGCGGAGGTTGGTCAGCGAGGCGCGCCGCGAATAGGATCGCGCGCGGTTCGCATCGGCGGAGTCTCGGTCAGATTCAACGTGTGCCAAAGATATCTGCATCCAGATCCCGCACACCTGCAGGTATCGTCCGGCTATGACCTTTGACTTCTTTAACGATTCTGATGACCTTCTTGCCCGTTGAGGAATAGAACGTCATAGCCTTCGCAATGTTTTCGGGCGATGTAAGTCTGCCGCCACCGACCTCTACCAGCGGCATGATGTGGGACGGATTGAATGGATGTCCCAGGACGATTCGTTCCGGGTACTTCGCGCCTGCTTGAATGTCGCTGATCGCCAGCCCCGACGACGACGATGCGATGATCGCCTCTGCCCTTGCCACCGATTCGATGCTCACGATCAACGCGTGTTTGATATCCAGACGCTCAGGGCCGCTTTCTTGAATGAAATCGGCGTTGCGCACCGCCGAGCCCACGTCAGGCGTGAACGTCAACTTGTCCCACGAGGCGCCGTCTGCAAGCCCGCGCCTCTCCACTACAGGTCAACTATCGTCGATCCAGTTGCGCAGGCGCGACTCGGCCCCCTGGCTGGGATCGGTCGCCGTGACGGCGAAACCATGAGCCAGGAAGTGTGTCACCCAACCCGCGCCAATGACATCAGTGCCGACGACGGCGACGTTGACGGCTCGCGTTGTCATCGGTTAGCCCTCCTGGCAGGCAGCGTGGATTGTTTCGCGCAACGGCCGCAGCCCAATGATCTTCCGTGCTTCAGCCGGCGTGGCCGGCTCGTAACCCATCTCGCGGACCAGGCGAACAAGCCGCTCGACCAGGTGAACATTGGTGGCCAACTGACCTTGTCTGTTAGTAGAAGTTGTCTTCGAGTCCGACGCGCACGTCCTCTCCCAGCAACAGCGAGTTCATCACGGCAGGCAACTGCGCGGCGCCGATAGCGCTGACGTTGAAGACGGCGTTGCGGGGCAGATGATCGATCATCGTCTGCAACAGCCGGGGCGTGTAGGGCAACGCGCCCTGGAACGCATTGGCGCCGATCACGATATTGATAAAGTGCGGCGCATCGTCAAGCCCCTCGTTGATGGCGCGCTGAACATCCTGGACGATGTCGGCGAGGCGGACCGGCCACAAGGGGGCCCTCGACGACGTAGGCTACATCGTCGACAATCGCCATAAATTTGACGCATGCGGGCGTCTTATCAGTTGTGTCGCGCCGTTCCGGAAGCCGATTGATCGAATCCAGGCGGCGAACAATCTGCGTTCGAATGCGCTATCAGGGATATGACACGCTCTTCGAGACCCTCCCGCATCCGGCTGCAGGATGCTCCGCAATGAGGGCGGCCGAATCCGGTCGGATACTCCTCATTGCATTGCAGCAAAGGCGCCGCCGCCGTCCGCACCGGCAGGCGCGCAGTTCGCCCCTTGCCGATCCCCCGCTCCTTGCCTGCCGCGACGTCACTGGATCAGCGGCACCACGCCGAGCTTTTCAGCCAGCATCCTTTCGTAGACACCAAAGTGCAGATCGACCTCTTCCTGGGTGACCACGGTCACGAAAATAGTGATCTGCGCGGGCTGCAGGCCCAGGACCGTCGCGATCGCCGCTTCCAGCTGGGGCGCGCATAGCCGGTCGTCGGCGAACGTGGTGCCGACAGCAATCTCGTAAGCGGACTCCTGACGGAACACCACTTCAACCAGCCGCGCCCGGGCACTCATGTTGCTGTCGATCGCCAGCCGGATGACCTCGACCGCCGTGCGCATCGTCTCAGTCGGGAACCCCTTTGTTGAGCGCAACCGGATACGGTGACGCCCAAGAGTGAGCCAATCGTATTCGAATTCCATGGTGTCCTCGCATGGTGTTGCAGGGTGTCGTGAACGTAGGGGTGTGGCAATCCAAATTCAAGAACAAAAAGTCGCCATGGCCCACTTGAAATTTCTGTTTTCAGTCCTATCTTGAATATCGCTCAGGCAGTCGCGCCGGCATTCCGGCGCGCTGCGTGTTTCGATTTGTTTGCCGCAGCATGGCAGACGGACTGGAGCGCGTATGCCGGTTCGTTTCCCTGCTGCATCCAAGGAGGAAACGATCATGAGTGATCTCTACTTCGGGACCGACATTTTCAGCGAGTTCGACCGTCTGCAACGGCAGATGGCGAGCCTCTTCGGCGGTTTCCCGTCCAGTATCCGCTCGGGGCGCCTGGGCGCCTTCCCGCAGGTCAACATCGGTTCGACCGACGACTCTATCGAGATCGTTGCGTTCGCGCCCGGTATCGATCCGGCGCATCTCGACGTATCCATCGACAAAGGGCTGCTGACCATCAGCGGCGAGCGCCAGACAGGACAGCCGGAAGCGGCCGGCGACGACGTGCGTACTTATGCGCAGGAGCGGTTCGTCGGCACCTTCCGGCGCGTCATTGAACTGCCGCAGCATGCGGACCCTGACAAGGTCACGGCGCAGTACACCAATGGTTGCCTGACCGTGAGCATCGGCAAGCGGGAGACGTCGAAGCCGCGGGCCATCGCTGTTCAATGAAACCGGTCGCAGAACTGAGGAGGACATCATGAACGACACGACAGAACTTGCCAGGAAAGACGAAACGGCGGTGGCCCGTCGCGAAGACGAGCAGTCGCAACGCCCGATCACGCTAACGCCGCCCGTAGACATCTTCGAGGACAGCCAGGGCATCACCCTGTGGGCCGATCTGCCCGGCGTTACAAAGGACCGCCTTGATGTGAAGGTACACGATGGCAACCTGTACATCGAGGCCGAGGCGGTGGTGCCCACGCCTGCGGGGCTGCGCCTGCAACATGCGGAGATCCGCCAGCCGCATTTCGCGCGGGCGTTCGCTCTTGGGGCTGACTTCGACGCAACGAAAATCGATGCGAACCTGAAAGACGGCGTGCTGAAACTGACGATACCGCGCCGCGACGAAGCCCGGCCGCGCCGGATCGAGGTGCGGACGGACTGAAGTCGGCAGGTGGGCAGCAACGACAGGGAGAAAACCGGTGGCGGTCGTCTGGCCGCCACCTACTGACTGCGGAGGCCTGGATGCGGACGTCATACATGAATGCTGGCGCGGACGCACGCTCAGCATACGGCGCGGTGCCGGTACGGAGCTCAGGAGGCGCCGCGGATCGCGAGGCGGCCGTGGCGGCGTTCCGCAGATGCAGTCCGGAATGTCGAGGGCAGAGTCGCGACTTCAGCGCAATGACAGGAATCCGGTTCTCCGGCCAGACTGTAGAGGAGGATACGATGAATACGGATCCGAAAAAGTGGAATCCCTTCAAGTTCCTACGCGGGGCGGCCCGCAAGTCCGATGCGGACAGCCCGGAAAGCCCCCCGGCGAACGAACAGTGGCGTGCCCCGTGGCCTGACATTCCGCGGCTGTTCGCACGCGAACCGTGGCGTGCTTTGGAAGAGTTCTTCCATGACCCGTTTGCAGGTCGCGGCGCGCTCGAACGATGGTTTGGCGACTTCAGTTCATCGCGCTTCCAGCCGCGCATCGACGTGGTCGACGAAGGGCAGGTGTTGCGCGTGACCGCCGAGCTGCCCGGGATGGAGCGCGAAGACCTGAGTGTGAGCGTCGAGGACGGGGCGATCGTGTTGCGCGGCGAAAAGAAACAGGACGTACGCAGCGAGGAAGACGGCTGCTACCGGCTCGAGCGCGCCTATGGAAGCTTCATGCGCACAATCCCGATGCCGGAAAACGCCGACCCCGATCACGCCCTGGCAAAGTTTGACAATGGGGTGCTCACGTTGACCGTGCCAAAATCGGAGCCGGCGCGATCCACGAGTCGCACGATCGATATCGGCTAGGGCAACCAGGCAAGAAGTGCCCTGGTCGCGGCGGACATCGGGCGAGCCGGGCCGTTAGCTCAGCTGGTAGAGCAGCGGACTTTTAATCCGTTGGTCACTGGTTCGAATCCAGTACGGCCTACCCCGTCGGCTCGCTTGAGTCGGACCTTTGCACGCGCGACAAGGCTGGATAGCCGGTGGCCGGTCACGGGGTGCCGGATGAGCGCATCGGCTCGAGCCCGGCTTGCGGAAACTTTCTCGTCAGCGTGTAGCTGGACGACCGAAACCAACCTCGCAGAATTTCCATAGACTGCGCGAAACCCCGCTGAGCTGTTGAAAGACGCCACCCGAATCGCTACCTCAACAGGAAGGACAAGCAGGAGGAATACGCTTCCCTCACCATCTGTTGGAACTGTCGCCCTCGGCATCGCTTTCGCCCGGAATTCGTCTACGTCGACATGTCTTCCGCAACCATTGATCTCAGTTCCGTACCTCCAAAGATTAAGTGGCGTTGGCGCGAGTCCGCGCCAGCCAAAGGGGCGCTGCCGCAGGTGAGTTCGTCGCTGGTCAGCATGCTGGCTACTTTCTCCGTGCTCGCAATCGGGTACGTGATCCGACCGCTCGGCGGAATTGTGCTCAGTAGCTGGGGCGACCGGTATGGCCGGCGTCCAGTGTTTCTCGGCTCAATCATTGTGGTCACGAACGCGACGATCTGTCTTGGTCTGCTGCCCAACTTTCAGAGCTGGGGCATGACCGCATCGATCCTGTTGATCCTGCTGCGCATGCTTCAGGGTTTTTGCGTCGGCGGAGAAATGCCCGGCGCGATTACCTATGCAGTGGAAGCCGCGCCGCATCGGGCGGGGCTCGCCGCGGGCATTATTATCTGCGCGGTGAACCTGGGTGTTTTGCTGGCCACATTCGTCAACCTCGGCATCCAGACCTACCTGTCCGCCACGGACGCGGCGGCGTATGGCTGGAGGATCGCGTTTCTTTTCGGCGGCGTTTGCGGGATCGCTTCCTACCTGATGCGCCGTAATCTGGACGAGTCGCCCGAGTTCAAGAGGATGCAAGGAGCTGTCGTCAAACAGCCGTTTCGCGAGACCTTGCGACGTCATGGCAAAGCGGTCGTGACGGGGGCACTGGCGATCGCCGTGATGGCCGGCGTCAACGGCATACTTTATGGCCACATGCCCGCCTACCTCGTCCAGCAACTGCACTATGCACCACGGACCGCGGCAGTTGCCCAGAACGCTTATCTGATCGTCAGTTCCCTCGGCCTCCTCGCCGCAGGCTGGCTCGGGGACAAAATTCCACGCCGGTACCTGCTTCGAGCGTCAGCGGCGCTGCTGATCGCATTGAGCTACCCGTTCTATGAAGCGCTGGCGAGTCACACCGTCAATCCGGTGGTGCTGTTTGTGCTTGCCGGCCTGGTTTTTTCACTGGCAAGCGGGACATGGGCGTCGGTGCTCGCCGACCAATTCCCTGTCCAGGTCAGATTCAGCGGAATCGCGCTGGCTTACAACCTGGCCGTTGTCGTATTCAGCGGCTTTGCGCCCTTGCTGGCGACCATGCTGATTCGCATGACCGGCTCCCTGGCAGCGCCAGCCTGGTATGTCATCGCCGCATGCACGGTCGCGCTGCTTGCGAGCTATGGGTTGCCGACGGGAAAGTCTCGGGCCGGGTCGCCTTCGAAGACAGATGGACTGAGCGGCGAACTGTTGCGTTGAGCCGAATCGAGCCACGACGCGGCCGGCACCGTCTCTGACAAGAGGTATCCATGCAGTATTTCCGGGAGATTTACGATGAAAGATGCGTCCATTCAGGCCGCCGTCGAGGCGTTGGAACAACAGCGCTGCGACGCCACGGTGGCTGGAGACCTGCTCAAACTCGCGTCGCTACTCGACGACGATCTGACGTTCGTCCATTCATCTGGCTACGTTCACGGCAAGTCGGAGTATCTGTCCTTCCTTACCGAGAAGATCAAGGTGCGTCAAATCGTGCGTCCGCAACCGCTCGCGTATAGGTTCCTGCCAGACACAGTGATCACGACGGGCCATCTCGAGCAATCCCTGGTGCGCAGGACCGATGGATCTGAGCTCAACATTCGCGCGCTCATAACTGAAATCTGGGTCAAACGCGAGGGCGGCTGGAAACTGCTGCATCTCCATTCTGGGCGCTTGCCGGATTGACGCAGATCCCTATCTTGCCGTCCATCTCGGGGTAAGCCTGGACACCGATCCTGAACAGGTTCGCGATCTTCTGCTGGGGGCCTATCAGGCGCACCCGTCGATTCTCGACCATCCGGCGCCATCGATCATTTTCAGTCAACTGACGCCCGACGGCATCACGCTGAGCGTCACCAGCTATGTCCGCAGCCCCGGATCACGGGGGATATCAAGAGCGATCTGCTGTTCGAAATCCTCAAGCGATTACGTGCGGCGAAGATCCCACTGTCGAAGCCGCAAACCGTTATGGTCGGGAATCTGCATGACCAGAGTCGCGCCGCCTTTGCCACAACCAGCTTATCGGTCTAGCGTCCACCGGAGCAGGAACGAGTTGGAGGTCAAGAAACCAGGCGGGATCAGCGCGTTTTCGTCGAAAAATCCGGCGGCATAGTGCGTCCAACTCACGCGGTCCGCTCGGACTAATAATGCTTCTCGGACTGCAGATCGTCGATCACTAACGCGAGAAGCATGCCAGCACGCGAGTCGCCCGCTCATGCGCGCCAGATAGGTTTCGCACGGCTCGGTATGCGCGGCGATGTCGCTACCTGGTGCCCCGCAATCTGGGTGGTGCATAGGGGACCGCATTCGGCCCCATTGCAGTGCGTGCGCGTTGCAGGCGCTCGCCCGTCAAGGTGCGCACCGCAACGCGGCTACCCTCGATATGGCGCGCGATCAACGCAACGCTACGATCCGTTTCGCGACTACGAATCGCATCGAGGATCGCGACATGTTCGTCGTAGGTTTCGTCGATGCAGTCGCCATACACGAGATCGAGCCGCCGCACGACCCGGATGCGATCGGTCACGCGCTGCATCGCATTGGTCAGCTCGGCGTTATCGGCGGCCTGCACGAGGGCGTGATGAAATGCTTCGTCGAGCGCGACCATCTCGCGGCCGTCACGCCGACGATGAGCAGGCGGGATCTTCCAGATTTGTTCGAGCTGACCGAGCATCTGTGCGACGCCTTCGGAGAGCTCTCCTTCGGCACTCGCAAGCTTCGAGACCGCAAAGGTTTCAATCAGCTTGCGCATTTCGTACAGGTCTTCGAAGCGCTTGAAATCGACCGGCACGACTTCCCAGCCGCCGCGCACATAGCCGCGCATCAGGCCGTCGCCTTGCAGGCGCTGCAAGGCCTCGCGCGCAGGCGTACGGGACACGCCGAAGCGCTCGGCGATGCTGCCTTCCGTCACGCGGTCGCCGGGCAGCAGGCGCATATCGAAGATATCTTCGCGGACACTGACATAGACATGATCAGCCCGCGAGGGGGGAATGCCGGTGATGTCGTTCACGCTTGGAACCTGAGTTGGCGAGTGTCGGGACTGAGATTATTGTCCGACCCGAACGCGCCATGTCAACACGCGATGAAAAAACCGGCATCGCACGGACATCAGCCGCCTGCCCGCGCGGCCTCGACCGCCGCATTCAGCGCAAGGATGCTGGTCTGGAACGCGATCCCGTCGATGACCGAGATGATCTCCGCGATGCGCGCCGACGACGCCCGTATCCCATGCATCGTCTCCACCACCCGGCCGACCGCCATGCCGCCTTCGCCAGCTGTTTCCGAGGCGTGCCTGGCAAGCTCGTCCGCGTGTCCCGCGTTCGCAGCGTTGGTGGCCACGCTCGCGTCGAATTCCTTGAGTGCGCCGGTGGCCTGCTCGAGCGCGCTGGCCTGGAGCTCGGTGCGCGCGCCAAGATCGGCATTGCCGGCGGCAATCGCGTGACACATGTCGGCGACTGCATCGGCGCCATCGCGCACCTGTCCCACGATGTCCGCGAGCGCTTCTCTCATCCGCACGACAGTCGCCATCACGCTACCCGTATCGCCGGTGCGCAACTCGGCGCGCTGGGAAAGATCGCCGCGCCGGATCGCATCGGCGAACACGATCAGCTCCCGCGGCTCGGCGCCGAGCGACCGGCCTATGTTGCGCACGACAAGCACCGCAACGCCAAGACCGATCACGCACGCAAGCCCGGTCAGCGCGAGCATCATCAAGCGGAAATCGACGCTTATCCGGCGTGCCTCGGCGCCGCCCTGCCGGTTCAGTGCTTCCTGAAAGTCGATCAACTGGTTGATTGCCGCGAGCCACTCGACCAGCGCGGGGCGCGCTTGCTGGAGCAGCACGGTGCGTGCCCCTTCGGTGTCGCCGGAGGTTTGCCGTGCAATCACCTCGTCGATAAACGGCGTGGCCTTGTTGCCCGCCGCGATCACGCGCGAATAGATAGCGCGCTCGGCTGCGGTGATGTCGGTGCGCTGCGCGTAGACGGCGGCAAGCGGCTTTGCCGCCTCGTCATAATCCGCCGCGAGTTGAAATGAGCAACCGCCACGGCGCCTGCGTGGCAACGCAGCTCAATTTCTCATGAATATATCGTCACCTGACGAGTTGCGGTGGAGACGACTCGGGCGATCGCAGCGATAACACCGGCGAGCCGCCCTGCGCCGACGCGCAATGCGCTATAGCGCAGGCAGCAGGCTCGGCAGGCTCGTCAGGAAGGCGCGCACGTGCATGGCAATCACGGCTGCGGCGGGCATGCTGTTTTCATTCGAATAGATGCGGCGGCGAATCGCCAGATGAGACACGGCGCCATGTAACAGCCAACCCACTTCGCCCAGTTGTGTCGGGTCGGCGGGCATGCGTAGACCCAGTTCATACGCGGTCTCCGTGACGATGATCTCGAGCGCATGGCTGACGATCGCGTTCGTATAGGCTGGCGCGGTGTGCAGGCCCTCGAGCGACGAATAAAGGAAGAGCCTCAGCCAGCGGCGCGTCAGGAGCGTGTCATAGTACTCGCAATAAAACCGGTTGAGTCGGCTTTCAATCGGCACACTTCGGTCTTGCAATTGAACGAACCAGATTGCGTCGAAGATTCCGACGACTTCCCGCTTGTAGACTTCATCAATCAAAGCGGCCTTGCTCGGGAACAGGCTATATAACAAGCGTTGCGATACGCCGCAGGCTTCCGCGATGGCGCGGGTCTGCGCGCCGAGACCATGCTCCGCGAAATATTCCGCGGCCTTCTCCAGCACGCGCGCCTGACGCTCGGCGCGCGGCAAACGCTGCGGCGCTTTTTTCATCGGCCGCTTGACCGGCACGCGGTCGGCGCCGGTTCCACGGCTCGGCTTCTCGATAGTCCCTTTGGTCTTCATAGCTCCCTAAGCTCTCGGATCATAGCTGTTATCATCACATGACGATTTACGTTTTGATAAAGTATACACCCCGGGCGTGGGCGGCAGTCCCGCGCTGCCCTGCATGACCCTCGCATTATCTCAGCCGTTGCGAAGCGAGCGTCGTCCTTGCTGCTGGCAACTAACCTGGAACCGGATGTTCGTCCATGTCCGCGTTGCCACGGAGGCATCGTGATGGGAGTCGGCGTGACGGCGCCCGCATTGGCATCGAATCCCGCCCAGCCGATGGCGGGCCGCCACGAACGCTCTCTTTAGCAAGCCTGAAGCACGTTGATGACGCGGCTCACGAGCAACAGGCGCGTATTGTGTCCATATTCGGCCATATGCGCGGAGGCCCCGTGCGCCCTCAACGCTTCCGCGCTTTCCCAGCGCTCGATGACAGCGAACGTGTCCTTGCCGAGCGGTGTCTGAATCGTCCCGAACTCAGGTACGTCGATGACGGCCTCGTAGCTGATGCACCCCTCTTCGGCCAACACCGCCGGCCGGTTCTTGTTGAAAAGCGCCAGCACGGCTTCGCGTTGACCGGGCTGTGCAGTGATTGTGGCAATGACATGGATCATCCGGGTACTTCTCCTTTTCTGTTTCGGCGCCGATCGCCGCGTGCAATCATAGCCGCGTTTGCGTACGTTTGCCGATAGAGCCTCATCGAGTTCGGACCGCACTTCCGACGTGGCTCGTCAGCGATTCGATCCGTCACTACATCGCGACGCTCAGCACGCTCTTGCCTATCTGAACATGACCGCGGCGTAATGCAGAGGTCAGCCTCGCGTCACCCCATCTGCGGACAATAGAGCTTACTCACCCTCGCGGCGGTGGCGCGGCGAGACCCCAGGCTTCATTCATCGTGCTGGAAGCTGACCACAATTAACTTGAGAGGTAATTCACCATGAAGACTCTGATCTATGCAGCGTTGGTTGCCAGCGCACTCGTCGTCCCCGCAGTCTCCTTTGCACAGGACGTCACTGCCCCGCTGACGCGCGCCGAAGTGCGCGCGGACCTGGTGCAAGTCGAACAGGCCGGGTATCGCCCGAGCGCCAATGACTTGCACTATCCAGCCGATATTCAGGCTGCGGAGGCGCGTATTCACGCGCAGGATGCCACGACGCCGAGCAGCATGGCAGTCGGCGGAGTGTCAATGAACGGCTCCTCGCAGTCGGGTGCGCCGTCGACGCCCGCAGGTACTCACTCGATCTACTTTGGTCACTGATGCACCTTCATGTGCATGTCATCCGTGAATCGTCGCTTGACTCTCCACCTAAAGCGATCTTCATCGAGAGGTGAGTGACGATCATCCTGAACGATACGACTGTAGGTTACCTTGATGTCGTGCAGGCGCAGACCGTCGCACTCGAAGCACAACGCAGCATGCTCGATATCCAGACACGCAAGCCAAGTGCCAACGTACAACTGCTGCATGCGCTGGGCGGCGGATGGTCGAGCGATGAACTCGCCCAAGTGGCTGCCACGCCGGCACTCGTCGCGACAACGATGGCGCACGGCGCAAATTGAAGGCCTGCACAGGGCGCAACCGGGAGGGGTGACCCGGTTGCGCACGCTGTCGATAGCATGCGTAGCAGTCCGATGTGGCGGAACCTCTTCGGAATGCCGCGACTCTAGAAATTCTCTTGTGCGTCTCCGGCTTACGAACCGTGCCGGGGAATCCGCCCAAAGAAAAGATGCTTGGGATCATTGAACCCGGGCGTCGAGGGGTGGCCTGTCGTGACGAGCGAGTCGACGAAGTCTTCGTCTTCGGCGCTCAGGCGATAGCTCAAGGCTGGCAGATAATCGTCCCATTGCGCCACGGTGCGTGGTCCGGCGATGGTTGAACTGATATAGCTGCTGTTGAGCACCCACGCGAGTGCGAATTGTCCCGCACTCAGTCCACGCGCCTCTGCATGCTCGCGAACGCGCCGTGCCAGCTCCAATGATTCGGGCCGCCATTCGGCCTGCTGCAAGCGGCGGTCGCCGCGCCCTGCACGCGTATCGGCCGCGGGCGTCACGCCCAATTCGTATTTGCCGGTCAGCACGCCGCGAGCGAGTGGGCTGTACGAAATCACGCCGAGGCCGTAACGGTGCGCGGCTGTCAGCTGTTCGGCCTCGGCCTGCCGATTCGCGAGGTTGTAGAGCGGCTGACTGGCTACCGGGGCAGCGAGACCCAGTGCCTGGGCGGTATGACTGAATTCGGCGATCTTCCATGCGCGATGGTTCGACAGGCCGTAGTAGCGCAATTTGCCGGCCTGGACCAGATCATTTAGCGCGCGCACCGTTTCATCGACCGGCGTGTCGTGATCTTCAGCGTGGAGGTAAAGCAGATCGATATAGTCCGTCTTCAGGCGCTTGAGGCTGGCCTCAACGGCTCGCACCATGTGTTTGCGCGACGCGCCGCGCGCATTGACGTCACCATCGCCGAATGGACTGGCAAATTTCGTCGCCAGCACCCAGCGATCGCGCCGGGCGGCGATGCAACGCCCGACGACACGCTCCGATTCACCGCCAGCGTAGACGTCGGCGGTATCGATCGAGTTGACGCCTTGTTCATGCGCCTGGTCGACGATGCGTGCCGCGGTTGCTTCGTCGGTCGGATCGCCGAACAGCATCGTCCCAAGCGTCAGCGTCGAAACCTTCAGGCCGCAGCGGCCGAGTTGGCGATATTCCATATGAGACTGTTCCGTTAATTTGAAGGATCTAACCTGGGAATTCCACGTGACACATCCATAGAGACGGGCACGTCGAGACCAGGTGATTGAAGCGACGACAGTTGGCACCCTCGTCTGGGCAACGCACCATTAGGGCCGTGCAAGGCTCCGCCCGTCGCGGAGAAACGGCCGCTTGGCCATTCATTCACTTTTGCCCGTCGTACTTCTCCACGAACTCGGCCGCCGTGAGCCCACGAAAATCGGCCAATGCCGCGTCAATGCGCTCGGCGCTCCAGTCCCACCAGGCTATCTGCTGCATGCGCTCCGCGATGCGCGCGTCGACGCGAAAACGCAGCACCCGCGCCGGCACCCCGACGACGATGGCGAACGGCGGAACGTCCTTGGTCACAACGGCTCCTGAGCCGACCGCGGCGCCAGTGCCGATCGTCACGCCGGGCATGATGATGGCATCGTGGCCGAGCCACACATCGTGACCCACCTCGACCGACTCCTGCGCCCGCCACTGCAAGATGTCGACGTCGTCGTCGAGAGACAATCCGTACGATCGCGAGCGATAGGTAAAGTGATGGTGGGTCGCACGCCACGAAGGATGATTGGGCGGGTTGATGCGCACGCCGGTGGCGATATTGGCGAACTTGCCAATGAGTGCGTGGGCGATCTGATTGTCACCCATCGCATAGCCGTAGTCGCCGATGACGGATTCGGCGACATGACTGCGCGGACCGAGATAGGTGTAACGGCCAAAGTCGCTGGCGCGAACTACCGCCGTTGGATGGATTTCCGGATGCTCCGACAGAACGCGACCGAGCGCCCACGGATCGACGCCGACGCCATGATTGATCAACATATCAATTCTCGTGCTTCAATGATAAGGAGAACCTTGGGCCGCCGGCTGCGCACTTCCCATGACGATCGCGCCAGGGCATATAGAGCGACGGCGACGCAGGTGAGCGGTCCGCGTTCAGGTGACACGGCTGCGCAGGTAAGCGGAAACGCGTTCGGCACAGACGACCAGGACGAAGGTGGCGATCAACAGGAACGACACCGTCTGGTACTGGAACAGGTTCATTGCAGTCAGCAACTGGAAGCCGATTCCGCCTGCTCCAACAAAGCCGAGCACGAGCGACGAGCGCAGGTTTTCGTCGAAGCGGAACAGCCCAATGCCGAGCAGCGAGGGCAACACGCCCGGCACGACAGCATGGCTTAACACCTGCAGGCGCCCTGCACCGGTCAGCGTCAACGCTTCGACGGGGCCCATATCCATGTCTTCGATTACTTCCGCGAACAGCCGCCCAAGCATGCCGACCGAATGGACCGCAAGCGCAAGTGCGCCCGGAAACGGCCCCAGCCCGACCGCCGTGACGAACAACAGTGCCCAGACCAGATCGGGCACTGCCCGGGTGACGCCGATCAGCGCGCGCGCGGCGTAGTACAGGGGCAGCGCGGGTGTGACATTCGCGGCCGCCAGAATCGACAGCGGAAAGGCGAGCAGCACCCCGAACACCGTGCCGAAAATCGCCAGATCGATCGTTTCGAGAACCGGCCACAAGTTCGGGACGAACTGATCGAACGCCGGCGGCAAGGCGCGCGAAATAATGTCGACCATACCGTGGGCACCGGTAACCAGATCCTGCGGACGGGCCTGGACGACGATCCACGCCTGCACAAACAGCGCGAACAGCACGACGGCGGCACACACCGACCAGATGGTCCGGCTGCTCGACGAGCCCGTCGATGCGCGCATTTCAAGAACCTTGCTCATGACGCCTCGGCCAAATAAAGGCTCGCGATCTGTTGACGGGAGACGGCCGACGCCGTCCGATCGAATTCAAGCAGGCCGCCGCGCAGACCGATCAGTCTGTCGGCATATCGCGTCGCCAGTTCGGGCTGGTGCAGTACGCACACCACCGCGAGACCATCCTCGTCGGCGAGGCGGCGCAGCAGCCGCATGACTTCGTCGGCCGCTTCGGGGTCCAGACTGGCGACCGGCTCGTCGGCGAGCAATACGTGAGGACGTTGGGCCAGCGCGCGGGCCACCGCCACGCGCTGCGCCTGTCCGCCCGAAAGCGTGCCGGCGCGCTGGCGCGCCAGATGCAGCAAGCCGACCTCGTCCAGATAGGACAGCGCCGGATCGATCTCCTCGCGAGGCACCCGACCCAGCGCGGTTGCCAGCGTCCGGTGTCGGCCGAGCGCGCCGCAGCAGACGTTCGCCAGCACGCTGCGCCGCTTCACGAGATTGGCGTTCTGCGAGATCAACGCAAGCGGCAGACGCGCCTCACGCAAAGCTTTGCCCGACAGTGCGGCGAGATCGCGCCCAGCCACCTCGACCGACCCGGCGGTCGGCCGATTCAGTCCGACCACGCACTTCATGAAGGTCGACTTGCCGCTGCCATTGCTGCCCAGCACCACGACCAGCTCACCGGCGTGGACCGACACATTCATGCCGCGCAGCGCAGTGTGGCCATTTGCGTAACGCATCGTCAGATCACGGACAGCCAGCTTTACGCCGGGCCCACGCGTCGTATGGAGTGCTGCTCCGGGTAGGCTCGACACGCCGGCTGAAAACCGGCTCGCCGAATCTATCGGGACGCCACCCGAGGTGCTGGACAGAGTGCTCACAGTTTTGCCAGGTCGATGTGAAGAGTCGAAACCAGATCGCGGATCTGGTTATAAGCAGCATCCGTTTGCGGCACCGTCTTCAGTTCCGGGTTCTGGTTCGATGCCAGGAACTTCTGATCGGCTTCCGGTAATTGGCGTAGATCGAGCGAACTCAGCACACTTGCCAGACGGGCCTTGAAATCCGCCGGCAAGTCTCCGCGCACGGCCAGCGGGTCGAGCGGAATCGGTTCCGATTTCCACAGCGTCACGTAAGCCGCAGGATCGAATTCCTTGTGTAGCTTGGCGCTGGCGATTTCTTCGCTGTTCAGCTCCCCCGCTTCGACCTTATGGTTGCGCAGCGCCTCGAACGACGCCGTGTGGCTGCCCGCGTAGACCGCTTTTACGCCCTTGTCCGGATCGATGCCGTTCTTGCTCAGTCCGAAGGCGGGAAACAGATGGCCGGACGTCGACGCCGGATCGGCGTAAGCGAACGAGCGACCCTTGGTGTCGCCCAGCGTCTTGATGCCCGAGCCGGGCCACGTGACGATGGAGGCGTAGTAAGTGGCCGGCTTGCCCTGCTCGCCGGCGAACGTGGCGACGGCTTCAGCGTGCGCGACCTGGTGGGCGAGCACGTAGCCGAGGGGACCGAATTCGCCGAATTCGAGCTTGTTGTTGCGCATTGCCTCGATCTCGGCGTTATAGCTGGTCGCGACGTAGAGTTGCACCGTGCAGCCGAGCTTGTCGCCAATCATCTTGGCGAGATCTGAATAGACCGGCAGCATGCGCTGAGCCGATTCGTAAGGTTCGACACCAAAGCGAATCACACCATCGTTCGGACACGTACCCGCTGCATGTGCGGTAACGGAGACAAAACTCACGGCCAGAGCTGCTGCAGATAAAAAGTTGGATACCTTCATATTTTCCTCAATTTATGTTTCGTACAGACCAGGCGACTCAACAACGGATTGCTTTGTTCCGGGCATCAGACAACGCGCTCGCCTGCCCGATACGTCGCGCGAGGCACAGGCAGCGCATCGTGCATCCGCACGCGCACAAAATCGGCACGCAAACCGGGGGCGATCGCGCCGCGGTCGTCCAACCCCACTGCGCGCGCGGGTTCCGCGGATACCGTTGCCATCGCGCGCGGCAGCGTCCAGCCGGCCTTGCCGACCAGTTCGAAGGCGGCGGTCAACAGGCTCGAGGGCACGTAGTCCGAGGACAGGATGTCGAGCAGTCCGGCTTTCGCAAGTTCGATTGCCGAGACGTTGCCCGAGTGCGATCCGCCTCTTACGACGTTGGGCGCGCCCATAATCGTTGCGATGCCGTGTTCGCGCGCGGCTTGCGCGGCGATGCGGGTGGTTGGGAATTCCGCCAGGACGATGCCTTCGGCCGCTGCCTGTTCAACATGCTCGATTACGGTGTCGTCGTGGCTCGCCACCGGCACGCCGAGCTCCATGCAGCGCGCAACGATCTCGCGACGGTGCCGGTCGGCGAAACGTTCCTGTCCGTCTGAAAGCTCAGCAATCACTGCGGCGAAGTGTTCGTCGGTCAATTTGCCGTGCCGTTCCTGCCAGCGACGCCATTGATCCCGATCGTGCCATTGGCGCTGGCCCGGCGTGTGATCCATCACCGAAGCGAGCCGCAGCAATGAATGCGTGCACAGTGAATCGAATACATTCACGACGTCGGGGGCGGCGATTTCACAGCGCAGGTGGAGGAAATGCTCGGCACGCAGCAACTCGCACGCGGACAGGCGCGCGAGTGCCTCCACGCATTGCGTCTGAAGATCCCGGCTGTGCATGTCGACGTCCGAACGCGCGCCGATCCTGAGCGAATCGAATACGGTTGTGATGCCCGCCGCGGCCACCTGTGCGTCATGAATCACCAACGCCGCGTCGATATTCCATCTCACGCCCGGCCGCGGCGCCAGATGCTTCTCGAGATTGTCTGTGTGTAGTTCGACCAGGCCCGGCAACAGATAGTCACCGTTCCAGTCTTCGGCTTCGGCCGCCGACGTCGTGCCCCGTTCAAGGTCGACAATGACGCCGTTTTCAATCCGCAAGGTTCCCGTAAATTCCTCGTCCCGCGTGACGACGCGAGCGTTCCTGATCAGCATCGACATGCTCCGTATGTGTGTCGGCTTTAGCGAGCTGCTGTACGACGCAGCGTTGGTCGTGATTCGACGCGATGAGTCGTGCTGTTGCGTCCGCGATCTCGACGCTCCGCCCGGCAGAAAGCGACGCTCGTGCTTCATGGGCGTTTCCTGCCGGCCCAGAAAGCGGTTGCTGGCCGCGCTTTCGTCTAAACGTCTAGATGTTTAGGGAAAGATCCAACCGGCCGATTCCGCGAGCACGACCGTAATGGGTTCATCACGGTCCGCGCTCTACCATGCACAACTGCGAATTCATTTCACCCGACCGGAATGACAAGACCATGACAGCGACCGACAACAAACACCGAGCGTTTCAATCGAGCGCGGAGTAGACGTTGTAATGGAGCGGCAAATCGAACAGATTCTTGATTGACGAGGTGGACAGGGGCATCGCAAGTGGACGCCATTCGTCGTCGATGAGCATCGAGGGCAGTCGCAATGCTGAAGCTGGCTGCCTCAACACTGGCTCATGTTGGGACGGCCGCCTTGGCATCCACGTAAAGCGCGTAGAGCGACTGGCCGGCGGCCATGAACAGGCGGTTGTGCGCTGCGCCGCCAAAGCACAGGTTCGCACAGCGTTCAGGCAGCGCGATGCGGCCGATGGCCTCGCCGTCCGGTGCGAACACCATCACGCCGTTCAACGCGGGTCCTGTACCCCAGCCGGCCCACAGGTTGCCGTCGGTGTCGCAGCGGAAGCCATCCGGCGCGCCGTGCTCGCCGCCGTCGACAAAGATGCGGCCGTTGACGAGGCGTCGGCCATCCTCGACGTCGTACGCCCGGATGCGTCTTGGCGTGGATCCGGACTCGACAATGTAGAGGCGGCTTTCATCCGGCGAAAAACAAAGGCCGTTCGGATTGGCGATGTCGCCAGCGACGATCTCTGCTTCGCCGGAGCGCGGGTCCAGGCGGTAGACCTGGGTTGGCAGTTCGGCCTCCCCCCTGACACCCCCGTAATCACTCACAATTCCAAAGGTCGGGTCAGTGAACCAGATGCTGTCGTCGCTCTTGACGACGACGTCATTGGGCGAGTTGAGCCGCTTGCCGTCGAAACGGTCCATGAGAATGGTCAGGGTGCCGTTGTACTCGGTGCGCGTCACCCGGCGGTTGCCATGCTCGCAGGTGATCAACCGCCCCTGGCGGTCACGCGTGTTGCCGTTGGCGAAACCTGACGGCCTGCGAAACACCGCAACCGCACCGGTTTCTTCATCCCATCGCATGATGCGGTTGTTCGGAATATCGCTCCATAGAAGGTAGCGGCCGTCGCCGAACCACACGGGCCCTTCACCAAAGCGCATTCCAGTCGCAAGGCGCTCCACTGCGGCATGGGTAATGCGATATTTCAGAAAGCGCGGATCGAGGACCTCCACCGACGGATCGGGATAGGTTTCGCTCTGTCGCCACCTTGGAATCTCTACCATCTCCCATCTTCCACTTACGATTTGCGGGGCGGGCAAGTCAGTCGTTCTTTTGGATATACGCTGCGAACGCCTGCTCGTAGTCCGGATGCCAACGCGATAGCGCCGGGCGATTCTCTACAATGTCTCCCGCAGCCCAAAGAATGCGTCGCTCGTCGAGGGAGCGAGGCACATCGTTGTCGGGGCACAGAATGTAGAAATCGCCGGCACCCAGTCGCTCGATCATGAAATCGACAGTCTGCTCGGGTGTCCAGGCAGCGGCCGGTTTCTCGGTACGACCTTGCGCGGCAAGCTCCGTAAACACAAAGCCAGGGATCAGCAAATGCGCGCTGATCCGGCAGCCTGGCGTATTGCGCAACTCGTGCTGCAGTGCTTCGGTAAACGCCTTCAGGCCGGCCTTGGAGACGTTATAAGCCGGGTCGCCGGGCGGCGTCGTGATGCCCTGCTTCGAACCGGTATTAATGACGAGGCCCGGGCGTCCGCGCGCGATCATCGCGGGCACGAAGGTCTGAGTGCCACGAATGACACCCCATAGATTGACGTCGAGCACCCGCTCCCAGTTAGCCGCCGCGCCGAACATGGCGCTACCCGGTTGAATCCCCGCATTGTTCATGAGGATATCCGTGCCGCCGAAGCGATCCCGAACGGCTGCTTCGAGGCGGACCAGGTCTTCGAGGCGGCTGACGTCCGTCTCGACGGCCAGTACATCCTTCGCGCCTTCAGCAGCCACGCTGGCAATCGCCTGCTTCGCGTGCGCCAGGCGGTCCTCACCCAGATCCGCGATGCACACGCGAAGCCCGAGCTGCGCGAACCGCTTCGCCGAGGCGAGTCCAATGCCGGCAGCGCCGCCTGTCACGACGGCGACGGCTCCGGGAGTGAAAGTAAAGTGTGTCATCAATAGTCCTTTCTGATTCGTCATAAAACGTCAGCCCGCCACCTCACAAGCAGACCGCCAAACGGCAGGTACGTCGATAGGTCGCGCAGCCGGGAAATTCGTCACTCACCTCAGTCCATTGGGCAAAACGGCACTGGCGACAGAAATACCGATTCCTGATGGACGAGATACGGCAGGATGCGCGGCGTGAAAGCTTGCCAGCGTGGATCGGCTGCGAGTTTCGCGCGCTGCGCGGCCCGATGCGCGTAGTCCTCGTAGCCCCAGCAGAATACGATCGAGTTCAACGTGCCTGAGTCCTTCGTCCAGCAACCCTTGAGGCGGGCGTACTGACCGATGATGCCGAGCCCTTCGCGCTCGTAGATGTCGAGGAACTCGCCTGTCTTTCCCGCCGTAATCTGATATGTACGCATTTCTACCAACATGATTCCCTCTGTTTCGATCGGTACTCTCTCGCAGCACACCGCCCTCAGACCGCGTGGCTTTCGACGTGCGCCTTCAGCGCGCTGAAGAACTCGTCGAGATTCTTGCTCGCGGCGGACTGAATCAGGCGCGACCCCACGCTCATCAGCTTCCCGCCAATCTCGACGTCAGCGTCGTACACCAGCACGGTCGTATTGCCTTGCGCTCCAAGCTGCAGGCGCGCAGTGACTTTGGCAAAGCCCAGCGCACCTGCACTGCCCATACCGGCAATCGTATAGGCCCTGGGCGGATCGAGATCCGACAATTCGACGTTGCTTTTGAAGGTCACCGCCATCGGGCCGACGCGAATCTGCACGGTCGATTCGAAATGCAGGTCGTCGAGCCTCTTCAGCGCTTTGCAGCCGGGCAGGCATGCTTCGAGTTCTACGGGATCGTTCAATGCACGCCATGCGGCTTCAGGGGGCACGGGCAGGATGGTTTGATCTGTCAGCTTCATCGACGCCGCTCAGCGCTCGTAGAGTTTGGACAGCGCCTGCGTGCCGTTGCGCGCGCAGCCCCGCTCGGCCAACTCCTGGTACATTACGCGCACCAGTTCCAGACCCGGCAATTCACGTCCCATGCTCCGCGCTTCCTCGTGCGCAATCCGCATGTCCTTGATGAAATGCTCGATGAAGAAACCGGGTGCAAAATCGCCCTTGGCAATGCGCGGCCCCAGGTTGTTCAGCTGGAATCCACCCGCCGCACCTCCGCCAATCGCGCTCAATACGGTGTCGGCATCCAGGCCGGCGCTGTGCGCATAGGCGAGCCCTTCGCACACGCCCATCATCGTCGACGCAATGACGATCTGATTGCACAGCTTCGTGTGCTGACCCGCACCCGGGCCGCCTTGCAGGACGATGTTGGTGCCGAGGCAGCGCAACATCGGTTCCACGCGTGCGAGCACAGCGCTTGCGCCGCCGACCATGATCGACAGGCGCCCTTCGCGCGCACCGATGTCGCCGCCCGATACCGGCGCATCCAGCATGTGCACCCCGCGCTCAGCGGCGTGCGCGGCCAACTCTTCGGCCAGTTTTGGACTCGACGTCGTCATGTCGACCAGCACCGCGTCGCGCCGCGCATGCGCGATCAGACCGTCGTCGCCCAGATATAGTGTGCGGACGTCCGCGGGGGTGCCGACAATCGTGAACACGACGTCCGATACTTCGGCGAGCGCCCGCGGGGTCGCTTGCCATGTCGCGCCGGCCTCGATGAGCGGCTCAGCCTTCGCACGCGTACGGTTATAGACATGCAGCGGATAGCCCGCGGCGGCGAGCCGCGAGGCCATCGAGAAACCCATGATGCCAAGGCCGATAAAGCCAATCGCGCGTTTGCCTGTAGATTGATTCATGATGGTTGGTCCGTTCAGAGTTTGTCGCGCAGCAAGTCGCGCAATAGCATGGGAGTCAGTGGATGACGGTCGGCAACGACGCCAAATGGCGCAAGCGCATCATTGACCGCGCTGGTCAATGCGCCGATCGCTCCCATCACCCCGCCTTCGGCCATCCCCTTGATGCCGGCCGCCGTCGACTTGCCAGGCGTATGCAGCGGGATGATCTCGAAGTTGGGCAATTCAGTTGAAGTAGCGATCAGGTAGTCGGCGAGTGAGCCGGTCACGTTCTGTCCTGAGTCGTCGTAACGCATCTGCTCGAACAGCGCGCCCGACAGTCCCATCGCCACGGCGCCATGCTGCTGCCCTTCCACCACGGTGGGATTGAGCAGCGTGCCGCAGTCTTCGGCGACGACGTAACGCGCGATACGGATTGCGCCGGTCAAGACGTCCACCTCGATCTCGCATCCATGAGCCGCATTCGAATAGGTCATGGCCGGAGGGTCGTAAGTCAGGTGAAATTCAAGGCCCGGCGTCAAACCTTGCGGCAACGCAGTGGGATCCAGATACGCACGCCGCGCCACGTCGGCAAGCGTCAAACCTGTGTCGATCCACTCGTGCGCGCGACGACGCTCGATTCTGGCGTCGATCAGGCGCAGCGACTGCTCGTCAGGCAAACCAAGGCAACCGGCGGCGATCGCGAGCACCTTGCGGCGTGCGTCGAGTGCGCACAGGTAAAGCGCGCCGCCGCCTGCCGTGCCGCTGCGGGCGCCACGACTGCCCATACCGTATGGTGCGATATCAGTGTGGCCCATATGAATGCGCACGCTCGACGGCGGCACGCCCAGGCCCTCCGCCACCGCGTTGGCCATCGCGCTCTCATAGCCCTGGCCGCTGGGCCCTAGACCGACCGACGCGTTCACCACCCCGCCTGGTTCGATACGGATCCAGCTTGCCTCGTGCCCCGAACCGGGAATTCCCGCGGCCTTATAGAAGCGCGAACCATACGTGGTCGGTTCCACCACGTTGCACAGGCCAAGCCCCAGGTAATGGCCATCTGCGCGCGCCGCCTGCTGGCGCTCGCGAAAGCCCGCGTAGTCGAGCGCCGACAGCAAGGCCTCGAACGTCTGGGTCGGCGTGATGTCGTCCAGACATTCTCCCGTAGCAGTGCGGTACGGCAGTTCTGCCGGACTCAGCAGGTTGCGCCGGCGTACCTCGACCGGGTCGAGTGCCAGTTCCCGCGCGATTGCATCCAGCGTGCCGTCCATCACCCAGCTGGTGATGGACATCGGCGCGCGCATCGGTGCATTGCCGCATTTATGACTGAGCACGACCTTCACATCGAAAGCGTAGTCCTGCAGCCGGTACGGTCCGCTCAGGATCATCGCAACGACGCGCGCCAGATAGTTGGCAGGAAAGAAGCAATAGGCGCCAAAGTCTTCGCGGAGTTCGAGTTCGAGAGCGAGCAGCGTGCCGCGCTCATCGACCGCTGCGCGGGTGCGGCAGAAGTCCTCACGTGAATTGGCGGCGGCCGTCAGGTTCTCGAGGCGATCCTCACGCCAGCGCACGGGCCGCTTCAAATGGCGAGCCAGCGCAGCAACGGTCAACTCTTCGCGATACAAGGCGATTTTCTGTCCGAACGCTCCGCCGACATCGGGCGACATCACGGTCACCTGAGACTCGTCGAGCTTGAGGCGCTGCGCCAGTTGAGTGCGCAAAGGATGGGGCACCTGCGTTCCGATATGGAACGTCATGTGGTTCCGTCCGGCGTCCCAGACCGCTGCACAGCCGCGGGTTTCGATCGGCACATGGGTCTGGCGCTGCTGCTGGAAGGTCGCTTCGACTATCCGGAAGGCCCGGCTGTTGGCGCGCTCAGGGTCGCCATGCACGTAGGTCTGGTGCGAGACCAGGTTGCCTGGCACGGCCGGGTCCACTTGCGCCGCGTTGGGCGCGAGCGCCTGCCACATGTCTGTCACCGCGGGCAGCGGATCGAACTCGACGAGCACCTGCTCGGCAGCGTCTTCAGCGAGGTACCGGTCCGTCGCGACGACGCAAGCGATCAGATCGCCCTGAAAACGCACTGTGTCCACTGGCATCGTCGCAAATTCGACGGGCTTCAGTCCTTCGACGGGTGGTGCGACACGGAACGGTGTAGTCCACTGCGCGAGTTCCACGCCCGTGATGACGGTTACGACGCCGGGCATTGCGGCGGCGCCGTGAATATCGATGGAGACGATCCGCGCATGCGCGTGCGGCGAGCGAACAAAGCACACGTGAAGGACACCGGGTATCTCGATGTCGTCGAGATACCGGCCATAGCCGGTCAGCAGCCGATAGTCTTCGGTGCGAGGCGTCGCTTTGTTGAGGTAACGAAACGTCTGCTCAGACATCGCCCGTCTCCGCGCGCATCCGCTCGGCCGCGAGCAGGATCGCCCGCACGATGTTCTGATATCCGGTACAGCGGCACAGATTGCCCGATAGCACCTCGCGCACCTGGGCCTCGGATGGCCAAGGGTTCTCGCGCAGGTACGCTTCAAATGTCATGACGATGCCGGGCGTGCAGAAACCGCACTGCAGACCGTGGCATTCATGCAGCGCGAGCTGGAGCGGCGACAGACGACCGTCTTGCGCTACCGCCTCGATGGTCGTGATCTGCGCTTCATCCATCTGCACGGCGTAAGCCAGACATGAGCGTGCCGGGCGGCCATCGATCAACACGGTGCATGCGCCGCACACACCGTGCTCGCATCCGACATGCGTGCCCGTCAGCCGGCAATCTTCGCGCAGCACATCGGACAATAGCTTGCGAGGCTCGCAATGCACATCATGGCGCGCACCGTTCACACTCAGATAAATTGCTGTCTTTTCCATGAACGGCCTAATCGGGTTGCGTAACGCCAGCGGTTATCCGCTGCAATGCTCGAGCGATGAGCGCCTTGACGAGATCGCGCCGATACGCGGCGCTAATGCCTGGCTGATCGTGCACCTCGACGGCGTTTGCGACTGCCTCGGCAATCCTGCCGACGCTCGGCGCACCGGCCGTTTCGCCGACGAATCCCGCAGCGAGGTCGTCAAGCACCAGCGGCACATCTGCCACACCGCCTACGCCGATCCGCAACGAGGCGAACCTGTCATCCGCGAGCACGGCGGTGACAGCGCAAGCCGCGATCGCGAAATCGCCGTGCCGTCGGCTAAATGCTTCGAAGGCATGCCGCTCGCCGGACAACGCCGTCGGAAAGCGCACCGTGCGAATGATTTCGTCGACCGCCAGATCGGTGGTCATCACCGCGATCAGAAACTGTGCCGCCGACACCTGTCGGCTGCCGGCCGGCCCGACAATCTCGATGCGTGCGCCTAGCGTGCTCGCAATGAGCGGCAATTGCGCCGCGGGGTCCGCATGCGCGAGACTGCCGCCGAGTGTCCCGCGCTGTCGGATCGCGTAATGTCCGATCGTCGCCGCCGCTTCAGCCAGTAGCGGGCAAGCAGCGCGCACTGTGTTGCTGGTGGCCAGCTCGTGATGGCGCGTCATTGCGCCGACCGCTAGCGTATCGGGTTCAAGCGTGACGCCCTTGAGTTGAGGCAGCGCATTCAGATCGACCAGGTGCGCCGGTTGCGCGAAGCGCATATTCATCATCGGCGCGAGGCTTTGTCCTCCGGCGATCAGCTTGGCGTCAAAACCGTGAAGAGCAAGAAGCGACAGTGCGTCGTCGAGCGTGTGCGGCCGGTGATACGAAAATGCGGTGGGTTTCATATGCCTTGCGCCCGCGGACTCAGGCCGCAATTCCGGGCGAAGACCGGCAACCCGCGACAGCCCCCGCCCGCCGATAACCGAGGCAATCGACGACGGCCATTCCCGATTCGCTTGACGCTGCTCATGAGTCGCTCCAGCCGCGTGCGCGGCGCTGTTCACCCCGTGGGATAGCTACTGCTTCAGCCATCGCATTGGCAACGAGGATATCGCCGATAAATTAAATCGTCAATTGACGACTAAATTTCCATGAACAGGCTCGACGTCGATCCAGCATGCAAGCTGGTGTAGTTGCCTGTTTGTAAGGGAAATCACGATGTGGCGTTTTTTATCGGCCGTTTGATCGGCGCCATCCCTGCCTTCATGCCCCTCCCTTGTGAACCAGTTTTTCAAATACATCTTCACATGACGACTTATGATTTGATAGAGTACATCGTCCGCAAGCATGAACCGGTGTCGCCATGCTCCCGGTCTAGCCATGCACTATCTCAGTGCCATCGCGAAGCGAGCTTCATCTGTGACCGCCGGCATCGGCAAACACCCGCGCCAGTGCGTTTGCGAGTCTGCCACTCAACCCGTATCGGTTCTCCGCTCATGTCTTTGTCAAGCCGTCAATCGGTCGTCATTGCGTTGATCGTCGCCAGTGCCTATTTCATGGAGAACCTGGACGCTACGGTGATTGCGACAGCGCTGCCCCACATGGCCGCCACGTTCGGCGTCACGCCCGTGAGGTTGAGTATCGGCATGACCGCCTATCTGCTCGCGCTCGCGGTTTTCATCCCGATCAGCGGCTGGGTGGCGGATCGCTTTGGGCAACGCTCTGTGTTCGGTAGCGCAATCGTCGTGTTCACGGGCGCCTCGATACTTTGCGGACTCAGCAACGGTCTCGTCGAATTCACAGTCGCGCGGATCCTGCAGGGACTCGGCGGTGCAATGATGGTGCCGGTAGGCCGGCTCGCGGTGCTGCGCAGCACTGAGAAGCGTCATCTGATGCGCTCGATCGCCTACATTACCTGGCCCGGGTTGGCCGCACCGGTGCTGGGTCCAGCGCTGGGCGGCTTTATATCGACCTATTTCAGCTGGCGGTGGATCTTTTTGCTGAACGTCCCGATCGGTCTGCTGGGTCTGGTGCTGACCGCCACGTTCATTCCGAACTACCGCCAATCCAGCCGCCGGCCGTTCGATGTGCCCGGATTCGTGCTTAGCGGAGTCGCGCTAACCTGCCTCATGTATGGCATGGAACTCGTTGGGCAACCATATGGCGACTGGCACATCACGGTCGCGGCCCTGACGGGTGGCATGGTCGCCGCGGCCTTCGCGGTACGGCATTTCCGGCGTGCCGAACATCCGCTGATCGATCTTGCGCCGTGGCGAATCCCGACCTTTCGCGTCACCCTCGAAGGAGGTTCGTTGTATGTCGTCTCGGTCAGCGTTTCGCCCTTCCTGTTGCCGCTGTTCTTCCAACTCGGTTTCGGGCTGAACGCGTTCGCCGCCGGTTTGCTCGTGCTCGCTTACGCGGCCGGCAATCTGGCCATGAAGACCGTCACCACGCCCATTCTCAAGCGCTTTGGTTTTCGCAAGGTAATGATCGTGAATGGCCTGCTCACTGCCGTCACCATCGCCCTGTGCGCCCTACTCTCGCCGGACACGCCACGCACGCTGATCATGCTGGTGCTGCTGATCGGCGGGCTATGCCGATCGATGCAGTTCACCAGCATCAACACGCTCGCATTCGCGGACGTGCCGCCGGCGCGGATGAGTTCGGCGAGCACGTTTTTCAGCATGGTCCAGCAAATGACCATCGGTCTAGGCATCGCATTCGGTGCGATCGCGCTGCATGCTGCAGTCCTGATACATGGCGGCCACGCGCAGCTTTCGCTCGCTGACTTCCGGGTCGCGTTTCTGCTTGTCGCGGTGTTGGTACTGATCTCCATGCTCTACTTTATCGGCATCGAACCCGATGCCGGCTGCGAGGTTAGCGGCCATACGCGAGCCGCATCGCAGTAGTGCGGAAATTGTATCGAGCGCATTGACGGCTACCGGTCCAAATTAAACAGAGAGAGTCCGTGCAGAATAACCCGGGTACGCCGCTCACCGCTGCACATCTCACGCTGCGCCAGGTCGGCGCTACGCAGTAATGTGGAGGGATGCGATCAGCTTTCCGGAAGGTCACGAGCGAGTTTGGCAGAACCATTTTTCGAAGAGCATCACGCGTCTGACCCACATATTCGGCGAGGAATCGACTCAACAGGCTCTCACTCAGTTCGGCGAGGAAGCAACGGCTTTGCTAAAGCGATTGCTGGCTCAGCATGAGGTAATTGACCGATATCGTTCTGATGTCGACGGACATTGCTCTGCGTGTTTCCGTGTGCTGTCGGGAGGCTTGCCGCGTGATGCCAGCGAAGCGGCGCAGGCCATAGAAAAGGCAGGGCGTCATCTGATTCGCGAGCGGCTACCTGCTATTTTTGGCGGCGGGACAGGCGCCCGGATCAACTACGGCCTGTCGGTGTTCGTTTTGCCTTCCGAAGCAGTCTCGGGAGATGCCAAAGCATGTTGGCGTCAATGGACGAAAGATCGATCGAGGTCCCAAACCAAAAAACCCAGGCGGAAGACCGCCGCTTCCTGCTGAGCAGAAACTCGTTCAGCGTTCGATCCGGCTGACCGCCTCACAGTGGGCGAAAATCGATGCATACGGCCTATCCTGGCTGCGCCAGCTAATCGAGCGCGCCAAACCACCAAAAAGATTGCAGGAGCCTGGAGAACAGACGCCTGACGATTGATCCAAAAAAGAGTCGGCGAGGCGAACAAACCTCGCCGACCGAAAATGCCCCGGCTTTACGAGGGTCGCCGGGACAGGAGGGCCAAACCTTGATTAAAAAATTACTTGCTGATCGCGACGCGCACGCCTGACGAGACAGGACCGGATACCCCTGAACTACCGTGCTGCGTCGAATTTGCCAGTTGATTCACGAAGGAACCGACTTCCGGCCAATGATAGAATTTCATCCACACGACAGCCGCGATCAGCACGGACGCCATGGTCAGCGCGAACACTTTCCACGTGCGCCGTGATCGCGGTTTTTCGTCTTTCGCAGCAGCGAGTGCTGCGGCAATTGATGAAGACGGTTTGATCGTGCTCGTGAAGCGGATGTCGTTCACGAACACTTTCCCGGCTTCGAAACGGTTGTGCGGCGGAATTTGCGGCTGCTGCGCCGGTTTTGCTTCTTCATTGGCGCCAGATGCGCTCACGCGTTCAGCGCTCACGCGTGGCCGCTGCGGTTCGAAGTCCGCAGCTACAACCGCGAGCCGCACAGATACCCTGTCGAGAAAAACCTGCACATCTGGTTGCAGGTAGCCGAGCGCATCTATCGATCCTTCATTCAGATGGTCCGCAATCGTCGCAAGCTGCGACGCCAACAGCCCCGGCAATTCCGAAATATCGGCCTGCTCGATCAGCACGTGATGCTTGATTAATCCGCCGAGAATCGCGGCGCAAATGCATGTCAATGCGCACGTAGCCTGCGCCGGTACGCCAATTTGCGTGGCGACGTGATCACTCAGCACGCTCGCATCTCTGCCGGTCGCGAGAGCCACGAACGTGAAGCCCGCGTGTTCAAGCTCTTTCAGTTGACCGGTCGTATCGACCAGCTTTGCGCACTCGTCGTCAATGCGCGGGTTGATATCGCGCGACATCAACGCGCCGAATACCATGACAGTTTCCTCGCGCCCTTCCGATGATCGCGCAGCAAGCGCGGCAATCAGAATCGATCCGGCACGGCTGAAAACGTCCGCGATAGCGGGCGCAGGCAATCCGACTTTCATCGCGATTTTTTCACGAACGATATCGTCAACGCACGCACCCAGTGCGGCGGAAAGATTGATCCGTTTCAATGCAGGCTCCCCGTTGCGTTTTCCGTTTGCTCAACCTGCGTTTCGTGACTGAACGCAAGCACAGCAAGATCGCGCGTCAGCGCCTCGAAAACAGGCGTCCAGTCGCCGTATGTGGATTGCCGGTAAAGGCGCGTGTTTGCGTACCACGGACTATCCGTGCGGTCCGTCATCCAGACCCAATGCGGATTAACGTCGAGCAGGACCCACGTAGGCACGCCCAGGCCGCCCGCCAGATGCGCAATCGACGTGCACACAGTGATGACGAGATCGAGGCCGCTGACGACTGCTGCTGTGTCGTCAAACGATGACAATTCCGCAGCCGGATTTGCGACAGTCAGGCCCGCGCCGCGCAGATGCTGCACGACCGTTTCCGCGTCCATCTGCAGATTCACGAACGTGACATTGCTCATGCCTGCAAAGGCGCGTGCGTAATTCAGCGGATCGACCGAACGCAGTCCGTTGCGTTGATGCGTTTTGCTGCCGCTCCACGCGAGGCCAACCCGCAATTTCCGGTCGTTCGGCAGATACTTGCTCCACGTCTGGACCTTCTGCGGATCGGCTTTCAGATACGGTTCGTCGGGCAAATCGTTGAGCGTCACGCCGAGTAGAAAAGGCAGACTGCCCACGGGCAAATGAAAATCGAAATGCGGCAGCGGACGCTGATCGTGCGGAATGATTGTCGGCACTTCGTCACCGAGGCTGCGTGCAAAAAGCATTTGCAGACTGCTGAAACAGCAATAAACCAGCTTGCCGCCCTGCCGTTCCACGAATTCAGTGACAGCCGGGACAAAACGCACAAACTGCAGGGCATCGCCGTGCCCCTGCTCGCCCCAAACGAAAATCGTTTTACCCTTTAGCGCTTCGCCGTTCCAACGTGGCGCGGGGATATTCGGCACGACATCACGCAGTTCCGGCGAACCACTCCAGCGCGCCTCGTGATTTCGCCAGCCGTTTTCGTAGTCGCCGAGCAGCAATTGCAGCATGGCGATAGTCCAGATCAGCGAAGGATTTTCCGGATTGAAGCTCAGCGCCCGCTGCGCGATTTCGAGTGCGGCAGAGAACTGTTGCAACTCGCGCAGCACGTACGAATATGTCTGCAACGCGCTGACGAGATTCGGCGCGAGCGCGCATGCCCGTTCGGCTGCGACCAGGCTGTCATTGAGCTTGCCGGTTTTGAGCAGCACAGACGCAAGATTTGTCCACGCAAAGGCGTGATCCGCGTCTTCAGCAAGTGTCGCTTCGAAAAGGTGACGCGCCTCGTCGTACCGGTTCAATTCGAGGTAGGCAGCGCCGAGGTTGTTGCGCAGCATCGGCAATTTCGTGTTCAGGCTGAGGGCCTTCTGGTATGCCTCGAGCGCCTGCGCATGGCGTCGCGTCTGCTGATACGCGAGCCCGAGCCGAAACCAGTTCCCGGCATCGGCGCCGAAATGCTCACAAAGAATGATCGCGATATTGATGGCGTCATCGCCCCGCCCCATGCGCGATAAAGAATCGAACCAGTCGATGAGCCACACGTCGCCGCGTGCGCCGGTATTCCACGCGCGCTGAAACCATTCCTGCGCATCGGCATCGTTGCCGAACCTGATCGCCACGCGCGCACGTTCGACAAGCGCATCTACGTTGTCCGGTTTGATGCTGTGCGCCTTATCGAGCAGTTGCTGTGCTTGCACGAGCCGCCCACGCAGAATCATCAAGCGGCTGCACGCGATCAACACTATCGGCTCATCTGACTCCATCGCGCGCTGCGCATCGAGCAGTCGTGACGCGCCAATCAGATCGCTGCGCGTGATTTTACTTTCGACATCACCGAGCCATTTCATTTGCGCGTCCGTCACTTGCTTCCCCGTCACTTGTGTCAGCGTCATTTCGATGCGCTCCGGAAAGTCTGTTGCGGACGGATGGCCGATTTCTCCGCAAGCCGACCAATCAGCCCTGCAAAGGTGTCATCGTTCTTTTTGCCCTGCATCGCTTTGCGCATCGGTTCGCGCGCTTCGTCGTAAGACGGAACCACCGTAGCGCGTCGATCATTGAGGCGCGCAACGATAAAGCTGTCGCCGACGCGAACAGGCGTGCGCGTGAGTTCGCCGGTCTTCAACGTCGCGATAACATGCGCGAGCGGCACCGGCACACCTTGCGCGTGACCTTCTGTGATCGGAGTTTTGAAGCTGACCCATGCCGTTTGCGCAGCACTCGCCTGCGTGCGTGCAGCGACCTGATCAAACGAATCGCCGTTCTGAAGCAGCATCAACGCGAATCGTGCTGTCGGCTCATCGGCAAACACCATCTGGCTTACCTGATACTGATACGGCCCAAGTTCGCTGATGATTTCGTTATAGCGTTGGCGCACCTCGGCATCCGTGACCGGTTCAGCAGACAGATGCCGCGCAACGTACAGCCGATTTTCGGTATCGATTTTCGCTTTCTGCATTGCGGCGCGAACCGGTTCCGTGTTGCCCAAGCCTTCGCGCTCCGCTGCCTGACGCAGCAATTCACGCGCAACGAGCCCTTGCAGAATTTCCGGTCGCATCGTTTCGGGACGGCCTGTCATCGCTTCCTCTAATTCGACGCGATGGACGGCCACGCCGTTAACCGTCGCCACGGCATCATCAGAAGCTGCGAGCGCCGTCGGAACGTGAAGTCCAGCCGCGACGATTGCCAGAACCATCAAACCCGTCACGCGCGGAGTACGTACGTTTTGCATGTGTGTTTTCCTCATCTGTGTTTTTTTCACTTGTGGTTTTCTGGTTAGGCCGCGACTAGCGCCGCGAGCAATTCGTCGTAACGGGCAATAAGCGGTTCGTGCGTGGCAAGGAAAGGTTTGATCGCTGCGCGCTGACGGGCGCGATACGTTTCCCAATTGCCGTTATGGTTTTTGATCGCGTGCACAAGCTGCTGCGTACCTGCATCCAGATCGCTTTCCGGATAGAAGTACCCGATTTCCTTGCACAGATGCGCGTTATGCACGAGCGCATATCCGTTCCAGGCCGCATCGAAATAGAAATAGTTCAGCGCGAGGCCCCATTGATGCGACACGACGATATCCGTGTGCTCAGCCAGAAATTGCGGCGTATCATGACGGCCAACGAAGCTGACCTTGCTGTCGCGCACCAGGTCCAGGTAATGCGCGATGCCGATAAATTCAGGACATGAGCGCGCCAGATGTTCAGCGTTCGTCACGTGCACGTAGCCGAGTTTTTCGCCAACCTGCCGATATGCACTTTCTGCAATCAGCAGCGGATTCAGGCAGAACTTCAGCACGTCGATATTCGGTTCCATGATCGATATGCGTGCAGACCCCTTACCCGGCCTGTATTCGCCTGCGAACGGCATTTCTTTCGTACGCATGTTGAGGCACATCGAGTCCCACACGAAAGGCACAGGGACGACTTGATGACGCCGCAGCACGCCGAGAAAGCCTGCGCTTGTCTCCATCACCTGCGGAATCACCCAAACCTGGTCATAGTTCTGGTTGATGAAAACGTGATCGGTCAGACGCCGTCCGAAAATCATCGCCTCAGTCATCTGCACGCATTCAGGCCCGCAGCAGTAGCTAACGATCTTCGTACCACGTGCTTTGAGATAGGCCGTCTGCTCGTTGCCGATCTGGCCGCCCAGCTCGATCAATACATCGAGACTGTCTTTTGCATCCGCGAACGCACGTGTCGGGAAGCGGTTCAAATCCCACGGCAGCGCGGAAGTAACGGCCACGTTCGTTGTGTTGACCAGCGTTACCTCGTGACGCAGCGGTGAATGCTGAAACAGCTTCGCCAGATACAGCGCGTTCTGCTTGATGCCGTTGACCCACAGACTTTCAGCTTCGTGGTGAAGCCCAATCGTGATACCAATTCGTAATTTTCGATTCATACTTCCCTCCTGTTTTTTATAAGGTCAAACGGTTCAGGCAGTGACGACCGCCGCGATTGCCGCGCTGTACTGTTCGATATTTGCGGGCGCAAGCGGATCGAGCGTCGCGAGAAATGCCTGTGCTTTCGCCCTGTAGTCATCGAGGCTTGCGTCGTGAACGACGAACGCTTCACGCAGCGCGAGGGCTCCCCCTTCGCAATCGAAATCCCCGTACCGATAGCCGCAGCCGCCCAACAGATCCGAGTTGTGGATCAGCGGATAACCGCCGTGCAGCGCTTCGTAATAGACGTAGTTCTGTGTGTTCTCCCAAGTGTGCGAAACGATGGCGTCCGCTTGCTGCGTGAGAATTTCGTGGACCGGCAAACGCGGCTCGAATGTCGCGCGGCCCTGCGTGACGAGATCGAGGCTGCGAGCAAAACCGACGAACTGCGCATCATTTTTCAGATGCATCGTGTTGAAGAAACGCGCGTAGTCGATCAGGCCCGGTTGCTGCCGATGCGCAAGGTCTGCGAGTAGCATCGGAATATGCGACGTTTTCACCATGCAGATATTCGGTTCGAGCACGGCGAGCCGCCAATTCGACCGACCCGGCTTGTATCCGAACGCACCATTTGCCGCACGCTCAACAAGCGCAGGGCTCCACAGGTGTTGCATCGCCTTCACTGGCGCACGCAGTGCCGTTTCGTAATAGCTCGCGCAGGTTTTTTCGAACGCAGGCAACGTCCAGATTGCACTGTAGGGCGTGCCTGACACGAGCATTCCATGTGGCAAACCGAACATCATTCGCTCTATGTCGATCACGTAATCATTTGCTACACGCATGCCGATGACATGACGACCTTTCTCGCAAAAACTGCGCGCCCAATCCGGATTAAGCTGCGCACTCAGCTCGACAATCACGTCGAGCTTTTCTCGCGCCGTATCGAGGTCGATCACGGGCACGGGTGCGAATTCGAGAAATTGCGCTGCTGCTGCCGGATCGCCGTCGCCGCCGTTGACCAGGTACGCGGCTTCGACGTTGGGCGAATGCTTGAGCAGCATCGCCAGGAAATAGCAGTTCTGAAAAATGCCGTTTTCCCAAATGGACTGCTGGCCTTGACGCAGATAAATGGTCACGCCGACCTTTAGCTTTTTCATACTGCCACCCCCGCCTTTCTGGCAGTCAGGGCGAGCAGCAGCCGCGCGTACGCTGAAGCGTTGGGCGGTGCATGTGGTGACAGCGACGCGAGGAAGCTGCGCGAACGCTGCAAGTAATATTTGTGGTGCGCGTCGTGTGAGCGGGCGCGAAGAAGCTGCGCCGCGCCGGCTTCGATGTCTGAATCCGGATAGTAGTAGCCGTATCTTTCGAGCCACGGCGAATTGTGGATAAGCGGATACCCACCGTACAGCGCATCGAGGTACAAAATGTTCTGGTCGTTCTGCCATTGATGCGCGACCACGGCATCGGCGTGCTGACTCATGAAACCGGCAAAATCGTGCCGCCCATCGAGCCGCACACGCTCCTGCCGGTTCAAATCCATCGAGCCGAGCAGAAAGGAGAACGACGGATGATCCTGCATCTGCACGCTGTTCAAGACGTGCAGGGATTTGACGGCATCCGGTTCCGCGCGGAAGGCTGCTTCAGCGATCAACATTGGAATCACGCAGCATTTGACGACTGAAATGTTCGGCTCAAACACGGCCACGCTCAGACTGCGACGTATCGGCTCGCCAAGGGCTGGCCGCGATTCGTAGCCGAACTTGAGTCCGGCTTTTTCGACAGCCGTGATTCGCTGCTCGATAAATGTGCTGTCCCACAGAAACGGCACTTCGACAACCGGACAGCGATGCAGCGTGCGCATCATCGGAATCAACGCACGATCCTTGCCGAGAATCCAGATTTCATCGCAACGTGTGGCGCGCGAGAAATAGCCGTCACGTTTGAAAACGCTTGGTTCGATCAGGCCCACATACGGCTGACCGCAGCAGAAAAAGACGATTTTCGAACCGCGCGCGCGAGCGTAGTCGAGCCATTCGACATCGAGGCCCCCGCCCATTTCGAAAATCAAATCCGGCAGTTCGGCCAGCTCACGCGTGGCGACGAGCGGCACGCCATTTGCAAGTGCTTCGGCTTCTGGCGGCAAACACGGCTGATCGCCGCAGTTCAGAAGCACAATATCTGTCACAAAAGGCAACTCCCGCAGCAGTTGCACAAAGTAAAAGATGTTCTGCCCTAACCCGTTTTCCCATATGCTCTGCCCCGCGTGCGTGAGCACAGAAATCCCGATCTTCATTTCCCGTTTTCCCTCTTTTTAGTCTGTTGGTCCTTCCGCGCTAAAGCGTGCTCATTTCTTTTTATGCGCGAGCGTCGTTGTTCACTCGAGCGCTCACGCGAACAGCGCTTTGCGGTAGTACCTGTGCAGCAATTCTCTATTCGAGCGTGATATCGACCCGCCTATTTTTCGCGCGACCCGCCGCTGTTGCATTGCTTGCGACCGGACTGCTTTCGCCGTAGCCGTGCACGTTGAATTTCTCCGCGCGCAGCCCGTGATCACGCAGATATTTCGCCACCGACTGCGCACGCCGTTCGGACAGGTCCTGGTTGTGTTCAACGGAGCCAGTCGAATCGGTGTAGCCGTTAATCGTGATCGCCCGGAAAGTCGTCCCGTTCGCAGCTTCGACTAGCACGTCAAGCTTTTCGCGCGCCTCTGCTTTCAGCGTCGATTTATCCGTGTCGAAATTCGCGTCACTGTCGAGCGTGATGCGTTTCGGTGGCGCAGCCGGTACAACAACAGGCGCAGGAATCGGCGCAGGCTTCGCTACAACGGGCTGCGCAGGTTGCGGCGGTGTAGCGCATTGGAAAGTGAGAATGCGCACGTCACGCGGGTTTTGATCATCGCCCAGGGGCGCAACCTGCTCGAAGGGCTGCATCTGCTTTTTGCCGCAGATTTCTTTCGCCTGCGAAAAGCACGCGTCCTGACCTTCGAAAAGGCCGTGACAATCAACGCGGTACGCCTGTTGACCATTCGGCATGCTGACCCGATAGGCATTCCAGGTGGGACCTTGCGACGAACACGCCGCGAGCAACACGGCTGCAAAAGCACCAAGCAGAATTTTTGCTGACATTTTTTCCTCGTTTTTGATCGGCTTTTTCTGCGCGGGACAGATGTTGTGAAATCCATCCCGCGCACTCATCAACGCATCAACCAGGAGTTACCACTGATACGACGCGCCTACGCCATACGAACTACCGGCGCTGCTGATGCCCACACCGGCCCGAACCTTCAGGTTGCTCGTAATGCGTGCGGTGAAGCCGATTGCGGTTGCACCGTAGCCCTGATAGCTCGCCCCGCCAATTCCGACCGAAAGCGTCTTGCCTTGATCGACATCCGGAATCATCGTGAGAGCCGTAGCCGCAGCAACGCCGCCGTATGCCTTGCGGGCAACGGAATTGATGCTGTTGTTCAGGCTGTTCTGCACGCCTTGCAGTTGGGACATGTTCACGCCATCAGTCGGGTTGATACCCGGCGCGACGTTCGTCAGGCGACGTTCGTTACCAGCCGAACCGAGGGAAACGGTGTTGTCCTCATCCGCAACCGAATCCTTGCCAAGCGAAACGGAATTGCGCCCGCTCGCGATGGCACCCGCACCAACCGCAGTTGCGTTATCTCCGGATGCAGTCGAACCGACGCCCATAGCGCTCGAATTCGCGCCGGTGGCATTCGCGCTGTAGCCGAGCGCCGTCGCGGCGTTTCCGGCAGCATTTGCCTTGTTGCCATAAGCCGAAGAATTCGTACCCCCGGCAGTCGCGTTCACGCCAACAGCGATAGCATTTGTGCCTGTTGCACCATCGTTGTTGTAGTTCCCGCCTTGCACACCGTCATCGTTGATGCTCACGTAGTGCGACGGTTTCAGGGTCGAAATCACCGTGGACAGCGAAGACACATTGCTGTTCGTCGTGGACAGGCCGGTCGAAAGCGAATTGACGCTGCTCGTCACAGTCGAAAGACCCGTCGAAGTCGAACTGCTCAACGACGACAAACCGGTACTCGTGGACGTGCTAAGCGACGACACGCCAGTCGAAAGCGAACTCGTTGCCGTAGACAGCGAACTCGTTGCAGTCGATGTCGAAGTCGAAAGCGAATCCACGTTGCTCGTGACCGTCGAAAGTCCGGTGCTCAAGCTCGAAATACCTGTCGAAGTCGAAGTGGACAGCGACGAAATGCCGGTACTCAAGCTCGAAATTCCGGTGCTCGTGGACGTGCTCAACGACGAAATTGCAGTCGAAGTCGAAGTCGAGAGCGACGAAACACCCGTGCTCAAGCTGCTGATGCCCGTCGAAGTCGAAGTGCTCAACGAATCAATTCCGCTCGTCACGGTGCTGAGGCCCGTCGAAAGCGAACTCAGGCCGGTTGACAAAGAGCCGATGCCGGTTGACGTGGACGTACTGAGCGAATCGACGCTGCTTGTCACGGTCGAAAGCCCCGTCGAAGTCGAAGTCGAAAGCGAATCAACGCTGCTCGTGACAGTAGACAGGCCCGTACTGAGGCTACTAATCCCTGTCGATGTCGAAGTCGAGAGCGACGAAACGCCCGTGCTCAAACTCGAAATGCCAGTGCTCAGGCTCGATACAGCCGTCGAAGTCGAAGTGCTCAACGACGAAATACCGGTGCTGAGACTGCTAATTCCGGTCGAAGTCGAAGTAGACAGCGACGAAACGCCGGTGCTCAAACTGGACACAGCCGTCGAAGTCGATGTCGAGAGCGAATCGACGTTGCTAACAACGGTAGACAGGCCCGTGCTGAGGCTCGAAATTCCGGTGCTAGTCGAAGTGCTCAACGACGACACGCCGGTGCTCAGGCTGCTGATGCCGCTTGACGTGGAAGTGCTCAACGAATCGACGCTGCTCGTCACAGTTGAAAGACCGGTGCTCAGTGACGAAACGCCGGTGCTGAGCGAACTCAGACCCGTGGAAGTCGAAGTGCTCAGCGACGACATGCCGGTCGAAGTCGAAGTCGAGAGCGAACCGATTGCCGTGCTCGTGGACGTGCTGAGGGAATCGACGTTGCTGACGACCGTCGAAAGGCCCGTGCTCAACGAACTGAGGCCCGTACTCGTGGACGTGCTCAACGACGAAAGTCCCGTGCTCGTGGATGTCGAGAGCGACGACAAGCCTGTCGAAGTCGAAGTGCTCAACGAATTTACGTCACTGACGACTGTCGAAAGACCGGTGCTCAAACTGGACAAGCCCGTCGAAGTCGAGGTGGACAGCCACGATACGCCCGTGCTCAGGCTCGATACAGCCGTCGATGTGCTTGTCGAGAGCGAAATTATTCCCGTGCTCGTGGACGTGCTCAGCGAATCAATCGCCTGGTTCGTTTGATAAAGCTGCGAACCATTGATTGCATCCGTGCTGTTCGCGTTGATTTGACCCGCCGCGACGTTCGTGATTTGACGTTCCGAACCCGGCGCACCAACACTCACTACGCCGACAGGATTTGCACCGGCGAACTGATACGTTGCGCCGCCGATAACTGCGCTCGGAGTCGGATGCGAAACGTCGGTAATCGAGCCTGCGCCAAGTGCAACCGAATTATCGTTTGCAGCATTTGCGCCGTCGCCGATCGCAACGCCCCTTGCGCCCGCTGCTGTGGCGTTCGTACCTGCCGCAATTGCGTTCAGACCTGTCGCGCCATCGTTCGCGTAGTTGCCTTGCTGCACGCCGTTATCGTTGACGCTGTAGTAATGCGTCTTTGCGGCTTCGATTGCAGTCGAAGTCGATGTGGACAAGGAACTGATGCCCGTCGATGCAGACGTGCTCAACGACGACACGCCGGTACTCAACGAACCGACACTGCTTGTCACAGTGCTGAGCCCCGTCGAAGTCGAACTGCTCAACGAAGAAATGTCGCTGACCGCAGTCGAAAGACCCGTCGATAACGAACTTACGCCTGTCGAAAGCGAACTTGCGACAGTCGAGGCCGAAGTCGAGAGCGACGAAATTCCCGTCGATGCCGACGTGCTCAACGATGACATACCGGTCGACAGGGAACTTACGCCCGTGCTCAACGAACCGATATTGCTCGTCACAGTGCTGAGGCCCGTCGATGCGCTCGTGCTGAGCGAATCAACGCTGCTCGTGACCGTAGACAGACCGGTCGAAGCAGACGTGCTGAGCGACGACAGGCCGGTGCTTGCCGAAGTGGAGAGCGAAGCCACATTGCTATCCGTTGTCGAAAGGCCCGTGCTGAGGCTCGAAATCCCGGCGCTAGTCGAAGTGCTCAACGACGTGACGTTGCTCGTGACCGTCGAAAGACCCGTCGATGCCGATGTGCTCAGCGACGAAATGCCCGTGCTCAACGAACCGATGCCGCTCGTTACCGTGGACAAACCGGTACTCGTGGAAGTCGAAAGCGACGAAATACCCGTGCTCAGCGAAGAAACCGCAGTGCTCGTGGACGTGCTGACCGCATCGATTGCCGTGTTCGTCGCGTACAGTTGCGAACCATTAATTGCGTCCGTGCTGTTTTGCGTGACCTGGCCTGCCGCAACGCTGGTAATCTGACGTTCCGCATTCGGAGCGCCGACGCTAACGACACTCGAAGGATTTGCACCTGCATATTGATACGTTGCACCGCCGACCGTACCGCTTGCAGTCGGATGCGAAACGTCAGTGATGGAACCCGAACCCAAAGCTACATCGCCGGTATTTTTCGCAACAGCGCCCGAACCAACGGCCACAGAGTTTGCGCCCGTCGCATTCGCCGAATTTCCGACTGCAACGCCTGCTGCACCAGCTGCGGTTGCGCCCACGCCTGCCGCGAGCGCATTGATGCCTGTCGCGCCATCATTTGCGTAATTCGCGCCCTGGACGCCGTTGTCGTTGACGCTGTAATAGTGCGTCTTGCTTGCCGAAATCGCTGTAGACAGCGAACTCGTCGCACTGGACAGGCCGGTCGAAAGCGAACCGATTCCGCTCGTGACGGTAGACAGGCCCGTCGAAGTCGATGCCGACACGGAACCGATGCCGCTCGTGATCGTGGACAGGCTGGCCGAAGTTGCAGTGCTCAGTGACGACAGGCCGGTCGAAGCCGAAGTGCTCAAACTCGAAACGCCGGTACTGAGCGACGACACGCCAGTCGAAAGTGAGCTTACGCTTGTGCTCAACGAGGCCACGTTGCTCGCGACCGTCGAAAGACCAGTACTTGTCGAAGCGCTCAACGAAGAAATACCGGTGCTTGCGGAAGTCGAGAGCGAGGACACGCCGGTCGAAAGGGACGACACGCCAGTGCTCAACGAAGAAACACCCGTCGAAAGCGACGACACGCTAGTGCTGAGGCTAGAAATTCCCGTTGAAGCGGAAGTGCTCAGACTCGATACACCTGTGCTCAACGACGAAATTCCCGTCGATGCGGAAGTGCTGAGCGACGACAAACCGGTCGAGAGCGAGGAAACGCCAGTGCTCAACGAGGAAACGCCGGTCGAGAGTGAAGATACGCCCGTGCTCAACGAGGAAACGCCCGTGCTGAGGCTCGAAATGCCGGTCGATGTGGAGGTCGAGAGCGCATCAACAGCGAGATTAGTTGCATTCAGTTGCGAGCCGTTAATCGCGTCTGTGCTGCTCGCATTTACCTCCCCTGCTGCAACGTTTGCGATCTGACGCTCCAGGTCCTTCGTGCCGACGCTTACAACACCTGTGGGGTTCGCGCCTGCATATTGGTACGTATTGCCACCGACCGTACCGCTCGAAGTCGCAACGGCATTTTTCGTCAAAGCTCCGTTGCCGAGCGCGACAGAATTTGCAGTCGATGCTGTTGCGCCATTTCCGATAGCGATTGAATTTTGCGTTTTCGCCTGCGCGTTGCCGCCAAACGCCATTGCGCCATCGGTCGAAGCAACCGCGCCGCTGCCGACTGCAACCGAATTGTTTCCGGATGTGATTGCACCGTTACCAATAGCTGCGTCACCGTCACCGGATGCCGTTGCGCCGTGTCCCAAGGCAGTCGAATCGTTACTGCTCGAAACCGAATTCTGACCGACTGCTACACCGCCGACACCGTTTGCCTGTGCACTGTTTCCGACTGCAACTGCGCCATCACCAAGCGCGCTCGTGTTGTAGCCGATTGCAGCCGATGCATTTCCTTGCGCATTGGCATTTACGCCCGCAGCGATCGCATTTACGCCGCTTGCGCCGTCATTGTTGTAATTCCCTTGCTGCACGCCGTTATCGTTGACGCTGTAGTAATGCGTTTTGCTTGCGAAAATTGCGGTCGAAAGAGAACTCGTTGCACTAGACAGGCCGGTCGAAAGCGAACTGAGCCCCGTGCTTGCGGAAGTCGAGAGCGAGGAAAGTCCCGTGCTGAGGGACGATGCGCCCGTGCTCAACGAACTAATGTTGCTGACGGCACCGGACAAGCCGGTAGACAGCGAGCTATTCGCCGTCGATGTGGACGTGCTCAAAGAGCTAAGGCCGGTCGATGCCGATGTGCTCAACGACGATACGCCCGTCGAGAGCGATGCCACATTGCTTACGACCGTCGAAACCGAATTCGACAAAGAACTGATACCGGTCGAAGCCGAAGTCGAAAGGCTCGATACGCCCGTGGAAAGTGAACTCACGCCCGTGGACAGACTGGAAATCCCCGTCGATGCGCTCGTGCTCAACGACGACACGCCAGTAGACAACGAGCCGACGTTACTTGCGACCGTGGACAGCGAATTCGACAAGGACGAAATTCCGGTCGAAGCCGAAGTGCTGAGCGACGACACGCCGGTACTCAGCGATGAGACTCCGGTTGAAAGTGACGAAGCGACCGTGCTCAACGATGAAACGCCAGTGCTCAGCGAAGAAATGCTAGTCGAAGTGCTTGTCGAAACGGAATCAAGCGCGAGATTCGTCGCATTAAGCTGCGAACCATTTACGGCATCCGTGCTGTCCGTATCGAGTCGCCCTGCCGCAACGTTCGTGATTTGACGCTCAGCATTTTTTGCGCCGACACTTACGACACTCGTCGGAGCCGCACCGGCGAAGTCATAGGACTTTCCGCCGATGGTTGCATTCGGAGTCGGATTTGCAGCAGCCGTGCTCGAACCGCTGCCAAGTGCAACGTCCCCTGCATTTGTTGCGACAGCAGACGAACCGAGGGCAATCCCGCCGTCCGCCGCCGCAGTCGAAGTGCTGCCGAGGGCAAGTGAGCCGGTTCCGGTCGCGCTGTTCGAATTACCGAGTGCGACTGCGCCTGTTCCATTCGCTGTATTGTTTGCGCCAATCCCCACCGCGCCCGTACCTGAAACCGAACCCGGATCGCCGATTGCAACTGCACCATCGCCGCTTGCAGTTTGCTGATTTCCGATTGCGACCGCACTACCGTTGAGCGCCTGCGATTTATAACCCATCGCAACGGAACCATGACCGGCAGTCGCTGCGACCGTGTTGCTATCGCCGACTGCCACACTCGAATCCGCCAGCGCCTGCGAGTTGTAGCCGACCGCCGTTGCATTTGCACCGCCTGCCGATGCAGCGACACCTGCGGCAATTGCATTTACGCCGGTTGCGCCCTTGTTGTCGTAATTCGAACCTTGCGTGCCGCCGTCGTTCACGCTGTAGTAGTGCGTTTTATTTGCATCGACAACGGTGCTCAGCGACGACACGTTACTGTTCGTCGTTGAAAGACCCGTGGACAAAGAACCGATGCCCGTCGATGCTGAAGTGCTCAACGAATCCAGCCCGCTCACGACAGTCGAAATCGAGCCCGACAATTGCGACGCGCCGGTACTGAGCGACGAAATTCCGGTCGAAGCTGATGTGCTGAGCGACGACAGGCCGGTTGAGAGCGAACTCACGCCGGTTGAAAGTGACGACACGCTGGTCGATAAAAAACTCACGCCCGTCGAGAGCGAGCTTGCGACGGTCGATGCGGAAGCCGAAAGGCTCGTGACGTTGCTGTTCGTTGTCGAAAGACCTGTACTGAGCGACGACACGCCCGTCGAAAGTGACGATACGCCCGTGCTCAGGCTGCTAATGCCCGTCGATGCAGACGTGCCGAGCGAATCAACAGCTTGATTCGTTGCGTTCAATTGCGAACCGTTCACGGCATCCGTGCTGTCTGCGGTAAGCCGCCCCGCTGCAACATTCGTGATCTGACGTTCGTTGTCTTTGCTGCCGACGCTCACAACGCTTGCCGGTTTTGCGCCTGCGAAGTCGTACGATTTTCCGCCGATAGTCGCGCTCGGAGTCGGATTCGCTGCGGCAGTGACCGAGCCGGAACCGAGGGCGACATCGCCGTCATTTGTCGCAACTGCTCTTGCGCCGACTGCGACAGAATTCGCGCCCGTACTATTTGCTGTGTCGCCCAACGCTACACCGCTCGCGCCTGCTGCTGTAGCGCTCGTGCCGATAGCAATTGCATTTACGCCCGTTGCACCGTCATTCGCGTAATTGCCTTGCTGCGTGCCGTTGTCGTTGATGCTGACGTAGTGTGATTTGCTCGCGGAAACGATGGTGCTGAGCGACGACACATTACTGTTTGTCGTTGACAAGCCAGTCGAAAGCGAACCGATGCCGCTCGTCACAGTAGATAAGCCCGTCGAAGTGGACGCGCTCAAAGAGCTAAGGCCGGTGCTTGCCGAAGTCGAAAGACTCGAAATTCCCGTGCTCGCGGAAGTGCTCAACGAAGAAAGACCCGTGCTCAACGACGACACGCCAGTCGATAAAGAACTCACGACGGTGCTGAGGCTCGAAATTCCGGTCGAGGTGCTTGTCGAAAGCGATTCAACAGCCTGGTTCGTCGCGTCAAGCTGCGAACCGTTGACGGCATCCGTCGAATTTGCGTTCAGTTGTCCAGCTGCGACATTCGTAATTTGTCGTTCAGCGTCTTTATCGCCAACGCTGACGACGCTTTTCGGGGCAGCGCCCGCAAAGCTGTACGATTTTCCGCCGATAGTTGCGCTCGAAGTCGGATTCGCTGCCGCAGTTACTGAGCCCGAACCCAAAGCCACATCGCCCGGATTTATTGCCGTCGCCTTCTGACCAATCGCGACCGAATTTGCTGCTGCGCCGTTCGCTGCATCACCGAGAGCCACCGCGCTTGCGCCCGCTGCCGTGGTATTTGTACCTATGGCAATTGCATTTACGCCGCTTGCGCCGTCGTTCGCGTAATTGCCTTGCTGCGTGCCGTTATCGTTGATGCTGATGTAGTGCGTGCGCGTCGTGGACACGACCGTGCTGAGCGACGACACATTGCTGTTTGTCGTGGACAGGCCGGTCGAAAGAGAGCCTACGCCGCTCGCGACCGTAGACAAACCGGTTGATGCAGAAGTGCTGAGCGAACTAAGACCCGTGAACAGACTAGATACGCCTGTGCTGAGCGACGATACGCCGGTCGATAAAGAACTGACGGCAGTCGATGCCGAAGTCGAGAGCGAACCGACGTTACTATCAGTTGTCGAAAGCGCGGTGCTCAATGAGGAAATGCCCGTGCTTGCGGAAGTCGAGAGCGACGACACGCCTGTGCTCAGACTCGACACAGCAGTCGATGTAGAAGTCGCAAGGGTATCGATTGCCGAATTGGTTGCGAAAAGCTGCGAGCCGTTGATTGCATCGGTGCTCGCGCCTGTAACGCGACCTGCGGCCACATTCGTGACTTGCCGTTCTGCGCCTGTCTTGCCCACGCTCACGACGCTCGTCGGAGCGCCCCCGGCATACGTATAGCTCTTGCCGCCAATCGTGCCGCTAGGCGTTGGATTTGCCGCAGCCGTAATCGAACCGGTTCCTAATGCGAGACTGTTTGCGTTTGCAGCCGTTGCGCCGTTACCGAGTGCCATTGCACCAGCAGCCGAAGCAACTGCGGCCCCGCCGATTGCAGCCGAATTTCCGCCGACAGCCGATGCGCCACTTCCAAGCGCAAGATCGTTGATGATCGTTGTGCTGCCTGCCACGCCCGCCACCGCGTTCGTGCCTGCCGCAAAAGAATCCGTGCCGTTCGCTTTGGTTCCTGATCCAATAGTCACGGCTCGCAAACCAGACGCAATCGCCGATACGCCGACCGCCGTTGCGTTCGTATTCGACGCCGTTGAATTCATACCAACGACTGTCGCATTCACCCCGGACGCCAGCGCACCGTTACCAACCACGAGCGAATTCGTATTGTTACTGATCGAGGATGTACCGACTGCCATCGAGCCGGTGCCACTTGCCGTCGCTAAAGAACCGATGCCTACGTTATTTGCCGCAGAAGCGGTTGCACCGACACCGATTGCGGTAGCACTTGTTCCGCTTGCGGTTGACGTTGCACCGAGCGCCATACTTGATGCGGCATTAGCCAGTGCGTTCATACCGAACGCAGTCGAATTTGTTCCGTCTGCTTCGGCTGAATAGCCGACCGCCATAGCTTGTGGGCCGGTAGCCGTTGCTTGACGCCCAAGCGCAACCGCGTTTGCGCCTGTCACTAATGTCTGCGCGCCGATAGCCATGCCGTAGAGGCTCGTCACTCTCGATGTCACGCCGATAGCCACGCTCGCGTCGCCGCCTGCGCTTGAACCGGGAGCAAAAGCGAGCGAATTATCACCCGAGGCAGTCGAAGTTGCGCCAATAGCAGTAGCAGCAGCGCCTATGGCGTTCGCACCAATCCCAATCGCCGCACTAGACGCTCCGCTTGACCGCGCGTTGGGACCGAATGCAACCGAATTCAAACCAGTTGCTCGCGCGGCAGTACCGAAAGCCGAGGCACCTTGCACAGAAGCTGTCGCATTAGTACCCACCACTGTCGAATTTGGTCCCGCTGAAATCGCATCGCCGCCGATAGCAATCGTTCCGGAAGATCCCGCAGTCGCGCCACAGCCAATCGCAATGTCTTTCAATGTACCGGCCACCGTTGACTCCGTACACGCCGGAGCACCACCGGGAATATTCACTGACTGTGCATACGCCACATCCGGCGCGCTGAAGCCCGCGACGACCGCGACTGCTGCCATCGCCATCATCGTAAGTTGTGGAACGTGTTCGCTGAACCACGGACCAATTTCCGCCGCACTCAAAACGCCGCCTGCAACCTTCCCCTTCCCGTGCGCGGTATCCAATTCAGACACCGCGACGAAAGCCCCTAACGAGTCATTCCAGATCGTTCGATAACTTACGTTCATTTTCAGCCCGCCTTTCTCAAAGGTTTTTCTTTAAACATCGTCGAACACACGCACATCCGCTGCACAGGGGGCATCCCTCGCCAACGCGATTAGTAGTCGTATTTGTTAAATCGAAAACTACAATTGCAAATTACTGGCAACCCAATTCAGGGCGTCAGGTGCCTTGACGAAATGACCCTGAACCCATTTCGTCGTGCACTCGTGGACGTGCAGTAAATCCATCGGCTCATCAACGCCCTGGATCACTACATCGTCGGCCTGCTCTGCTGCGAGGCGTACCAATCGCGCGAGGCGTCCAACGTGTTTTTCGCCGTGGCGGGCAGCGGCGACGAAGGACGCATCGATCTTGACGATGTCAGGCGTACGGATGCCGATAGCGGTTTCGATTCCGAAGTTGTCTATCGCGATCCTGCAACCGGCCTGCTTGAGGCGATATGCGAAATGCTGTGCGTTGTCGTGGGCGTCGAACCAGGCGGGCTCCGGAAATTCGATCACCAGCCGTTGCGCCACTTCGGGCGCTTCTTCGAGCAGATGAAAAATCGCATTCCACACGACATCTGCGACCGCGCTCTGAACGGAAATGTTGATGCCGAGCCTCAGAGTGGCAGAACCGCGCAAGGCCGCGATGGCTTGTTTGACGACGTACCGGTCGAACAGACGGATGAGCGACATGCGCTCAAGCGCCGGCATGAAAAGAGCCGGATTCAATTCGTTGCCGCGTGCATCAGTCGCTGCCGCGGAACACTCGTGATAGAGCACGTTTTCGCTGCCTGTGACGTTACACACCGGTTCACGGTGCAACTTCACACGCGAGTCGATCATCGCGCTAAACACTTTTCCCGCCAAACCCTTGTCGTCCATCTTCTTCTCCGGACCGGTCAATTCCGTACTTCTTTTTTGAGCGGACAGCACTCGAACCACAGGTTTAAGTGTTAAAAATTCTGATTCTTTTTCGGGCGAACCCCGCACGCACAGATCGCCCCGATCTATCGGTCACGGTCGTCGACTTCAATTTGCGAAACACTGTCGACCCTTCGTCTCGAGGCGGTCAAAAAGGAACCTTTGTGCCAAATTGCTAAAAAAGTTCTTCCAGCTTCCATACGGCCGCGTCAGGTAAGCCCTACTGGCACGTCAGGCGAGGATTACAAGCAGTCAAAATGGGGCGGACAAAAGGGTTCCTTTTTGTCCAGTAGAATGCGTTCATATCTTGCAATGCCTGACACTTCTTTGGCTCACGGAACATAGACAAGTACAGAGCAACCGCAATGGCAAAGCTGTGCGCTCGCACCAAAAGCTTTGTGGATTTCTTATGACTGACAGATGGATGAAGTACGCCTTTTTTCGCTGGGTTTGCCAGCTGTCGGCATTTTTCTCAGAGATGCAGGCGGCCTGCGGTACCGCAACGGGGCCGCTCAGCGGAGGAGCACACTATGAAAATCGGATACGCGCGCGTCTCAACAGAAGAACAAAACCTATCGCTACAGCAAGACGCATTGCTGCGTGCAGGATGTGAAGTGTTGTACACGGACCATGGCATATCCGGCGCGTCCTTTTCCAGGACAGGACTGAACAACGCGCTCGCAAAGATATCGGCCGGCGATACGCTTGTCGTATGGAGGTTGGACCGGCTTGGCCGATCAATCGGGAAACTAATTGAACTGGTGAACTATCTTGGCAACAACAGTATCGACTTTATCTCGCTGACCGAGTCAATCGACACAACATCAGCCGGCGGCATGCTGATGTTCCACATGATGGCAGCACTGTCCGAGTTCGAGCGGCGACTCATTAGCGAACGCACTCGTGCAGGAATGGTGGCGGCGCGTGTACGCGGCAAGAACTTCGGCCGTAAGCCGCTACTAAGCCCGGCACAGCGTCGCCAGGCGGTCGCACTATTGGAAACGACCTCGATAGCCGAGATCGCACGGAAATTCAATGTGCATCCACGCACACTGAAACGGGCGATCAGCTTGGACGCTAATGCGATACGGCAACGAACGAAGCCGTCTGCGCAACGAGGTCAATGAACCTCCGTATTGAACAGACGCGGCTCAGGTGCGCAGCGTCGTTTTGAAAGATGCCGATTGCTAGAGGCACTGAGTGGCATCCGGACGCACACGTGGGTCTTACCGAGACAGTCCTGTGGTGACTCACGGTTCCACCGAACCACAAACCGATCTATCGGCGGTCGCAGCGGCAATCGCTATTCCATATCGGCAGTAGTTAAAGCCCGTGCTTTTGGCTGATTCATATATCGCCTCAACGTGCGCCTGTCGATATTTAAGGTTTCCGCAACGACCTTGGCAGGATGTTCCTCTAGCAATTCGCGAGCTCGTTGTCGCTGTGCCTCGTTCAATGCGGCCGGCCTACCGATATTGCTGCCCCGCGCACGTGCCGCAGCAATACCAGCGCGAGTCCGTTCACTGATCAGTCCGCGCTCGAACTCCGCAAGCGCCGCTAGCATGTGAAATGTGAAGCGTCCGCTTGACGAGCGCGTATCAATGTACTCGGTCAATGACACGACTCGCACTCCGCGCATATCCAAGTCTCCGATTATTGCCGCGAGGTGCCTCATTGACCGCCCGAGGCGGTCCAGCCGCCACACAACGAGAGTGCTGCCAGGGACGGCTGCGGCCAACGCTTCGTTCAAGCCGGGGCGGTCGAACTTAGCACCCGAAATTCCCCGGTCTGAAAACGTCGCATCGCAGCCGTAGGCGGCGAGCGCTTGTAACTGCAGGTCCAAGTGCTGTTCATCGGTTGATACTCGGGCATAGCCGATTTTGTTGTCACTGATCTTCATACCGGTCGCAGGTTCTATTGTCGTGAAAAGATTGCGCCGTGCGCAAAATCTCGGGTGCCAATCCCGTCTTCAAGTCGGGTATGGGTGCCTCGCCGCATCGTCCCGGAGGCTTCGCCGCAATTGGCGATTTCGCGAGATAACAACGCCGACGTTACGCTACTCGTATGACGTACGACGACATTCCGATGCGTCGCAAATTCTTAAGGCGACGCGACGTGCGCAGCGCCGACGTTTAATTAAACGCTTTCGACGTCAAATGTGAATTGTAAAGCGGACAAATATATTGACAACTTAATTCGCACGTTTCGCGCAGCCATTTGTACAAATAATGTTAATTCCTGTCTTTTGCTCGCCTTCAGGCGCGAAGTGAACTCAGGGTCTCGGAGAATCGGCCTTTGCTTCAAAATAGGGCCGACACATTCCCACCTCCTTGGTCGGAAGAACGGATAGGGCGCACGCCTGCCGAAATGCGTCAGGCAGTGGTGTCTGCCACTGCCCGTCTCTCGCGAGCTCGTAATGGCAACGTGGCGTACATACTACGCAACATCCCTCAAGAACCTTTGCGGGCGACCAATCAATTGACCGAAACCGACAAAGCGGACATCAAACAGGCCGTCGTCATATTAATGAATGGACATGGGAAGTTCCGATCTTCATAAGAACGCGCGAAAACCTTAAATCTGTCCACGCACCCATAATGAGTAGCTTATTGTCATTAAGTGGCGTTCTGTGCCGTCACGTCAAATTCATATAGATAAATAGTTAACTATGTTATATGATGTCATACGTAATTTGCGACCGTTGCGATTGCTCGATGGAATCCAGAACACGAGAGCAGTGGCGGAAATCGGCTTGCCGACCAGACCGATTTTGCGCAGCGCGACCAGCCGCTGAAGGCGTTCCCCAACCGGCGTGTCATCGTCGCCGGCCGCGCGCCAGGTAGCACAGGCGTAGCGGCGTTTCGTCCGCGACCGAACGACCTTTCGCGATCCCGCAGACTTCGTTGTGCGCTCATAAGATCGCAAAAAGAGTTTGACAGACAATCTTTAGATATATATCTTAAGATGCATCTTACGACACTCATAGGAGAGTCCCAGATGCGTCATCCACATCATTTTTCCGGTCCGCGCGGCGCGCGCGACCGTTTTCATCTCGGTTTCCGCCTTCCCTCGCCGCAGGCGAGCGAAGTCGCCGACCTGGGCGCCTCCGAAGCATGCGCTTCCTCCGGCGCCCGCCACCACTACCTGCTGCACGTTTTGCGTCACGCCTTTGGCCGCCATCACGAGTGGCGCTTCGGCGGCCGTGGCTCGCGCTTCGGCGGTGGTTTCGGCGGTCCGGGCAGATACGGTGGCGGCCCCGGCGGCTTCGGCGGCGACGGCGATGGTTTCCCGCGTGGCCGCAAATTCAGCTCCGACGATCTGCAACTGCTGCTGCTATCGCTGATCGAAGCGCAGCCGAGTCACGGCTACGAGTTGATCAAGGCGCTCGAAACGCGCTCGAACGGCTTCTACAGCCCGAGCCCCGGCATGGTCTATCCAGCGCTGACCTATCTCGAAGAACTCGGCTACGTCACCGTGCGGCTCGAAGGCAACCGCAAGCGCTATGAGCTGGCGGATGCGGGCCGCGAATATCTGGCCGCGAACCGCGAGCGCGTCGAGCTGATGCTCGCGCGACTCTCGCATATCGCACGCAAGATGGATTCGGTGCGCCGCGCGTTTGCCGGCGAGGAGCCGGCCGACGTCAGCGAAGGCGGCTGGGTGCCCGAGCTGAATGAAGCGCGCCGCACGCTGAAGAACGCGCTGCTGCGCCGCGACAACGCGCCGGCCGACGAACAGCGCCGCATCGCAGCGATCCTGATGCGCGCGGCCAAAGAAATCGAAGGCGGCAACCGTGGCGACATCGCAAAGCCCGGCAACGACAGCGAGCCGACCGCCTGACAACGCGCGCCCGTCCACGAGGCGACCCGCGCGTCCTCCCGAACCGAACCGGAGCATCGCCCACATGCAAGAGCAACCCACTCGCCCTGATCTCGCCGTGCATCGCGTACGGCATCCGTTGAAGTTTCGTCTGCTGCAGGTCAAGCAGGTGCGCGCGCTGACGCCGCACCTGATTCGCGTGACCTTCACCGGCGCCGATCTGGACGACTTCGTCTCAGCCTCGTTCGACGATCACATCAAGGTCTTCTTCCCCGACCCCGGCGCCGACAAACCTACGCTGCCGCAAGCCGGCCCCGACGGCCCGGTGTACCCGGAAGGCAAGCGGCCGACCGCGCGCGATTTCACGCCGCGCCGTTTCGATCGCGACGCCCGCGAGCTCGACATCGAGTTCGCGATGCACGACGCGGGCCCCGCGGCGACGTGGGCCGCGCAGGCGCAGGCGGGCCAGTATCTGGGCGTCGGCGGCCCGCGCGGTTCGCTGGTGATTCCGACCGGCTTCGACTGGCATCTGCTGATCGGCGACGACACCGCGCTGCCCGCGATCGCGCGCCGTCTCGAAGAGTTGCCGGCCGGCACGCGCGTCGCCGCAGTGATCGAGGTCGCCGATCCGTCGGCGCGCATCGAGTTCACGACGCAGGCCGAGGTGCATCTGGTCTGGTGCTATCGCAACGAAGCCGACACGCAAAACGGCACGCGCGGCGAAGCGCTGTTGCACGCGGTGCGCGAGACCTGGCTGCCGGAGAACGGCGAAGGCTACGTGTGGGCCGCAGGCGAAGCGGCGACGATCCGCGCGGTGCGTCAGCATCTATGCGGCGAGCGCGGCGTCGACAAAACGCGGATTCGCGCGGCCAGCTACTGGAAACAGGGCGCGGTCGCGGTCCACGAAACGATCGACGACTGAGCTTCTGCTCGCGTGGCGCGCGGCATTAGCGGCGTACTTCGAACAACGACAAAAGGAAATCAACCGATGTACTCAATCACTGCACGGCACGAGCGTCGTTTGTTGTGGCTGCTCGCGCTCACGCAGTTCACCATCATCATGGACTTCATGGTGATGATGCCGCTCGGCCCGCAGATCATGAGCGCATTCCAGATCGCGCCGGCCGCGTTCGCGACGGCCGTATCCGCGTATTCGTGGTGCTCGGGGCTGTCGGGCCTGTTCGCGGCGACCTATATCGACCGCTTCGACCGGCGCCGTCTGCTGCTCACCATTTACGCGCTGTTCGCGCTGTCGAACCTCGCGTGCGCGCTCGCGTCGAGCTTCGCGCTGCTGCTCGCCGCGCGCGCGTTCGCGGGCATCACCGGCGGCGTGCTCGGCTCCGTGATCATGGCGATCGTCGGCGACGTGATCCCGCTGCAACGGCGCGGCGCCGCGACCGGCACGATCATGACCGCGTTCTCGCTCGCGGCGATCGCCGGCGTGCCGGCCGGCGTGATGCTCGGCGCGCAGTTCGGCTGGGCGGCGCCGTTCTTCCTGCTGGTCGCGTTGTCGCTGCTGGTGTGGTTCGCGGCCTCGCAACAGGTGCCGTCGCTGGCCGCGCATCTGAGCCGCCGGCAGCCGCCGCTCGCGGAAGTACTGCCCGAGCTGTGGCGCCTGCTGAGCAACCGAAGCCATCTGAACGCGTTCGCGCTGACGTTCATGATGATGATCGCGCACATGCTGGTGATCCCGTTCATTGCGCCGATGCTGGTCGCCAATCACGGCGTCGCGCCGCGACAGCTGTCGTGGCTGTACATGGCCGGCGGCGCGGCGACCTTCTTCACGTCGCGCCTCGTCGGCAGATTCGCCGACCGCTTCGGCACGCAGCGCGTGTTCCGCTGCGCGGCGCTGCTGTCGTTCGTGCCGGTGCTGTTCATCACGCATCTGCCGAACCTGCCGTTCTACGCGCTCGTGCTGTTCTTCCCGTGCTTCCTCGTGTTGATGAACGGCCGCATGGTGCCGATGCAGGCACTGCTGACCACGGTCCCCGAGCCCGCGCGACGCGGTGCGTTCCTGAGCGCGAACAGCGCGCTGCAGGCGCTCGGCACCGGCACTGGCGCGTGGCTCGGCGGCTTGATGCTGAGCACGTCGGCTGATGGCCGCATCGCCGGGTATGGAACCGTCGGCTGGGCGGCGGTGGCGGTCGCATGCGCGGCGGTGCTGTGGGTCTCGCGCGTGAAGGGCGTGCCGCGCGAAGTGGCGGCGGCCAGCGCCGCTGGCGCGATGATGCCTCGCGCCGGCATCGAAGCTCACATCGCTGGAGAAGGTTAGCGATGCCAGGCGGCGCGCGGTGTCGCTGCGCCAACTGCGCGCCGCGCGTTACGCCTCATCGTCGGTGCTGCCCGTCAGCGCGCGCCGCGCGGCCTCGCCCTGCCCGTGCGACGCCGAGTAAAACACGCGCGCCCGGCCGATCACGATTTTCAGCGTCGCGATGACGGGCACCGCGAGAAAAATCCCAGCGACGCCGCCAAGCTGATCGCCCGCGAGCAGTCCGACGATTACCAGAAACGGACTGACCTCCACGCCTTCGCTCATCAGATACGGATTGAGCACGTAGTCCTGGAACAGCCGGTACAGTCCGATAAAAATCACGAGCCACAACAGGTGCGGATAGCCGCTGAATACGGCGACCACGAGCGTGATCGCGACCGCGGCAAGCGGCCCCGCGAACGGCACGAATTCGAGCATCCCCGCGCTGACCGCGAGCAGAAACGCGTACGGCACGCCGAGCAGCGAAAACACGACGCCGTAGCTAAATAGCGTGGCGAGCGACAGAAACAGCAGCGCGCGCACGTACTTCGACAGCAGCACGTTCAGATCGTCGACGATCTCGTTCCACAGCACGCGATGCCGGCTGTTCAGCAACGCCAGAAACGCGTCGCGCATCCGTTCGCCGTCCTTGATCAGCAGGAAGCTCAGGATCGGAATCAGCACCAGGTAGATCAGGTTGCTCGCCGCGTGGACGACGCCGAGCCCGAGGCTGCGCGCCAACGGCACGGCGTTGTCCGAGCCGGTCTCGATCTGGCTGCGCACGAAATCGACGATCCGCTCGCGCAGCGGTTCGAGAAAATGCGGCAGCGGAAAACGGTTCGGCACATCGGTGCGCAGCAGCGCGGGCAGTTGCGTGAAGAGGCGCGTCGCCTGATCCTGCAATTCCACGCCGAACAGTGAGCCAACCACCGCGAGCAGCGCGACCACGACGACGAACACGACCGCGATCGACACGACGCGCGGCATGCGGCGCGGCCTCACGCGTTCGACCAGCACCACCATCGGGTAGATCAGATAGCTGAAAAACACCGCGAACACGACGACGAGCACCGTCGTCGACGCGATATAGATGAGGAAAAATAGCAGCGCGAGCAGAGACGCGGTCCAGACTTTCCTGGCCGCGCCGACGTCGAATCCCAGCATGAAGCGTCCTCGAATGGGCGATGCGGCGCCGGCGCGACGAGTGCGCCGGCTGACTCTGGACCGTAACAGAAATTTACACGTTCCGTGTGTCGAACGCCGCGCCGCGCCGCGAGGGCGCGACGCGGCGAGCACCGGCGGCGTGCGAGGCGCTACGCACGCGGTGCGTCATTGCACGGCTTGCGTGCCTGACTTGATGCGCCCGATACCGGGGGGCGGGATAAATGAAGCTGCGGGTACGTGAAGTTTCGGCTCGCTAACTCTTCACACGCTCTCGTACCTCTTCGGTTTCTTCGCCGATTCTCGCCTGTATCCTGCCGGCTATTTTTTCGGCCGCTCCTTCGGCCTGTTTCGCGCGATTGCCGGTGACCTTGCCAATCGCTTCCTTGACCGAGCCCTTGAGCTCCTTCGCTGTACCTTCTACACGATTCCTGTCCATGGTGCCTTCCTGCCAGGTTTGACTGTGGAGTTGCCTGCTGGCGTTGCAACGAAACAGCCAACGTACGGCGCGACGCGCCTCGTTATGGCGCGGATCGCTTCGCCAGAGGCGATCCGCGTCGGAGCAACCTTAAAATTCCTAGCATCCGGCGTTCCCGATACCCAGTGCGCCGCGCATCGTCACCTCACCGTGACGGTGTCCTTCGCGGCGTCGTTGGCGGCATCCTTGCCGTGAGCCGGATCAGGATGATCATCTTTCGCGCCATGAAAGATATGCTTGAAAAGTTCCTTGTTCTTTGCGCCATTCAAGAGGTTTCGCAGCGCGGCTTCGTCATCGGCCGGCTTGAACGAAAGCACTCTCTTGCGGTAGCGCTCCCTGCGTTCATCGAGCATGTAACTCGCCGGTAGCGGCAGTTCGCGGCTGCCCACGTCGAGATCGATGCCTTCGAAGGTCAGCAGCCCCGCATCGTGATTGATGAAGCACGCGGGAGGCTTGGTCCGGTCGATCACGTAGACGCACTGCTTCTGCAGATTGCCGGCGTCGGGCAGCTTGCCGCGGAAGATCTTGTCACGCAGGAACGTGCACATTTCTTCCCAGCACTCCTCGGTGGATTTTCCCGCCGCGCAGGACCGCAAAATTTCGGTCTTCAGAATGGCCTCTGGCACGGCATAGTAAATCGGATAACCCGCCCTCAGGTAAAGTTGCAGTTGCAACACTTCGTAACAGCGGCCCAACGCATGGATCGACGGCACGAGCAAAGACCGTTCATCCGACTCGTCGCCTTCGGTGGGTCCGGTCGCCGTCTGACTGCGGATCGACGGATGTTCCGGCAGCCCGGAATTCTCCGGTTCCGGCTGTCCGCCGCCCCACAGGATCAGATCGCGAAACAGGATCATCGGCAGGAACGAATGGACGATCAGATCCGTCGACGCCCTGCGTTTGGCGCGCTCGTTCGCATCGGCTTCCACCGGCAGCGTGGGATGCCACTTGCGCGACGAGCGCACGATATCGCCGATCGCCTTCGCCACGCAGATGCCGTTCGGTAGCCCGCCCCCCTCCTCGTCGGCCCAGGTCTGCACCAGGTCCCACGGCTCGCCAATCGGCACGCCGAGAAAATAAAGACCGAGCGACACCGCCGTCAGCAACTCGACGTAGAACTGATTCGCCTGATATGGCGCCGCAGGAATGCCCCGCATCAACTGCGAATCGGCGAGCAGCTTCTTGCCCGATCCGACCTTGCACAGCGCGCCGGCGCAGTGCTTGAGCCGGTCGACGAGACCGCGCACGTCGCGACCGGCAAGCGGCGACTGCCCGCCGACCAGATGGTGTCTGACGATCAGCGAGATCGGCGTCGTGAAGTTCGACCGGTCCGTGTTTTTCGTCGGCACCACGATGGACATCACCAGGTCGCTGATGATCTCCAGGTCGGCCAGCATCGCATCGATGGAAGTAGTCATCACTCGACCTCCGCTGCTATCTCTTCGATCGACGGATCGTATTGGCCGTCGATGGTCGCCGTCTGCCTCGGCTCGGACGTGGCGATGATCGCCACGGCATCCCGGATCAATCCCTTGCAGCGCGCGGCCAACACTCGCTTGCGAATTCCCGATGGCGCGTCTCCTTCGTTCGCCCATTCCTTGAATCCGAGTCTTTCGAGTACGTGATCCTCGTTCTGTCCGAAGGTGGCCGCGCCGTCTGCGGGTATGGCCTGATGGGCATCGGTCAGGCAGGTGCAGATGTACTCCTCGACGGTCGGGCCACGCGCCGCCAGCGTTTGAATTTCACGCTTGGCCCAGCGGGCGAGCGATACCGAGATCTCATCCATGTCGTGCGTCAGGTTGCGCACCTTGACGTCCTTGCCGCGATCGTCGCCGAGAATCTGATAGACGGTCCGGTCGACCACATGCAGCCACAGCGAAGTCTGCGCAATGCGGATCTTGTGTTCGCACATGACGTCTTTCGAGTCGGCCTCGAGCGCGCGCCGTACGTGCCACAGCACGACGTAATGCCATACGAGTCCAATGAATTTGCCGAAGAAGAGTGCCTTGTCCTGCATCGAGCCGTCGTCGAACTCGGGATATTCGAGGGGCGTCACCAGCGTCATCTTCGTGCGCGCGCCTTCCTTCAGGGTCCGATAGAGCGTTGCCGCGGGGCTGCTGCGATAGCCGTCCCAGGACTCGCGCGCCCACCATTGCTTGTCGATATCGAAGAAACGATAGATCGAAAAAATGCCTTTTTCCGACTCCTGAACGTTCGCCGCGCCGCCGTGAGCCTGGTGCGCCGCGCTCGGCTGCAAGCGCTTCCTCTCCTCTGCGCGGGACTGGTCGTGGTTCGGGTCGCGATAGGCGTCGTAAATCACGCGAAGACCATAGCGGGTTCCCATCGCGTTATCGATGCTGGCCACCTTGTCGCTGAGCTCCTTGCGGATGGTCTCGAGCACCGCTTCCTGCTCGTCGACGAGCTTGCGTTGCTGCTCGAGCGCGGAATAGTGTTCGGCGGCCACGTAAATGGCGGCGAGCGCCAATGCGAGTACGACCGCATCGGTATAGCCCTCCCATATCTCTCCGCCGAACAGTAATACCGCGGGGACGTAGCAGAACACCGGAATGCACCAGCGCGACGCGAACCAGCTTCGCAGGATGCCGACTACACCCTTCGAGCGGGAGTCGACGTCGGGAGCGGCCTCGCCTTCCTCTTCCGCGATACGCTTCTTCTCCTCGAACTCGCGTTCCGCGATGGTCCGCGCCCGTTCTTCTTCTCCACGGCAAATGTGGACATAGAACACGAGGAACGTGAAGGCCGTGACCAGCAACGCAAGCAGCCAGCTCTCGCCCATGCTGGTTGCGCGATCCGCGTCGCTGACTTCCTCCATCACCGCGGCGATCTTTTTAACGCACTCGATGCCGGGAGGAAAGCAATCCGCATGCGGCACGCGATGCGAAAAGGTCACCACCCAGTAGATACCGCTGCCCACCAGAACCGCAATGCCGCCTAGCGCGGTGAGGACGAGCTTTTTTGCATGCGGGCCCTGCTCGACGTGGGAAGCGGGTTTGTCGCCGAAGGGTTTGGAGCGGCGATTCTCATCTGACGGCTTTTCCATACGCATTGCCTCCTGATCGATCAAGAGCACGAGAATGCGGGAAGCGGTGACGTATAAACGCACCGTAGGTCGGACGAGCGCCGTGATGAGGGCTGCGAGCAGGCTTTGCCGGTCGGGACGGGGCTGAACTATCTATCTAAGATTGCGCCCGGAAAGATGTCAATCGGCGCGCGTAGTCTGTGTACGCCACACCACAATTGGCACCGGCGGCTGATGGGCGGGACATGCCAGGCAAGCCTAAGGGCGGGCGCGGGTGCGCCGGGCCGCGCGCCCCGCGCGGCATGCGATACGCCGCGCAAGTCAGTCGCCATGCTCCGCGCCCAGCGCCGCCAGCGGATGCGCGTCGCCGTGCCACGGCGAACTCAGGAAATGCCGCACGCGCTCGGGTTGCACATCGGCGAGCGTCGCCGGTGACCAGCGCGGCCGACGGTCCTTGTCGATCAGTTGCGCGCGCACGCCCTCGCGGAAATCGCCTTCCTCGATCGAGCGCTTCACGATGCCGAGCTCCATCCGGAAGCAATCGGCAAGCGCCATCTGCCGGCCGCGCAGCAGCGCTTCGCGCGTCACGTGCAGCATCGTCGGCGAATGGGCGGTCAGTGCGTCGTAGGTCGCTTGCAGCCATTGCCGCACCTCGCGCGGCGGTTCGCGTTCGAGATCCTGACGCAGTGTCGCGACGATGCGCTCGACGCCCGAACGCCGGTCGAAGTGGCGCAGGATCAGTTGCGTCAGCGCGCCGAGCGGCGCGTGCGGCACGATATTGCACGGCGGCTCGAACACGGCGCGCAGCGCGTCGATGCGCTCGCCGTCGTGCGACATGCGCTGCAAACGTTCTTCGAAGCTCGCGAGCCAGTCGGCCGGCACGCACAGGTCGGCCAGTTGCAGGCGCATCGCGTCGGCGCCCGCTAGCGTCGCGCCGGTCAGCCCGACATACAGCGCAAGCTCGGCCGGCATCACGCTTAGAAAGCGGCTCGCGCCGACGTCGGGCACGAAGCCGATGCGAGTCTCCGGCATCGCGATGCGGCTGCATTCGGTCACAATGCGCAGCCGCGCCGCCTGGCCGAGGCCCATGCCGCCGCCCATCGCGATGCCGTCGAGCAGCGCGACCACCGGCTTCGGAAACGTGTGCAACGCGTAATCGAGCCGGTATTCGTCGACGAAGAACGCGAGCCAGCGTGGGTCGCCCTGCGTCGCGAGCCGATGTACCTCGCGCACGTCGCCACCCGCGCAAAAGCCCTTGTCGCCAGCGCCCTTCAGCACCAGCGCGACGATCCCGGCATCGGTGCGGCAATGCTCGACCAGCACCGCGAGTTCGCGCACCATCGCGTGCGACAGCGCGTTGAGCGCGGCAGGCCGGTTCAGCGTGATGATCGCCACGCGGTTGACAACGCGAAACAGCACGTCGGGTTCGGCTTGCGTGTTCGTCGCGGCGCGCATTTCGACCGCAAAGCCGTGCAAAGTGCTCATCGCTGCGTCTCCCGCGCTGCACGGCTCGTCTGCCAGCGCGGCGCGCGTTTTTCGAGGAACGCGTTGACGCCCTCGCGCTGATCGGCGCCATCAAACAGATCGACGAAGCGCTCGCGTTCTAGCGCGAGCGCGGCGGCGCGCGGCACGCCATGCCGCGCCTGATGGATCAGCTCCTTGCTGAAGCTGACCGCCTGCGGGCTCAAACCGGTGACGCGCTGCGCCATGTTCAATGCGGCTTCACGCGCGGCGCCGCGCTCCACCACTTCTTCGACGAGACCGATGCTGAGCGCGGTCGCCGCATCGACGCGCTCGCCGGTCAGAATCATCCGCTTGGCCCAGCCTTCGCCGACGAGCCACGGCAGCGTCTGCGTGCCGCAGCCGCATGGCAGCAGACCGACCGCCGTCTCGGGGAGCGCCAGCACCGCATGCTGCTCGGCGATGCGGATATCGCACGCGAGCGTGCATTCGAGACCGCCGCCCATCGCAAAGCCGTTGAGCGCCGCGATGACGACGGGCCGCGCGTTCTGCAGCGACTCGAAGGCCGCGCCGAAACGCGCGGCCGCGGTGCGCGCGACTTCGCGATTGCCGTCCGCGAACGTGTTCAGATCGGCGCCCGCGCTGAAAAACTTCGGACCGTCGCCGGTGATCACGAGCGCGCGCACGCGCGCATCGGCGTTCAACTGCTCGACGGTGCGTTGCAATTGCAGCAGACCGTCAGGCGTGAAAGCGTTCGCGGGCGGCCGTTTCAACATGATCAAAGCAACGGCGCCGTCATGTGCGTAATCGAGGTCGATCATTGCGTGCCTCCCTGGCCGTTACCGCCGCGCTCACGCGAGCGATACAGCTTGATCACCGCCGAAAAGTCCAGGCGCCCCGCGCCGTTCGCGCTCATCGTTTGATAAAGCTGCTGCGCGAGCGCGCCGAGATAGACCGGTTGACGCACGCCGCGCGCGGCATCGGTGGCGAGGCCGAGATCTTTCAGCATCAGGTCGGTGCCGAAGCCGCCGGTATAGCCGCGCGACGACGGCGCAGTCTCGATCACGCCCGGCATCGGGTTATACGTGTCCGAACTCCAGCAGCGCCCGGTCGACGTATTGATGATGCTACCGAGCACCTTCGTGTCGATACCGAGCGCCTCGCCGAGCGACATCGCCTCGGCGACGCCCGCCATCGAGATGCCGAGCACGAGGTTGTTGCAGATCTTCGCGACCTGGCCCGTGCCGGTGTCGCCGCAATGCACGATGTTTTTTCCCATCGCCGACAGCACTGGCTTGACCTGCTCGTACGCGCTCGCACTGCCGCCGACCATGAAGGTCAGCGTGCCCGCCGCCGCGCCGCCCGTGCCGCCCGAGACCGGTGCATCGACGAAGTTGTTGCCATGAGCCGCGGCGAGTTCGGCAAACGCTTTCACGCTGGCGGGATCGATCGTGCTCGAATCGATGATCGGCACGCCCGGCGCGATGCCGGCGAGGATGCCGTCGTCCGCGACGAGCACGCTGCGCACGTGAGCCGCGGCGGGCAGCATCGTGATCACGCATTCGACGTCGCTCGCGGCGGCTTGCGGTGAGCGGGCCGGCTGCGCGCCTGCGTCGACGAGCGTGCGCACAGCTTCCGCGCTGAGGTCGAACACGTTGAGCGCGTGGCCCGCCTTCAGCAGGTTCAGCGCCATCGGCGCGCCCATATTGCCGAGTCCGATAAAGCCTATTTTCATGATGTCGTCTCCCGGGTGTGCCCTCAGTGCCTTCAACGCAGGCGGATCGTCGTGTTGACGCCATCGTTGACGGTGTCGTCGTCGAACCAGCGCGCGGTGACCGTCTTGGTCTGCGTGTAAAACTGCACGACCTGCTTGCCGTAGGGACCGAGATCGCCAAGCTTCGAGCCGCGCGAACCGGTGAAGCTGAAAAACGGCACTGGCACCGGAATAGGAATGTTGATGCCGACCTGGCCGATATCGATCTCGCTCTGGAACTTGCGCGCCGCCGCGCCGCTTTGCGTGAAGAGGCCGACGCCGTTGCCGAACGGGTTGGCGTTGACGAGCGCGATAGCATCGTCGAGCGTCGCGACGTTCACCGCCACGAGCACCGGCCCGAAGATTTCGGTGCGGTAGATTTCCATGTCGGCCGTCACGTCGGTGAACACCGTCGGGCCGATGAAGTTGCCCTGCTCGTAGCCGTGCACGTTCACATCGCGGCCGTCGAGCGCGAGCGTCGCGCCCTCTTTCACGCCAGCGTCGATCAGACCGAGAATGCGCTGCTTCGCGGCGCGCGACACGACCGGCCCGACATCGGTGCCCGGCTCGTGACCCGCGTTGACCTTCAGCGTCTTCGCCTTCGCGACGAGCTCGGGCAGCCACTCGCGCGCGGCACCGACCAGCACCGCCACCGAACTCGCCATGCAGCGCTGACCGGCCGCGCCGAACGCGGCGCCGGCGAGCGCGTTGAGGGTCTGTTCGCGATTCGCGTCGGGCAGCACGACCGCGTGGTTCTTCGCGCCCATCATCGACTGCACTCGCTTGCCGTGTTCGCTGCCGAGGCGATACACGTGCGTGCCGACCGCCGTCGAGCCGACGAACGAAATCGCCTTCACCAGTTCATGCGTGCACAGCGCATCGACGACTTCCTTGCCGCCGTGCACGACGTTCAGCACGCCCTTCGGCACGCCGGCTTCGAGCGCCAGTTCGACGAGCTGCATCGTCGACAGCGGGTCCTGCTCGGACGGCTTCAGCACGAAGGTATTGCCGCACACGAGCGCCATCGGGAACATCCACAGCGGGATCATCGCGGGGAAATTGAACGGCGTGATGCCGACGCATACGCCGAGCGGCTGGCGCAGCGTGTAAGTGTCCACACCACCCGCGACGTTCTCGGCGAACTCCCCCTGCTGCAATGTGCCGATCGAACACGCGTGCTCGACGACTTCCAGACCGCGGAAGATGTCGCCCTCGGCGTCGGGAATCGTCTTGCCCTGCTCGGCCGACAGCGTCTTCGCGATGCGCGGCATATGCTCGCGAATCAGCGCCTGGTACTTCAGCATGATGCGCATGCGCGCGCCGATCGGCGTGTCCTTCCACGTTTTGAACGCGGCATGCGCGCTATGCACCGCCGCGTCGACTTCCGCGACGGTCGCGAACGGCACGCGCGCGAGGACCGCCTGCGTGGCCGGGTTCACGATGTCGCGCCACTCAGTCGTCTTCGATTCGACGAACTCGCCGTTGATCAGCAGTTTGACGGTGGCCACGGCGCCGGCAACGTCGCGGCCGGTCTCGTTCGAAGCAAGGGTGCTCATGCTGAAACTCCTGTGATTTAGAAAACAGTGCCCCGACGCGTCGAATCCGAAGCTCGAATTCAATACGTGCGATTCAAACCGGGGCGGCAAACCAGCAATGGCGAGGAATAAAGACAGTCACCGCAAGTCGGGAAAATCCTCTTCCCAATACTCGTCCGGCAGACGCGCGGGCTCGGCTGCGCGCTCCATTTCGCGGCGCCGCAATTCGACGCGGCGAATCTTGCCGGAGATCGTCTTCGGCAGTTCGCTGAATTGCAGACGGCGAATCCGCTTGTACGGCGCGAGTTTTTCACGCGAGAACGCGAACACCGCGCGCGCGAGTTCGGGACCGGCTTCGTAGCCGTGACGCACGGTGACGAACGCCTTCGGCACCGACAGACGCAACGCGTCCGCGCTCGGCACGACGGCCGCCTCGCCGATCGCCTCGTGTTCGATCAGCACGCTTTCGAGTTCGAACGGACTCAGGCGATAGTCGGACGACTTGAACACGTCGTCCGAGCGGCCGACGTACACGTAGTAGCCGTCGTCGCGACGCAGCGCGACATCCGACGTGCGATAGAGGCCGTTGCGCATCGACTGCGCGGTCGCGTTGGCGTTGTTCGCGTAACCCGTCATCAGGCCGAGCGGCCGGTCGGCGAGCGGCAGCGCGATTTCGCCTTCGCCGACCGGGTGGTCGTCGGCGTCGAGCAGCTCGACCCGGTAGCCCGGCAGCGGACGCCCCATCGAGCCGGCCACGACCGGCTGGCCCGGCGAATTGCCGATCTGGCAGGTCGTTTCGGTCTGGCCGTAGCCATCGCGAATCGTAATGCCCCACGCGTGCTTGACGCGCTCGATGACCTCCGGATTCAGCGGCTCGCCGGCGCCGACGATTTCGCGCAGCTTCACCGGATAGTCGCCGAGCGGCTCCTGCACGAGCATGCGCCAGACGGTCGGCGGCGCGCACAGCGTGGTGACGTTGAAGCGCACGAGCGCGGCGAGTGTGTCTTTCGGCACGAAGCGCGGGACGTTGAACACGAACACGCAGGCCTGCGCGTTCCACGGCGCGAAGAAGCAGCTCCACGCGTGCTTGGCCCAGCCCGGCGAGCTGATGTTCCAATGGATGTCGCCGGGTTGCAGGCCGATCCAGTACATCGTCGACAGATGCCCGACCGGATAGCTCTGGTGCGTATGCTCGACCAGCTTCGGCTTCGAGGTGGTGCCGGACGTGAAGTACAGCAACAGCGGATCGCTGGCGTGGGTGACGCCGTCCGGCGTGAAATGCGGCGAAGCCTCGTATGCGGCGGCAACATCGATCCAGCCGTCGCGCGGCGCACCGACCGACAGGCGGGTGAGCGGCACGTCGAGCGCATCGAATTTGCCCAGCTCCGCGCTGTCGACCACGACGAACTTCGCGCCGCCGATCTGCACGCGGTCGCGCACGTCGTCGGCGGATAGCTGCGTGGTGGCGGGCAGCACGATCGCGCCGAGCTTCATCGCGGCGAGCATGACGTCCCATAGCTCGACGCGGTTCGGCAGCATCAGCAGCACACGGTCGCCGCGGCCGACGCCCGCGCCGCGCAGAAAGTTCGCCATCCGCGACGAGCGCTCCGACATCTGCGCGTACGACAGACGCAGGCCGTCGCTGGAAGGATCGTCGACGATCCACAGCGCGGGGTTGTCGTTGTCGCGCGCGATCGCGTCGAAGTAGTCGAGCGCCCAGTTGAACTCGCCGAGCGCGGGCCACGCGAATTCGCGGTACGCGCGCTCGTAGTCGGTGCGATGGCGCACTAGCAGATCGCGCGCTTCGAGAAAGGCTTTCGCTGCTGTCATCGTCGTCTCCTGTCGACCAGAGTTAGCGCTTTAGCGCTTACTCTGGTCTCATGCAACGTAGTTGCGAGTGGCGCGGGGCGCGCTCGGTTATTTTCGCCGCGGTGATCCAGGCGAGCATCCACGGCCAGGCTATTGTGCGCTCAAACGCCGCCCTCAAACATGGCGCGCGATCACCATCCGCTGCACTTCGCTCGTCCCTTCGTAAATCTGCGTGATCCGTGCATCCCGATAGTGGCGCTCGACCGCATAGTCCTCCAGATAGCCGTAGCCGCCATGAATCTGGATCGCGTTCGAACAGATCTCCTCCGCAAGCTCCGACGCAAAAAGCTTCGCCTGCGACGCCTCCGACAGACACGGCCGCCCCGCCGAGCGCAGCCGTGCCGCGTGATGCACGAGCAGGCGCGCGGCATTCAGGCGCGTCGCCATGTCGGCAAGCATGTTCGCGATCGTCTGGTGGTCTTTCAGCGGCTTGCCGAACTGTTCGCGCTCGTTCGCGTAGCGGCGCGCGGCGTCGAACGCGGCGCGCGCAATGCCGACTGCCTGCGCGGCGATGCCGATGCGTCCGCCTTCGAGATTCGACAGCGCGATGCGCAGACCCTCGCCCGGCTCGCCGAGCAGATTGGCCTCGGGCACCGCGCACTGATCGAGCGAGATCGGACAGGTGTCCGATGCGCGAATGCCGAGCTTGTGCTCCGGCCGGCCGACGTCGAAACCCGGCGTCGAGGTCGGCACGATGAAGGCGGACAGGCCGCGCTTACCGCGCTCGGGATCGGTGACCGCGAATACGATCGCGAGACCGGCGCGCGCACCGTTGGTCACGAACTGCTTGCTGCCGTTCAGAATCCACTGCCCGTCGCGCCGCTGCGCGCGGGTGCGCAGATTGTTCGCCTCGGAGCCCGCCTGCGGCTCGGTCAGGCAAAACGCGCCGATCGTCCGGCCGATGGCGAGCTCGCGCAGATAGCGGTCTTTCTGCGCGGCGCTGCCGAAGTTCAGGATCGGCGCGCAGCCGACCGAGTTGTGCACGCTCATCAGCGTCGCGCAGGCGGCGCAACCGGCCGCGATCTCTTCCAGCGCGAGCGCGTAGGCGACGTAATCGGTGTAGGAGCCGCCCCACTCGGCCGGCACCATCATGCCCAGAAAGCCGAGTTCGCCCAGCTGCGCGACGACCTCGGCCGGCAGTTGCGCGTCGCGATCCCATTGCGCCGCGTGCGGCGCGAGGCATTCGGTCGCGAAGTCGCGCGCGGCGTCGCGGATCATCCGTTGTTCGTCGGTGTAGAAGCTGTCCATGACTGCGTCCTCGTTGGTGCTGCCGGCCGTGCTGGCGATCGCGGTGATGCGGCAAGTGTAGGCAAGCGGCCCGCGCCGTTCGATGCTCGCTCCGCTCATTCTTGCTGAGCGATTTTGCCATCCTGCTACCATGCACGTGCATGGAGTCTCGCCATTTCAGGGGCTTCATGAGCCACGATGCAGCCCATGCTGAGCGCTTTTGCCAGAAAGGCCGAATCCCGATGAAAAGCGACAAAGGCACGATCTCCGTCAGTCTCGTCGAGGAAACGCTCGCGCTCGCGACGGCGCGCGGCCTCGACGCGCGAGCGCTCGCCGAAGCGGCCGGCATTGCCGCGGCGATGCTCGCGTCGCCGAAAAGCCGCGTATCGTCGGCGCAATACGGCGCGCTGTGGGCCGGCATCGCACGCGCGCTCGACGACGAATTCTTCGGCCAGGACTCGCATCCGATGAAAAGCGGCAGCTTCATCGCGATGACGCAGACGGCGCTGGGCGCGCGCAACGGCGCGCAGGCGCTTGCGCGCGCGGTCGGCTTCATGCGGCTCGTGCTCGACGATCTCGGCGCGACGATCGACACCGACGCGCAGCGCGTGCGCCTGAAGTTCGTCGAGCGCGCGGGCACGCGCAAGCCGGCGATGTTCGCTTACGCGACGTATTTCATCCTCGTGTACGGGCTCGTGTGCTGGCTCGTCGGCCGGCGCATTCCGTTGCTCGAAGCGCGCTTTCGCTGCGCCGCGCCGCCGGCCGCGCACGAATACCGGCTGATGTTCTGCGAAGACATGTATTTCGACGAGCCCGAGTCGTCCGTCGATCTCGACCCTGCGTTTCTGGAACTGCCGGTGATCCAGACTTCGCGCTCGGCGCGGCCGTTTCTGCGCGATGCGCCCGGCAGCTTCATCGTCAAGTACCGCAATCCGGGTTCGCTCGCCGCGCGCGTGCGCAAGACGCTGCGCGCGCTGCCGATGTCGGGCTGGCCCGCGGCCGATCAGATGGCCGCGCGACTGCACGTCGCCGAGGCGACGATGCGGCGGCACCTGAAGCAGGAGGGCCACACGTATCAGTCGATCAAGGACGCGCTGCGGCGCGACATCGCGATCGCCGAACTGCAGCGCACGCAGCGCACCATCGCCGATATCGCCAACGCCGTCGGCTTCGCGGAGCCGAGCGCGTTTCATCGCGCGTTCCGCAAATGGACCGGCATGCGCCCGACCGACTACCGGCCGGCCCGGGCCGCGGGGCTCGATCTCACGCGACGCGCCGAATCGGACTAAGCTTTAAGCGGCAACAGGCCAGCCTTGATCGAGGGTAGGGGCCCGCGCCGCCGGTTCGCACCGGCTGGCGCGACGGCCGTCAGCGATGAACACGACTCCGCGTCTCCCGCTCCGGCAGTCCGGTCCGCGCAGGCCGCTTATCCGCGGCGGCATCGTGGGCCGTTTGATGCGCGGCATCGCCGTGCTCGGCGTGCTATGCGCGTTCGGCTTCGCGACGCGCGAAGCGCTGGCGCCGCTGCAAGCGGCCAATGCGGCGAGCGCGGCGAACGTCGCCACCGCGACCGCCAACAGCGTCGTCGTGATTCCGGTGAATGGCGCGATCGGACCGGCCACCGCCGATTTCATCGTGCGTGGTTTGCAGCGCGCGGCCAGCCAGCGCGCACAGCTCGCGGTCCTGCAACTCGATACGCCCGGCGGCCTCGATACGTCGATGCGGCAGATCATCAAGGCGATCCTCGCCTCGCCGGTGCCGGTCGCGACCTTCATCGCGCCGAGCGGCGCGCGCGCGGCCAGCGCCGGCACCTACATCGTCTACGCGAGCCACATCGCGGCGATGGCGCCGGGCACCAACCTCGGCGCCGCGACGCCGATCCAGATGGGCATCGGCGGCAACGAGCCGCCCGCCGGCGGCCCACCGGTAACGCCAGCCACCCCAGGTACGCCGGCGCTGCCGGACATGCGCACGCCGCCTGGCGGCGCGTCCGCGCCTGCGTCACCCGGCGCATCATCCGAAGCCGCCAGCGCACTGCCGCTCGACACCCAATCGACCGAATTGCGCAAGCAGGTCCACGATGCCGCCGCCTACATCCGCGGCCTCGCGCAGATGCGCGGCCGCAACGCCGAGTGGGCCGAGCGCGCGGTCCGCGAAGCGGTGAGCCTGTCCGATGAGGACGCGCTCGCGCAGCACGTCGTCGATATCGTCGCACGCGACGTGCCGGACCTGCTGCGCCAGCTGGACGGCCGCACGTACGTCACGAGCGCGGGCAGCGTCACGCTGCACACCGCGCATGCGCCGCTGATCACGCTCGAACCCGACTGGCGCAGCCGCTTTCTCGCCGTGATCACCGATCCGAGCGTCGCGCTGATTCTGCTGATGCTCGGCATGTATGGCCTGTTCTTCGAATTCGCCAATCCGGGCTTCGTGCTGCCCGGCGTAGTCGGCGCGATCAGCCTGCTGCTCGGCCTGTTCGCGATGCAGATGCTGCCCATCAGCTACGTCGGCCTCGGGCTGATCTTTCTCGGCATCGCCTTCCTGATCGGCGAAGCGTTCCTGCCGACCTTCGGCTCGCTCGGCTTCGGCGGCGTGGTCGCGTTCGTGGTCGGCGCAACGATGCTGATGGATACCGACGTGCCCGGCTACGGCATCCCGGTGCCGCTGATCGCCGCGGTCGTCGTGTTCAGCGTCGCGTTCGTGCTCGGCGTGTCGCGGCTCGCGCTGCGCGCGCGGCGGCGGCCGGTCGTGACGGGCTCGGAGGCGCTGATCGGCTGCGTCGGCGTGGTGCTGGACGGCGGCTTGCTGCCCGAACCCGAACACGCGGCGGGCGGCCCGCTGGCCGGCTGGGCGCGCGTGCACGGCGAGCGCTGGCGCGTCTCGAGCACCACGCCGGCCGCGCCGGGTCAGAGCGTGCGCGTGACGGCGCGCAACGGCCTCACACTGACCGTGGTGCCCGTTACGTCGGTCGACGCCTTACAAGGAGAACGCTCATGATCGGCTTCACATTCGGCTTCGGCAGCATCCTGATCCTGCTCGTGGTCGCGCTGATTGCGTCGTCGGTGCGGATTTTTCGCGAGTACGAACGCGGCGTCGTGTTCATGCTCGGCCGCTTCTGGAAGGTCAAGGGGCCCGGGCTCGTATTGATCATTCCGATCGTGCAGCAGGCGGTGCGCATGGATTTGCGCACCATCGTGTTCGACGTGCCGACGCAAGACGTGATCACGCGCGACAACGTGTCGGTCAAGGTCAACGCGGTCGTGTATTTCCGCGTCGTCGATCCGGAGAAGGCGGTGATCCAGGTCGCGCGCTACTTCGAGGCGACCAGCCAGCTGGCGCAGACGACGCTGCGCGCGGTGCTCGGCAAGCACGACCTCGACCAGCTGCTGTCGGAGCGCGAGCAGCTGAACACCGACATCCAGAAAGTGCTCGACTCGCAAACCGACGCGTGGGGCATCAAGGTATCGATCGTCGAGATCAAGCACGTCGATATCAATGAAACGATGATCCGCGCGATTGCGCGTCAGGCCGAAGCCGAGCGCGAACGGCGCGCGAAGGTGATTCACGCGGAAGGCGAGTTGCAGGCATCGAAGCAGTTGCTGGAGGCGGCCCAGACGCTCGCGCGGCAACCGCAGGCGATGCAGTTGCGCTATCTGCAGACGCTGGTGACGATCGCCGCCGACAAGAACTCGACGATCGTGTTTCCGCTGCCGATCGACCTCGTGAGTGCGGGGCTGGAACGCTTCAACAAGCCATCGGCGTGATAGGACGATATTTGTCAGGACATCCATTCGGCGCGGATTAGCGTCGACGTTTCGGCATACCCGCCCGCTTGCGCGTTGCTTGCGCTGACGTGGCGAACGAGGCTCGCGGCGGGTTCGATTTACCGGCAGAAGTGGTGCGTTGCTTGTACCGCCTTACCCGGCGCACCGAAAAACCACCAGGTCCGGCTGTTTTTCCGCTCCGCAGGAGCCCGCCATGAAACTGTCTTCCCGCATTGGACTCGGCGCGCTGTTGGCCGCCGTGGGTATCAGCACCGTCTACGCGCAAGCGGTGACGCAGCCCGCCGACCCGTCGGCGCCGAAAACGCGCGCCCAGGTCCGCACTGACCTCGCGGAATGGCTTGCCGCCGGCTACGACCCGTTCGACTGGATCAACTATCCGGAGAACGCGCAGCGCGCGGGCCGCATCGTCGCGCAACACCGCGAGCAGCAGCAAGGCAACGCCCCGACGGCCGTGCAGTAAGGCGGTCGCGGCTTGCGTAGTCGCAGCCTGCATGCCGCCCGCCGCGAGCGGCATGGCACGGCTTGCGTCGCGCCAAGGTATCATCCGGTCCCTCCATTCCTCACGCAGCAAACCAGCCGCACACAGCCGGAACCCGCACCATGCCAATCTGGGTCGATGCCGACGCCTGCCCAGCCGTCGTCAAGGACATGCTTTATCGCGCGGCGCGCCGCACCGGCATGCCGCTGACGCTGGTCGCCAATTCGTTCCTGCGCGTGCCGCCGTCGCCGCTGATCCGCGCGATCCAGGTGCCGGCCGGCTTCGACGCCGCCGATCAGTTGATCGTCGAGCGCGTCGTCGCGGGCGACCTCGTGATCACCGCCGACATCCCGCTCGCCGCCGCCGTGCTGGCAAAAAATGCCCACGCGCTCGATCCGCGCGGCAACTGGTACACGCCCGGCACGATCGAAGAACGGCTGCGCATGCGCTCGATGCTCGACCAGTTGCGCTCGAGCGGCGTCGACACGGGCGGGCCGGCCGCCTTCAGCGCGCGCGATGGCAAGGCGTTTGCTGGCGAACTCGATCGCTGGCTCGCGCGTCAGGCGCCTCGCGGTGATGCGCAGGCGCCACAGTCGCACGGCAAACCGCCCGCCTGACGGGCCCGGGCGGCCTGCTGGCGCCGCCACAGGCGCCGGGGCGCTGCCATTCGTGACTACAATTCCGCCGTAACGCCGCCTCGATGACAAAAACACTGTCTGAACGACGAAAGAGAGAAAACCCGCCACATGGACTCGATCAACCGCTACTTCGGCTTCGACGCCGTCGACACCAACCTGCGCACCGAAGTGCTAGCCGGCGTGACCACTTTCCTGACGATGGCCTACATCATCTTCGTGAACCCGGCGATTCTCGGCGACGCCGGCATGCCGAAGAGCGCGGTGTTCGTCGCGACCTGCCTCGTGGCCGCGCTCGCGTCGCTGATCATGGGTCTGTACGCGAACTACCCGATCGCGCTCGCGCCCGGCATGGGCCTGAACGCGTACTTCGCATACACGGTCGTCAAGGGCATGGGCTACACGTGGCAGGCCGCGCTCGGCGCGGTGTTCATCTCCGGGTGCCTGTTCCTGATCGTCACGCTGTTCCGCGTGCGCGAGGTGATCGTCAAGGGCATTCCGCATTCGATCCGCATCGCGATCACCGGCGGCATCGGTCTCTTTCTCGCGATCATTTCGCTGAAGTCGGCCGGCGTGGTGGTCGGCAATCCGGCCACGCTCGTCACGCTCGGCAATCTGCATGACCCGCACGTCGTGCTCGCGGCGGTCGGCTTCTTCGGCATCGTCACGCTGGATCATATGCGCGTGCGCGGGGCGATCCTGATCGGTATCGTCGGCGTGACGATCCTGAGCTTTTTCTTTGGCGGCAACCAGTTTCACGGCATCGTGTCCGCGCCGCCGTCGATCGCGCCGACGCTGTTGCAGCTCGATATCCGCAGCGCGCTGTCGAGCGGCGTGCTGAACGTGGTGCTGGTGTTCTTCCTCGTCGAGCTGTTCGATGCGACCGGCACGCTGATGGGCGTCGCGAACCGCGCGGGGCTGCTGGTGGAAGGCAAGATGCATCGCCTGAACCGCGCGCTGCTCGCGGACAGCACCGCGATTCTCGCCGGCTCGATGCTCGGTACTTCGTCGACGACGGCGTATATCGAAAGCGCATCGGGCGTGCAGGCCGGCGGCCGTACCGGCATGACCGCGATCACGGTCGCCGTACTGTTCGTCGCGGCGCTGTTTTTCGCGCCGCTCGCCGAAGTGGTGCCGCCGTATGCGACCGCGCCCGCGCTGCTGTACGTGTCGTGCCTGATGCTGCGCGAACTGGTCGACCTGCCGTGGGACGACGCGACCGAAGTCGTGCCGGCCGCGCTGACCGCGCTGCTGATGCCGTTCACCTACTCGATCGCGAACGGCGTCGCGTTCGGCTTCATCTCGTACGCGGGACTCAAGCTGCTGACGGGCCAGGCGCGTCAGGTGAAGCTGGTCGTGTGGGTCATCGCGGCGATTTTCCTGTTCCGGTATTTCTATCTCGGCAGCGAATGAGGAGGTCGCGCTCGCGCGGCAGGGGGATCGAATGTGTCGTCGGGTTCGGGGACCGTTTATCATCCGATGTTTCGAATGATGATCGACCGGGTCGCGATCGACCGGGTCGCGATCGACCGGGTCGCGATCGACCGGGTCGCGATCGACTCGGTCGCAGCGGCACGGGTCGCCACCCCAGGAGCCTTGATGTCCTCATATAACCGCACGACGGACCGCTACACGAAGCCCGCGATTTTCTTCCACTGGATGATTTTTCTGCTGGTCGCGCTGGCCTATCTGGCCATCGAAATCCGCGGCCCGCGCGGCTCCGACAGCCGCGCGTTCTGGACCGGCGTGCATTTTTGGGCCGGCACGCTGGTGCTCGGGCTGGCCGTGTTGCGGCTGCTGTGGAGACTGTGGGCCGGCGCGCCGGAGGAGCTCGAAAGCAATCGGCTGCTCGCTTTTCTCGGGCGCTCCGCGCACCTCGCGCTCTATGTGTTCATCTTCGCCCAGCCGCTGCTCGGCATGCTGATGGTCAATGCGGGCGGGCGGCCGGTGCCGCTCGCATGGACGGACATCAGCTTCACGCTGGTGCGTGCGGATGCGATCGCGCGGCCGCTGTTGAAGGACGCGCACGAGTGGCTCGGCAACGTGTTCTATTGGGTGATCGGACTGCACGCGCTCGCGGCGATCGCGCACCATGTGGTGTTCAAGGATCGGGTGCTGCGCCGGATCATTTGAAAGTAATGGAGTTGGCTGCATGCCGCCGATGCATTGCACGCGGTCGCGGCTTGCACTCAGGCCAGCCAGCGGCAGCGGCACGGGTGAATCCGAACTTCGCGCTTCGGCAGCAGTCGCGCTTGCCGAAGCTTCGGTACCGATAGCCAGCCGATAATTTCAGATCGGTCAGTTACGCCAGTTCGCCTCGTAAAACCGCACGTAACCGCTTCTGAGCACGAGACACTGCGCGCGCGTTTCCGACAACAGCCGGCGCGTGGCGGCCTCGATGCGCGGCCGGTGCGCGTCGAACGCGACGATCATGTCCTCCAGCCGGGGGGACGCGGCGCCGAAGTGATCTTCGAGCGCTTCCGCGGTGATCATGCACTCCACCCTCTGCCCATCGACCATTGCCGGAAACGCCAAAGTAAGTTCGCGACCTGAATATTCAGGGGCTTCGTTCGGGAATTGGATCTGCATGGGAGTCACCTGGAAGAGTGCGCGCACGATGCGCTCGGGTAATGCACGCGCTGATTGCTTGCTATCGCGTCCGCCGCTCGTTCCTCCTTGTCCCATGCAGCCGACGCGGGCCGTCGCCTCGACGCGGCATCGTCAGTTCGCGCCACGCGGAGGTGAATTGATTTACTTTAGACGAGTTCGGGCCAGGTGCAAGATTTCCCCGATTTTTTCTTGAAGGCGCGACTGACGCGCCGATGTTGCGGCGCCGCATAAAGCGGTGTCCGATCCCGTGTAAAGTGTCGCGCACCTAGTCATTGACCTGCACGATGTCCGCCCCCACCCGTCCGCCTGTCGTTCGCGTCGAACCGCTCGGCCAGAGCTTCGAAGCGCCCGATTCGCTGACGATTCTCGAAGCCGCCGCTTTCGCCAATGTGCGTTTGCCGCGTTCGTGCCGCAACGGCACGTGCCGAACATGCTTGTGCCGGATGACGTCCGGGCGTGTGCGCTACTCGATTGAATGGCCCGGCGTGAGCCGCGAGGAAAAGGCGGACGGTTATATCCTGCCGTGCGTGGCGGTCGCGGAAACCGACGTGGTGATCGAAGTGCCGGATGCGGTCGCGATACCGGCACAGTGAGCGGGAGCGTAGGGGCCTGACGCCCCGCTAGCCGACGCTTTCACGCGCTGTGTCTTACCGCCCGTTGCCCATTGCGCGGGCAATTTTCTTGTCCGTGTTGTACTGGCTCAGCGAATACACCGACCAGATGGCCGCCGGCACCCAGCCGATCAGCGTGATTTGCAGAATCAGGCAGATGATGCCCGCAAACGGACGGCCGATCGTGAAAAACTGCAGCCACGGCAGAATGATGGCAAGCAAAAGACGCATTCGGTTTTCCTGTTCCTGTGATTACGGCAGCATGGGTGAGTCCGCGGGGGACGCATCTGCCTCGTTGTTGAACTCATCGAGCGGCGCAAAACGCGGCACCTTGATGCCTTCCTGCTCAAGCAGCTCGAAAAACACCGTCGCTGGACGGGTCCAGATCGTACCATTGGCCGCCTTGTAGACGATCATCGTGACCGTCGGATCCGATTCGAGCGTGGCCTCGCAGACCAGTTCGTAAATGCCGCCTTTGTAGTGTCGGTAGCGCATGGTGTCTGTCCTTATTTTGGGCGTCGTCGATGCATTTTCAAGCACGGCGCGCCTGAGCTCAGCCGCCCTCTTTCATCTGCTTCAGGATCTTGTAGACGGTCGCGCGGCCCATCGTCAGCACCGCGGCCACGTAATTCGCCGAGCTGCGGCCGCGAAACGCGCCCTGCGCGTGCAGCGCCTCGACGATTTCACGCTTGTGCTCGCGCGTCAGCGCATTGATGCCGATTTGCCGGTCGCGCAGCCACGTGTGCAGATACGTGTTGATGCGGTCCTGCCAGTCGTCGCGGAACAGATCGTCGGCAGGCGCGTCCGTCATCGCGCCGCCCTTGATGAACAGATCGAGCGTCGAGCGCACATCCTCGAACACCGCGATGTTGAAGTTCACGCACAGGATGCCGGCGGGCTTGCCGTCGTCGTCGAACAGGATGTTGCTCACGCAGCGCATGCGGCGGCCGTCCCAGTTCAGCTTCTCGTAGGGGCCGATGGTCTGGCCGCGCGCCGCGAAGTGCGCGTCGTCGAGCACCGACGGCGCGCCCACCTCGAGCCGCGACAGATTGTTCACCAGATACGCGATGGTCTGATCGCGCAGATCGTGAATCACCACCTCGGCGCACGGATAGAGCAGCGCGGCGATGCCGTCGGCGATCGGCGCGTAGCGCTTCAGCAGCAGGTCTTTGACAGGAGACACGTTCGGGTTGCGCATGGAAAAAACGCGAGGTTCGAAGGAGGCGGCGCGCGATAGCGGATGACGACGAAGCCAGATGCCCGCAGTGGACGCCGGCGCGCCCGCTCGGTCCGCGATTCAGGAAGTCGCCATTGTAGCGGCCTCGCGCCGGCGCCGCGACTCGACGCCGGACGGCAATTTTGTCTACCTCGCGGGCGCATTTTTTTCGTGCGATAAACACTGATCCGCCGACACCCAACCGAACGGAGCCAACCGATGGCCACACTCGAAGCGCTTCGCGCCGTGCTCGACGACAAGCGCACGCCGGAGATCATTCGCAACCACATCATCGATTCGCTGCAGTACGCGCTGCGCAACCATGGTCAGGTCTTCACGGCCAAGGAAATCGAATGGTTGACCGGCTGGGACGATGCGCGCCTGCCGCTGGCGGCCGCGCGCGAATTGCAGAAGCGCGTCGCCGAGACGTCGCGCTGACGCACGCGTTCGGATAGGAGCCTCGCGCGCGCCACTCGCGCCACTCGCGCGTCAGTCGCCCGTCCCGCCTCCGACACGACTTCGCCAACCGCCCGCGAAGCCCCGCCAGTCGGGCGTTCCGGTCGTGCGCTGAAGTTTGCACTATCCAATCAGGGCTATTTCAGGCATCATATTGCAATAGTTATACCTCGCACCCATATAGCACTGGCAGCACCAGGCAGTCTCAACCCGGCATCTCCGCACCACCCCCGACTGTTCGACCGCCCTTTATCGGCGATCCCGTCACTCCGGCAATGCGCCGCCCGCATTCGCCGTCGCGAGAAGTACACCGAGCGGTTCAGCATCATGCGTCCGGCGCCCGAATTGACGCGCCGCTTCAGCGTTTTTTCGGTCGAATCCGCGTTTTCGCGCGACCGCTCGAGCCATTGTCATTGAGCCCGCCGGGTCTAGCAGGCCTGTGCCAACCATTTTTAACGCGGCGCGCCCATCGGTGCTGCGCCGCCGGTCCGCGCCGTGACGCGTCAAAGGAGCGTTGCCGGAAGCAGCGCCCCGCACGCGGCGCGTGGACCACGCAATACAGGACATGTTTCTCATGAATTCAGCAGTCAAGACCTACAAGGGTTACGAAATTCACCCGCTCGTTTATCCGCGCCGCCCCGCGGGCGCGCAAGCGACCCGCAATCCGGGCGCCGGTTACGACGCTTCGGTGCGCATCTGCCGCGTCGGCGCCAATCCGGCGGCCGACGGCCGGGTTTTTCGCCTGCAGTATCTGTTTCCGTTCGACGGCATGGGCAAGGCGCGCATCGCGTGCATGGCGCATGCGGAACGGCTGATCGACGGCCAGGTGAGCGGTCAGTCGGTCACCGATCTTTGAGCGGCGTCATCGGCGCGTCACTCATGTCGCGCAGCGTGCTTTCGGGCGCCGCTGCTTTTCAAACGAATCCACAGTCGCGCCGCTCGCAATGCCTGCGGCCGGTTTCCCCTTTATCCCATCGACCAGGAGTGATGCATGGCGAAAGAAGAACTGCTTGAACTTGACGGTATCGTCGACGAAGTGCTTCCGGATAGCCGCTACCGCGTGACGCTCGACAACGGCGTCGTGGTCGGCGCCTATGCGTCCGGGCGCATGCGCAAGAACCATATCCGTATTCTCGCGGGCGATCGCGTGACGCTCGAATTGTCGGTCTACGACCTGACCAAGGGGCGGATCAATTTCCGCCACAAGGACGAGCGTGCGAGTGGCGGCGGTGCGCCACGGCAAGCGGCGCGGCGGAGGTAAGCAGGGGTCACGGCGCCGCCCTGCGTACCTGTGATGTTGTTGCAGGCGATGCGGGCAGCCCGCCCGAACCCATGCGAAAGCGCGAGGCCCGACAGACTCGCGCCATACCTTCCGACTCCGCGTTCTGCTTGAACGCGCTACGTCAGCCTCGCCGCCCAAGCGCGTGAAATAGACGTCTTCCCTGACATTCGGGATGCTCTCCAGCGCATGCGCGAACGTCGTACGCCGCAACACGCGCGGAGTCTTGATTGGAATCTGGCGGCACGCCGCTTCGGCGACCACGCACGTCGCAGCACGTCTCGCTAAACTCCAAACACCGCCCCCAAATCCTCCCCACCCGCGCTTTTGCGCACCTGCTCGACCACCCGCTCCTCCAGCCCCATCTGCACCCGCTGCTGACCTCGATCAGCCCGTTGATGACGGCGATTCGCGACGCGACCGGCTTGAGCTTCTACGGCACGTCATTGCTGACCAGTCTGCCGGTGGTCGCAATGGGCGCCGGCGCGTTCGGCGCGGCGGTTGCGCCGCTCGTGGCCGGCATCGTGCGCGGCTGGAGCGGCGGATTCGTCGCCGCGTGGATCATGCTCGCCGGCTGCATCGCCGCGATGATGGCGGTGACCTTGCTGTTTTCACCGCGCAGTTATTCGCGCTGGCTTTAAGGCTCCAAGGCTGCGGCCGCGACGAACGCGATGCGCCGCTTCGGTGCATCGGGCGTCCGCTGTCCTGCATGCCCCTCGCCGGTGCAGCGCGACCAGCGTGGCCGCGTCACCTCTTTCGCGGAAGATTCGCAGCGATCGCCCGCAAAAGACCCGATCGATCCCCGCCATTCGCGCGAATGCGCTCACACACCTCGCCAAGCCCCGTCGCGCGAAGGCTGGCATATCCATTGCTCTACTGATAGTCAGATGTCCCTTCCCTCGACTCCATGCTGCGTGTTCTCCTTGTCACCGACACCGACAAACCGATCGGCGATCTGCGCGATGCGCTCGCCTGTCTCGGCTGCGAAATGCTCCCCGGCACCGCGACGCCGCAGGCGCTGCATCGCGCGGTTCAGGACGAGCGGCCCGACGTCATCATCATCGATACGGAGTCGCCGTCGCGCGATACGCTCGAACAGCTCGCCGTGATGCACGCGACCGCGCCGCGCCCCGTGCTGATGTTCAGCCACGACGCGAACCAGCAACTGATCCGCCAAGCGGTCAACGCGGGCGTCACCGCGTATCTGGTCGAAGGCCTCGCGACCGAGCGGCTCGCGCCGATTCTCGAAGTCGCGCTCGCGCGTTTCGCACAGGAGTCGCAATTGCGCGAGCGGCTCGCGCAGGCCGAAAACGAACTGGCCGAGCGCAAGCTGATCGATCGCGCGAAACGCCTGCTCATGGATCAGCAGAAACTCACCGAACCGGCCGCCTACGCGAGTCTGCGCAAACGCGCGATGAACCAGGGCGTCAAACTCGCCGAGGTGGCGCGCGAGGTCGTCGCGTCGGCCGGCTCGCTCAAATGATGCGCTCATGAATCCAGCCACTTCCGTCACCGCCGCGGCCTTTGCGGAGCCGCCTGAAAAGACCCATCTGCGGCTCGGCTTCGTCGCGTTGTCCGACGCGGCGCCGCTGATCGCGGCGAAGCTGCTCGAGTTCGGCCATGCGCACGGGCTCACGCTCGAACTGTGCCGCCAGCCGTCGTGGGCCGCCGTGCGCGACAAGCTGCTAGCCGGCGATCTCGACGCCGCGCACGCGCTTTACGGGCTCGTGTATGGCGTGCAGCTCGGCCTCGGCGGCCCGCGCACCGACATGGCCGTGCTGATGGTGCTGAACCGCAACGGCCAGGCGATCACGCTGTCGAATCGGCTCGCCGATGCGCTCGCGAAGCATGGGACCTTGCGCGAGGCGCTCGCGACGCTCGGCCGCAAGCCGGTGTTCGCGCACACCTTCCCGACCGGCACGCATGCGATGTGGCTGTACTACTGGCTCGCGGCGCAAGGCGTCGATCCGTTGCGCGACATCGACAGTGTCGCGATTCCGCCGCCGCAAATGGTCGCCGCGCTTGCCGAAGACCGGCTCGACGGTCTGTGCGTCGGCGAGCCGTGGAATGAAATGGCCGAGGCGCATGGTGTCGGCAAAACGATCGCTTATTCGAGCGAGGTGTGGCCCGAGCATCCCGAGAAAGTGCTCGCCTGCCGACGCGATTTCGTCGATGCGCATCCGCGCACGACGCGCGCGCTCGTGCAGACCGTGCTCGAAGCGTGCCGCTGGCTCGACGGCGCCGGGCATCGCGACGAGATCGCCCGCTGGCTCGCGCGGCCCGATTACATCGGTATCGACGAGACGCTGATCGCGGCGCGGCTCGGCGATCACCTCGACACGGCGAACCCGCGCCGCCTGCCGATGCGTTTCTTCGACGACGGCGCGGTCAACTATCCGCATCCATTCGAAGGCGCGTGGTTCCTCACGCAGTTCGAGCGCTGGGGGATCATCGATGCGCACAACGACTACGACGCGCTCGCCGCGCGCATCAACCAGACGCACTTGTATCGCGAGGCCGCCGCACGCGTGAACGTGCCGGTGCCCGGCGAGGACGTCACAAGGGAACTGATCGATGGCGCGGTGTGGGGAAGCGGCTCACCATCCGCCGCTTATGCGCGGCGTTTTGCGATCCGCCGCTGAGCGGACCGCACGCGAAATCCCCGAGATCCGCTGCGCTGACTGCCCACGACCCGCCAACGGCGATCAGGTGGACAGTCGGCGTTGCCGAAGCTCAGAAGTTGTACTTGTCGATGTTGCTCGCATCGAACGTGGTCGGCGGCCCGAGAATGATTTCGCCGTGCGCGCCAATCGTGCGCTTGCCGAGCTTGCCGGCGTCGAACGTTTCGCCCTCCTTACCCGTGATCTTGCCCGACGCGAGCGACGCCGCCGCGTACGCGGCCAGATAGCCGAGCTCGCTTGGGTCCCACAACTGGAACGCGGTCACGGTGCCGTTCTTCACGAACGCGCGCATCTGGTTCGGCGTGCCGAGGCCCGTCACCGCCACCTTACCCTTGCTCGACGACGACGAGATATAGCGCGCCGCCGCCGCGATGCCGACCGTCGTCGGCGCGACGATCGCCTTTAGGTTCGGATACGCCTGCAGCAAGCCCTGCGTTTCGACGAAGGACTTCTGATCGTCGTCGTTGCCGTACGCGATCTTGACGAGCTTGATCTTCGAGTACTCCGGTTTCTTCAGTTCCTCCTGCATCCACTTGATCCAGGTGTTCTGGTTCGTCGCGTTCGGCGTCGCCGACAGAATCGCGAACTCGCCCTCGCCGCCCATCAGCTTCGCGACCAGTTGCACCTGGCCGCGGCCGATGCCTTCGGCGTTCGCCTGATTGACGAACAGCTGGCGGCCCTCGGGCGCGGTATCGGAGTCGAACGTGACGACCTTGATGCCCTGACCCATCGCCTTCTTCAGATACGGCACGACCGCGTTCGCATCGTTGGCGGCAATCACGATCGCATCCTGGTGCTGCGTGATCAGCGTGTTGATGTACGACACCTGCGACGACGCGCCCGCATCCGATGGCCCGACCGCCTTGCCCACGCCGCCGAATTCCTTGATCGCGGCGAGGCCGCCGTCGTCGGCGATCACTTCGTACGGGTTGTTGATCTGCTTCGGCACGAACGCGATCTTCAGCCCGCTTTTCAGTTCCGCGGCGAACGCGCCGCCGCAGCTGATCGCGAGTAACGCAGCGCAGAGCGCGGCCATGCCGGTGTGACGTAGAGGTTTGAACATGAAGTGTCTCCTGCGTTGTTGTTGGACAGAGAGGGGAAGCTAGGTTGCGGATGAAGAAGAAGCGGCGGCGGACTTCGCGATGAAACGCCGGTCGCGTGCCGCCCGCCAGCGCGCGACGAGGTTCGGAATCAGCACCGACGCGAGCAGCAGCACGCCCGTCACGATGGTCAGCGTTTCGCTCGATACGTCGTCGAGCGTCAGCGCGTTCTTCAGCACGCCGATGATCAGCAGCGACAGCAGCACGCCGACCATCGAGCCGCGCCCGCCGAAAATGCTGACGCCACCGAACAGCACCGCGGCGATCACCGACAGCTCGAAGCCCTCGCCGTTATCGCCGCGCGCGCTCGTGAAGCGCAGCGTATAGACGATGCCCGCGAGCGCGCTGACGAGACCCGACAGCACGAACAGGCGCAAGCGGATCTTCGCGACCTCGATGCCGGAGAACGCGGCGGCGGTCGGATTCGCGCCGATCGCATAGAGACTGCGGCCGAACGCGGTGGCTTGCAGCAGAACCGTGAACAGCACGGCGGCGACGATCACGATCACGAACGGCAACGGAATGAACGTGGAGCCAAGCGTGTTCATGCCGAACGCCGTATACGCGGCCGGAAAATCCGCGACCGCCTGATCGCCGAGCAGCACATACGCGAGACCGCGAAACAGCGCGAGCGTACCGATCGTGACCGCGAGCGACGGCAGGTTCAGCTTGACGATCACGAGGCCGTTCAGCAGGCCCGCCAGCGCGCCGGCGATCAGCACCACGACGATCACGACCGGCATCGGCAGCCCCATGTGCCACAGCACGCCCATCAGCGCGCTCGACGCGCCCAGCACCGACGCGACCGACAGATCGATTTCGGCGGCGACGATGATCAGCGTCATCGGCAGCGCCATCAGCGCGATCTCGGTCAGATCGGCGAATACGTTGCTCAGGTTCGCGCCGGTCAGAAACACCGGCGACAGCCAGCGGCCCAACACCAGCGACACGATCAGCACGATCACCAGCAACACTTCCCATTGCAGCGGCGTTTCGCGCTTGCGCGTGAGCAGCGCGGAATCGGGTTTAGCCATGATCGCGTTTCCTCATCATGCGTTTGGCGACGGAGCGGGCCAGCAGCGTGTCGGCGGCGATCGCGGCGACGATCAGCGCGCCCTGGATCGCCTGCTCCCAGAATGGCGACACGTGCAGCACGACGAGCGCGATGCTGATCACGCCGAGCACGAGCGCACCGAGCGTCGCGCCGAGGATCGTGCCGACGCCGCCCGTAATCGCGACACTGCCGACCACCGCCGCCGCGACGACCTGCAATTCGATGCCCTTCGCGGTGCTGGCATCGACGGTGCCGAAGCGCGCGAGCCACAACGCGCCCGCAAAGCCCGCAATCGCCCCGGACAACAAAAAGCCCGACATCACGCGACGCTCGACGTTCACGCCCGCGAGCCGCGCGGCTTCCGGATTCGAGCCGATCGCATAGTGCTCGCGACCGCCGCGAAACTGCTTCAGATACACCGACAGGCCGGCGAGTACGACGATCGCGATCAGCGCGAGCGTCGGGATGCCGAGCAGCGTGCCGGTCGCGAGCCGCGAGTACGCGTCGGGCAGACTGGTCGCGTTGATCTGGCCGCCGTGCACCCATGCGTAATCGGCGCCGCGAAAGATGTACAGCGTCGACAGCGTCGCCACCAGCGAAGGCACGCGCCCCACCGCGACGAGCAGCGCATTGATGCCACCCGCGACGAGCCCGATCGCGAGCCCCGCGGCCAGCGCGACGAGCACCGGCATATGCGGGAACCCAACGTACAGGCTGCCCACCGCGTACGCGCTGATACCCACCGTCGAGCCGACCGACAGATCGATATGGCGCATCAGGATCACGACGGTCATCCCAGCCGTCAGCAGACCGATGATCGACACGTTCAGCAGCACGTCGCGCAGGTTCTGCAGATTCAGGAACTGCGGCTTCGCGAGCCCGGTCCCCGCGATCAGCAGGATCAGCACGACGAACAACGTGGTTTCGCGGCTCTTCGCGACGCTCGCGACGAGGCCGCCCGATGAAGCGGCGGAACGCTTCGGCAGCGACTGCCGCACCGGCGCGGGATGGGTGGAATGGCGCATCATGCTGCACGTCCCAATGGTGACAGTCCCTGACCGAGCGCGGCGCCCATGATGCGCTCCTCGTTCGCGTCGGCGCGCGCGAGCTCCGCGCTGATGCGGCCTTCGTGCATCACGAGTACGCGATCGGCCATACCGAGCACCTCGGGCAGCTCGCTCGAAATCATCAGCACGGCCATGCCATCGCGCACGAGTTCGGCGAGCGCGCCATACACCTCGGCTTTCGCGCCAACGTCGATGCCGCGCGTCGGTTCATCGATGATCAGCACTTTCGGGCCGGTCGCGAGCCACTTGCCGAGCACGACCTTCTGCTGGTTGCCGCCCGACAGCGTACCGACCGGCGCCCCCGGGTCGCTCGCCTTCAGGCGCAGACGCGTGCCCCACTTGTTGGCGAGCTGCGTTTCGCTGCGCGTCGAAATGAGCCCATGCCGGACGAGCCGTCCGAGCACCGTCATCGACGCATTGCGCGCGATGCTCAGTTCGAGCGCGAGCCCTTGCTGGCGGCGATCTTCCGGCACCAGCGCGAGCCCGGCGCGCACCGCGGCCGCGGGCTTGCCGGTGTCGAGCCGCGTGCCGGTCAGCCACACTTCGCCCGAATCGAGCGGATCGATACCGAAGATCGCCCGCGCGACCTCGCTGCGTCCCGCGCCGACGAGGCCCGCGAGCGCGACGATCTCGCCGGCGCGCACGTCGAACGAGACATCCTTGAACACGCCGATGCGCGTCAAGCCGCGCACCGACAGACGCACGTCGCCCGGTGTGCAATCGGCCTTCGGATAGAACGTTTGCAGATCGCGGCCGACCATCCTGGCGACGATCGCGTCGGTGCTCAGATCGGCGGTCAGCGCGTCGAAGACTTTCGCGCCATCGCGCATGATCGTCACGCGCTGCGTCAGCGCGAACACTTCGTCGAGCCGGTGCGTGATGAACAGAATCGCGACGTCGCGTTCGCGCAGCTTGCGCACGATCGCGAAGAGCCGCTCGACTTCGGGCAGCGACAATGCGGCCGTCGGTTCATCCATGATCAGCACGCTCGCGTTCAGCGACAACGCCTTCGCGATTTCGATCACCTGCTGATCCGCGATCGACAGACCACGCACCAGTTGATCCGCGCGCAACTCGACGCCGAGCGACGCGAGCAGTCCGTCCACTTCGCGATGCATCGCGTCGTACTGGATGCGGCCGAAGCGGTCGACCGGCTGCCGGCCCATGAAGATGTTCTCCGCGATCGACAGATCGAAGAACAACGTCGGCTCCTGATAGATGACCGCGAGCCCGGCGTCGCGCGCTTCGGCCGGCGTCGCGAAGCGGCGTGGCTCGCCGTTCACCAGAAGCTCGCCGGCGTCGGGCTGATGCACCCCGGCGAGAATTTTCACGAGCGTCGATTTGCCCGCGCCGTTCTCGCCGAGCAGCGCATGCACCTCGCCGGGCCACAGCACGAGGTCGCCGTCGGACAGCGCGCGCACCCGGCCGAAGGATTTGCTCGCGTGCCGCAATTCGAGTCGCGGCACCGCGGAAGGGGATGGCTGCACTGCGTGTCTCCTTTTTTGCGGCTGCTTCTCTTCGACGCGCCGCGCGTCAAATCCGGTAGTACCGTTCCGCGTTGCGCCGAAACAGCGCGTCCTTCTCAGCCTCGCTCGCATCGCCAATGATCGCCGCATACGCGCGCCACAAATCCGTATACGAACCAAACAGCCGGTCGACCGGAAAATTCGACGCGAACATCGCGCGTTCGGCGCCGAACGTATCGATCGTTTCGAGCACATAAGGCCGCAGGCTTTCGACGGTCCAGTGATGATCGAACATCGCGAGCCCGCTGATCTTCACCGCGACGTTCGGACACGCCGCGAGCAGGCGCATGCCTTCGCGCCACGCGCGGTAACCGGCCACGCTATTACGATCGACGAACATGCCCGCATGATTGACGACCAGAAGCGTGTCCGCATGCGCACGCGCCAAGGCGGCCGCCTCCTCCATTTGCGACGGATACAGTTGCAGATCGAACGACAGGTCGTAACGGCGCAGCAACGCGAAATGCTCGCGCCACCGCGGCTCGCGAATGTAATGACGGCCGACGTAATCGAACAGTTTGTTGTCGTGCACGTTGAGAATCTGCCGGATGCCGCGCGTATTCGCGAACGACGCATGCGCTTCGAGCAACGCGGGCGCATTTTGCGCGGACAGGTCCACGGCGGCGACGATCGCATTCGGCATGCCGCGCGAGGCGTCGCGATCCGCGATCGACTGCAACCAGCGCGTTTCCTCGACGGGATCGGCCGGATCGTGATTCGCTTCGACGTGCACGAGCTTCAGCACGTCGATGTCGCCCGCTTCACCGAGCAGATCGTCGAGCAGATAGTCGTGCTTCAGATCGCGCGCATCGCCGACGAACGACACGCCCGGGTTCTCCAGCCACGGATAGCGATGCGTCTTCAGATCCCACAGATGGATATGCGAATCGACAACCTGCATGCGGCACCTTCGTCCGGTGAAAAGCGTTTCGAGGTTCGTGCGTCGTTGCGGGATTCAGCTGGGTTCAGCTCGACTCAATGACTGAGACGAAAGACCGGTTCGAGCGTCTGCGACAGCGGCGTGTGATCGGGCGCGGTCTGCATGATGTCGGCCATGTAATCCCACCATTTGCGCATCACGTCGAGTTGCGGCAACTGGTCCATCGTGTGATCGCTGGTGCGCGAGAGCACCGCGAAAAGATGATGCGTGTCGGGGTCGAAGAAAATCCGGTAGTCGCACACGCCGGCGTTGTGCAGCGCGTCAACGAGTTCGGGCCAGATCTGCGTATGACGCCGTTCGTATTCTTCGCGCATGCCGGGGTTCAGCACCATCCGGAAAGCGATTGTCTCCATTGCGGCCTGTCTCCTGTCGACCTCTTCGGACGACTATAATTCCTGCATCGATAGCCTCTCAATCCGTTGTTGGGATTGGTCGATCCACAAACCGAATCGCACGGGCACTCCTACTGGCACCATGAGCCAACATTCAGCCGCCGTCGCACTCGTCAATCGTCTCAAGTTCAAGCATCTCGCCCTGCTCGTCGCACTCGACGACACCCGCAACCTGCATCAGGCCGCCGAGGCCGTCAACGTCGCGCAACCGAGCGCGAGCCGCATGCTCGGCGACATAGAGGAAGCGTTCGGCTTCCTGCTGTTCGAGCGCAACGCGCGCGGCATGACGCCGACGCCGCTCGGCGTGGTCACGCTCGCTTACGCGCGCCGTGCGCTGGCCGAGCTCACACGCTTCGCCGAAGACCTCGATGTCAAACGCCGCGGCGGTCACGGCCAGTTGACCGTCGGCGCGATCATGGGCGCCGCGCCCGATCTGCTGGCGATGTCGGTCGCCGCGCTGAAGACCGAAAGCCCGCTGCTCAGCGTGCGCATCCTCGGTGAAACAAGCGATCAGGTCGTGCAATTGCTGCATCGGCGCGAGGTCGATCTCGCGCTGGGGCGCCTGACCAACCCTCTGCAGCACAACGACTTCAGCTTCGAGCCGCTCGCGCGCGAAACGCTGCTGCTCGTCGTGCGCGCCGTGCATCCGCTCGCGCGGCGCACGCGCATCACGTTGCGCGAACTGGTCACGTGGCCGTGGGTTGCGCAACCCGTCACGAGTCCGGCGCGCGTGCTGTTCGAGGAAGAACTCGCGCGTGCCGGGCTCGCCACGCCAGTCAATCTGACCGAATGCGCGTCGATCTTCGCGACGCTGCAATTGCTCGAGAATTACGATGCGGTCGCGATGCTGCCGGAGTCGGTCGTGCGCGATCATGTGCGCGGCGGCCTGCTGGTCGCGCTGCCGCTCGAAATCGGCAAGAGTCTCGCCGGTTTCGGCATTCTCACGCGCAAGGAAGAGCAACTCGCCGAGCCGGCGCTGCGCTTCATCGAACTGCTGCGCGGCTTCTCGCGCGACCTCGCGCGCGACAATCCGGCCGCCGCACCCGGCACGCCGACTACGCCCGTCACGGTCAATTGACGCCCGCATCGCGCGTCGCTTATTGCAGGTTCACGAACAGGCCGCCGTCGACGAGCAGCGCGGCGCCCGTCACATAGCGCGCGCGGTCCGACGCGAGAAACACGACGCAATCGGCGACGTCGTCGGGACGCCCGAGGCGGCCAAGCGGAATGCGCTTTTCGAAGTAGGCCTTCTTCGCTTCGTCGGCGAGATCTTCGGCGTTCAGATCGGTCGCGATCGTGCCCGGCATGACAGAGTTGCAGCGGATGCCGAACGGCCCCAACGCGATCGCGCACGACTGCATCAGCGAATGCACGCCGGCCTTGGTCGGCGTGTAATGCGTTTGCATGCCGCCGCCCACCAACGCGCTGATCGAACTCGTCGCGACGATCGCGCCGCCGGCGCCCTGCTTTTTCATCTGCTGCGCGGCAGCCTGCGTCACGAAGAACGCGCCGTTCAGATTGACCGCGACCGTCGATTCGAGCACGTCCGCCGGCATGTCGAGAAAAGCGTGAAACGGGCAGATGCCGGCATTGCTCGCGAGCACGTCGAGCTTGCCGAACGCGTCGACCGTGCGGCGCACCAGCTCGTGCCCGGTGTCGCGCGCCGCGACGTTGCCTTCCACCGCGATCACGCGCCGCCCCAACGCCTCGATTTCGCCGACGACTTCCTCGACCGCCGAGCGCCGGCCATACGATGCGTCGTTGTCGCCCCAGTAGTTGATCGCCACGTCCGCGCCTTCGCGCGCGCAGGCCACCGCGATCGCGCGTCCGATGCCGCGCGAGCCGCCGGTGACGATCACGACTTTGTCCTTGAGCAGCACCTTAATCTCCTTTGCGGCGGTTCGCCGTTCGGCACAGGTTCAAAACGTTCGACACGTTCAATGCTGATAGGGCCGCACCAGCGCGCATTCCGGATTGAGCCGCACGCCAAAGCCCGGCGTGTCCGGCACCTTCATGCGCCCGTTTACCGGCACCGGCTCGTCGAGCAGCAGCGGATTGAACATCGGCACGACTTCGTCGGCTTTCGGCGCCATCATCAGAAACTCGGAGAACGGCGAGTTATGGCGCGTGACGACGAAGTGATAGCTGTACACCGACGACCCATGCGGCACCACCATCACGTTGTGCGCATCGGCGAGCGCGGAAATCTTGATCAGCTCGGTGATGCCGCCGCACCAGCCGACGTCGGGCTGGATCAGATCGCAGCACTGCATCTCCAGCAGCATCCGGAAGCCCCAGCGCGTCGCCTCGTGCTCGCCGGTCGACACCATCATGCCGCGTGGCACGTTGCGGCGCAGTTCGGCGTAACCCCAGTAATCGTCGGGAGGAAGACATTCCTCGACCCATTTGAGGCCGTATTCGTGCGCGCCTTGCGCGAGCCGCGTCGCGTAGCGCACGTCGAGGCTCATCCAGCAGTCGTACATCAGCCAGAAGTCGTCGCCGACGCGCGAGCGCATGTCGGCGAGCTTGTCGAGGTTTTGCCTGAGTCCGTCTTCGCCTTCCGCGGGACCATGCTGCAACGGCAGCTTGCCGCCGATGAAACCCATCTCCTTCGCGAGATCGGGCCGCGCGCCGGTCGCATAGAACACCAGCTCGTCGCGCACCGGACCGCCCAATAGTTGATACACGGGCTCCTTGCGAACCTTCGCGAGCAGATCCCACAGCGCGAGATCGACACCGGAAATCGTGTTCAGCACGACGCCCTTGCGCCCGTAGTACAGCGTCGCAAAGTACATCTGATCCCACATCTTCTCGATGTCGGTCACCAGCTGCCCTTCGAGAAAACGCGCGAGATGCTTTTCGACGATGAACGCGCCGATCTCGCCGCCGGTCGTCACCGCGAAGCCCACGGTGCCGTCGCTCGCTTCGATCTCGACGACCAGCGTGCCGAGCACATTGATGCCGAACGACTGACGGCTCTGGCGGTACTCGGGATAACGCGCCATCGGCGTCGCGATGTGATCGTCGATCCAGTGTCCGCCGGCCTGGTCGTGATAGTCCGCGCCGCCGCCGCGAACGATGAAGGCACGCACGTGCCGGATGGTAGGCATGGCCATGAAAGGGCTCCGGGAGAGAGGCGTCGAAGCGGCTCGACAACGCGCGTTCGACGCGTGTGCAATACGCTGCGGGATGTGAGCACTGCGTGAGCAATGCGCGAGCAGCGCGCTCAATAGGTGGCGCGGCCGCCCGACAGGTCGAATACCGAGCCGGTGCTGAACGCGCAGTCTTCGGAAGACAGCCACAGGATCAGCGACGCCGCTTCTTCCGGCAGCAGGAAACGGTTCATCGGAATCTTCGACAGCATGTAGTCGATGTGCTGCTGCGACATCGAATCGAAGATTTCGGTCTTGGCCGCGGCCGGCGTGACCGCATTGACGAGGATGTTTCTGGTCGCGAGTTCCTTACCGAGCGACTTGGTGAGCCCGATCAACCCCGCTTTCGATGCGCTGTAGTGCGAAGCATTCGGATTGCCCTCCTTGCCCGCCACCGACGCGATATTGACGATGCGGCCGTAGCCCTGCTTCAGCATCTGCGGCACGACCGCGCGGCAGGTCAGGTACGGGCCGATCAGATTCACGTCGATCACGCGGCGCCACATGTCGGGCGCAAGCTCCCAGGTCGCGCCGTTGCCGCCGGTGATGCCCGCGCAGTTGATCAGCACGTCGATCGAGCCGTGCCCGGCGACCGTTTGCGCGGTGGCCTGCTGAACCGCGGCGTCGTCGGTCAGCTCGACCGTGATGGCGCTGACCTTGCCGAGTTCGCTCAGCTCGCGCTGGCTGCGCGCGAGCCGTTCGCTATCGACGTCCCACAACGCGACCGACGCGCCCGAGCGCAACGCCCGCTGCGCGACCGCATAGCCGATGCCACGCGCGCCGCCGGTGATGACGACCGTGCGCCCCTCCAGATCGATCCGATTCATTGCTGTGCTCCAGTAGGCCGCCGTGCGGCGTGCCATCGAGTTGTTGTATATCGCTGCAGTCAATATACGGGCGGCGCGATGCGCCAACAATTCGACTATTCGGGGGGGCGATAGCAAAAGTGGATCGGCACCGGAAGCGAGCGCTAAAGGGAAACGAAGCGGCTAATCATCGGCAGCGACGAAAAGCATCGAGACATACAGAATGGTCGACACGACGATGATGCCGACGCCGACCAGCACCTTGGTCTTGTCGAAGTTGATCCCGCCGATGATCGCTATGCCGATCCCGAACACCGACGACAACGTGCCGAGCGCCGCGAGGCCCACGTGTATCTTGCTGCGGACCAGCCGTTTGCGCTCCGATTCGGCAGTGGTTTCCGTTTCGCTCTGTTCCATTCCCCGCTCCTTCGCGCGCGACGCGATGACCATCGTGAAACCTGAGCCGCAATGGCCGGCGCGCGACATCGAACCGTCGGTTGCGGTTCGACGTCGCGCACCTCGATACGCTTCAGCGTAGTTTATTTAAGCCTTCTCGATCGCCGTTATTTGACGTCCGCGCCATTGCGCGACACCGACGCCGCGATGGCCGAGACGAATACCGCGCGCACCGAATCGCCGACCTTCAGTTTCTCGAGCGTAATGTCCGGCGCCACGTCGAGCGTTTCCGTGCGCGACGGCCCGCGCAGCGTGATCGTGCGCTTCTTGCGATCGATCTTGCGCACCGTCGCGACGACCTCGATGCGCCGCGCCGATGCAACGACACCGTTCGCCGCAGGGTGCGTGACTTCGGTATCGATGCGCTGGCGGATTCCGTTCGGCGCGAGTTTGTCGACGCCGACCAGCACCGCCTTCTTGTACGCAATCGTCACGACGTCGCCGACATGCAGCTTGCTGACGTCGGCGGCTTGCGGATTCACGTCGAAAGTTTCCTCGCCGCCTTGCGGGCCGCGCAGCGTCACGCTGTTCGTCGCGGGATCGATCGCGACGACGCGCGCCTGAACGTGCAGCAGCGCCGCGGCGCCAATTGCCCGCTGTTCCGGCGCGGACGCGGCCGCGTTGTCCTGTGCCAGCGCCGGACCCGCCGCGGCGACGCAAACCACCAACGCAACCGCGATCGCCTTCACCCGCATGAGCCCGGAGTCCGTTGAATTGCAAGCCATGAAATGCTCCTTTTGATTGCGTCGATGTTACGGCAAATGTTTTGTCGCAGATCGCGTACTACGTTTAGCACCGGCAAGTGCAGTCGCTTCGAATAAAAAGAAAAACGGACTATTAATCGCTTTTATCGAACGGGGTTACGCTTTTTGAAACCAATAGCGGTTCCTTTCTAATGCGTCGATTTGTCCCGGAGAGCCAATCGCGAAAAGCGCGTGCTTCTCCATGCGATGCAATCGGTGTGCGGAGTCGTGGCGGATGAGCTTGCGCAAGGAGCCGCGCGGCTTTGCACATGCGTTCCCGCGAGCGTCAGCGGAGGGGTAGAGAGCTAGCCATAACATATTCCTCGCAACGAGATGGACTACCGGGCGACCCAACGTGAGCGGGTCCGGAAATTGCCGAACGTTATGACTTTTTCAAACGGTTTCGGGGATGCTAGCAAACGCGCAAAGGAATGGCAAGACAAGTGGCTGCGCATCGCCATTCCCGATTAATCGGGTTTGCCGCGTCAAATCTTTTATGACGGTGGGCGATTCATTTGCCATAAAAATATGATCGCTGCAATTCGCTGAGCTCAGAGGCCCGGCGACGCCGTCCTCGCTCTGACTCTGTCTGGTTGCCTGACAACAGTCGAATCGGCGCATTCGATACGCATTGAAAAGCGGTGGGCGCGCGGCAGATTGGCAATCGCCGAACGACTCCGCACAAACCCTTAATGGATGATACTGAAGCGATTACGCATCGCTGCGCGACGAATACAAAAAATTGTCGTCAATCATTGGAATACTGCGAACACCGGTTATTGATCGAGCGAATTTTGCCGTCAAGGCAACGAAAAAGGACGCTTGAGCCGATGGCCACGGTCATGTGGGCATCGCAGGCACAGCGTTTGCTGAAGCTCGCGTCACCGTCTAACGCACACACATTGGTTTATCGAAAGGACACCACACATGGTCACGACTCGCCCCTGCACCGCCGCCTGCGTCATCGACGGCCTCCTCGTCACGCTGACGTTCTATCCGGACAACGGCGTGTTGCGTATTGCCGATTCGTCCGGCGCCTGTCTAAGAGAAACGCGCTGGCATGGGTCATGGCGCGCTCTGCTCGAGGAGTTCCGCGGTTACTACGAAGCGGCGGAAAACGACGCGGCGCGCGGCGTCGACGATATCGTCGCTCGCCTCGGCGAGCGCTGCGCTGATGCCCAGCGGGAATTGGCATTCGCGTGAAAGGCGGCGGCAGCGCTCGGCACCTGTTCGTTGCCTCGCGATCCGGGGTCGTTCCTGGCGCCCCGCTGCCGCTCGCGAACTCTGGTCATTGACCGAAATAAGTCTTGCACTCCGTGCTGAACGAGCATGACTGGCTGCGCCGGCCTCCCGCTTGCGACTCGCCCGCCGGAACACCACCATACGACGCGTTGCGTATGCCCTGCTCACGCGGGTCCCAGTTCTGACCGAACGACATGTCGGTCGTCGCCTGCGCCGATTCATTCGCATCGTGCTCCATCATCGCGCGACCCGACACGGCGTGGTCCGCCTGGCCGCTCAACTCCTCCGCGATGGCCGTTCTCGGCGCGAGAAACAGAACGGCGGTCGCGGCAATCATTAATATACGTACTCTCATTTCCGGACTCCTCGAATCCGGCGCAGCAGTGTTCGTCCTCCACAAGAATTGATCCGCGAACAGCCAATCTGCCCAATCGGGCCGAGGAACGGGTCGATGCCAATGCGCTACTGCTGCGACGGGTCACCGAACTAAACAGATGAAGAATTACCGCGCTTGCACCCGATACTCGACGCGTTCCCGAGCGTCGGCGGAATCGGCGCGTACAAGGCGGCTGTAAGTCTGCATTCGCAGCTTGTCGTCCTTCTTTTATAGTTCGCGCACCCCGGAATTCAATCCAGGAGCTGCCAGCAGTGTCGCCAATCGTCCACACCGTTCGATAAACCGCATTCATCGACAAATTCAACGTGAACTAAGCGTGCTTTGCTCGCGCATTGCGCTATCATGTTGCTACAACGCACAAAAAGCGAACCCGCACATCGACGAAAGTCCGGTGAAAGACGGACAGCGTGGAATGACTCCATCCATTCGCAATCATTGCATCGAGACACAGAGTTTTTCATAGCGAACGTCAGGCTTACCGGCCTCGTTCGTCGCGTTGCGACATGCTGAAATATTTGCTGATCGAGACTCTCGGTTCGAGGGTCAGTTGTTCCAGCGGCCGTCTTTGTCCGAGGCCGTATTGCAATTCAGGGAGCAACGTTTTTTAACCCGGCACATGGCATTTCCGTCAATCGACAACCCCACCGCGGGCCGGCCCCATTCAGTCGGGCTCGATGCTTCGCAGCTTTTTCCCCGCAATCTGTCTTCGACAGCACGCTGCACGTTTTAGAAGGACGCATATCCTATGGACGAAAGGAAGCGAGATAGCATGATTGCGTATCTCCGCCATCGTATGGAAGAGTTTGGTATCAGACCAGAAGACCTTGCCGCAGCGCTGGCGACCGAGTCATTGGCCAAAAAAGCTGAGCGCTATCGCAATGCGACCGGAGACAGCTGGGACGGCAATGGCGAAATGCCGCAATGGTTGAAGCAGGCTATTAGTGCCGGCCAGAGCATTGAGCATTTCGAATTGGCCGCAAAACCGGCGCCCGCGCCCCAACCGAAAAAACAGGTGGACTGGTCGAATGACCCGTTCGCCGGCACGCGGCTCGGGCGCCCGAATAACCGCTAGGTGCAGGCCGCCGCGCTCGAAGGCGCGGGCACAATGGCTGCGGCTTCGAAACGAACCGCCGTGCCACGCACCGGTTTTGCGCCACCGCTTGCCACATTTACGGCATTCACCGTATTCCCCGCATTGACGGCATTCGCCGCATCGACGAGATTCGCGTGATTCGAGGCAGGCTGCGCATATTGCGGCAGCTCGATAAGCGCGCTGACCTGCCGGACGATCTGCCAGAAGGTCTTGTCGAAAAGACGGGCCTGCTCGTCAGCGGACCCGTGGCCGCCCGCGAGCGGATCGGTAATGGTCCAATAGACGAAAGCCGGTGCACCGGGAAATACCGGCGCGTGCAGTCCGCCGACGAATTCGTCGAGCGCGATCACGATATCCATGCGCGGCGCCCATTCGCCGGTGAATTCGAGCCAGCTTTTCGGGCTCAGCACCGCGCGCCCGGAAATGCCGGGCCGCAATTGCGCGACCGCGAGTGGATGAAGGCGCGCGGCCGGTTCAGGGCCCGCGCTGAACGCGTCGAACCGGTGCCCCGCCAGTTCGCGCAGTAAAGCTTCGGCAATGATGCTGCGGATCGAATTATCGCGGCAGAGAAACAACACCTTATATTTTCTGGACACGCTTACCCCGTACCGATGTTTTTTTATTGGCCTCTGGGCGGAATTGTGCCGCTCCAGTCTTGCGCCCCCGTGACACTACGGCGTCTTTATTATTTGCGCCTCGGGATTCGCACCAGGTATCTCGACTCACGGGCACAGAGCACAACTTTGCGAACGATGGGCAGTGTACCAGTGTCCGGCCCACTGTTTCAGCAACCTGTCAATATTTGCCAGATCAACCGACGCTGCCGCCGGCCCGCCGGTCCGGCACGATGGGCTTGCCCGGTCGCCGTCGGCGGCGGGTCAGAACTTCAGGCTGTTGAGGAACTGAAACCACAGGTTGCCGAGCGCGCCGGCCGGATGCATGTCGCTGACGGTTTCGTCGCGCTTCGCATGGTTCTCGCGTCTGGAAGGCTGCGTGTCGTGAGGGGCGGTTTGCGAGGCCGCGCCGGTGTCTTGCGCGCGGTCCGCCAGTTCGGGCTCGGACGCCTCGGCTTGCGCCGCTTGCGCGCTCTTCGCGGTCTTTCCCGCGCGCTGGGCGTGTTGCGCGGCGTCCGCCTCGTCGCGGCGCGCGGCCTGCAACGCCGCGACGCTGTCGGCGATCTGCGCGGCGCGCTGCGGTTCGCATTGCCGCCCGAGCAGCACGCCGAACAGCACGTCGCGATTGTGGCCCTGGTCGGCGAAGCGGATCGCGATCGACACCATCTCGGCATACGCGGCTTCGTCGGCCGCGCGCGCCGCTGCCTCGCGCTTCGCCTGCGCGCGTTGCCGATGCGTGTGCTGCGCCTCCCACTCGCGCATCTGCTCGGTGTAGACCGCGTCGTAGACGTTGCGCTGCTCGGCATCGGACAGGATCGCGTACGCGTCCTTGATTTCCTGGAACGCCGCGCGCGCCACGTCCTCGGCACCGTGGTTGCGGTCCGGATGCCACTTCATCGCGGCTTTCCGGTAGGCCCGCTTGATTTCGTCGTCGGTGGCGTGCGCGGGCACGCCGAGCGTCTCATACAGGGTTGCCATGCTGGACTCGATCTCGCGAAAAATCACTGCGGGCATCGTAGCATGCTAAAAGCGGCGTCATCGTGACCCGGCCTCCACGCAGGCACGCTCATGCCGGCATTGCCGCGATGGCACGGCGGCAGATCGTCCCGTGACGCCGCCGCAATCGCGCGCGGCGCCACGCTTTGCGCCGAGCGACCGTGCGCCACATAACAGACACCGTGCCTCCACGCGAATAGAGTCACCGGACACAGCGACTTCGATCCAATCCGGGCTTCTGATTACCACTCCGGCCCCGCGCTGATCTGCTTTCGACGAAAGATTGGTTCAACCGCTGCGCAGCGCGCCCTACGCTTGACCTGCCCGCCGCTTCACTCACCTATGGCAACGACAGGGCCGCGCCACACGCATTGGTATTCCGCACGACATTCGCGGGCACACAGACAAGTCAAGATCATGAACTCACACATCCGCTACAAGGGCTACGAGGTCGAAGCGGCAACGCAATCGCTCCCCAACGGATTATTCGCCGCCAATCTGACGATCGAGCAGCGCGACGAGAATACGCGCAAGGCTTATTCGTTCGACGCGCTCGACTACTTCTTCGACGAAGAGCATGCGCTCGCCTACGCGTCGGACTGGGGGCGCATGTGGATCGATAATCACCAATAAGGCGATCCCGGAGCGCATCGATGTCGACGACAGCGAGCACGACAAGCGTTGCGCATCGCCCGGCATCGGGTTTGAGGCGGATGTGCCAGAATAGGTGAACCCTTGCGTTCGCTGTCTGCCTGCATGACCTGTCCGCTACTTCGACGGATGCAGTCGAAACTCGCGCCGCCCGCGACGCACCCATCGATACGGAGACGCCGGTCATGACATGGACCGTCGACGCACAGCTCGCGCTCAGCGCGACACAAGCGGTCGAGGCGCTGCAATCGGGCCGCCTCAAAGCCGCCGACTACGTCGCCACCCTTCTCGCGCGCGCCGCCGCGCTCTCGCACCTGAATGCGCTCACCACGCTCGACTTCCACGGCGCGCTCGCCGCGGCGAAGCGCATCGACGCATTGCCGCCGGCTGAGCGGGCACGTCTGCCGCTCGCCGGTTTGCCGATCGTCGTCAAGGACAACATCAACACCGCAGGTCTACCGACGACGGCCGGCACGCCCGCGCTCGCGGGCTTCGTGCCGAACACCAACGCCCCATCGGTGCAACGCCTCGTCGACGCGGGCGCGATCGTGCTCGGCAAGGCCAACATGCACGAACTCGCGTTCGGCATCACGAGTACCAACCTGTCCGCGCACGCGGGGCCGGTGCGCAATCCGTACGATCCGTCGCTGATACCGGGCGGCTCGTCGGGCGGCACCGCGGTGGCGATCGCCGCGCGCATCGCGCCCGCCGGACTCGGCACCGACACCGGCGGCTCGACCCGCATCCCGGCCGCGCTGACCGGCACCGCAGGCTTGCGTCCATCGGTCGGCAATGGCGGTGCCGAGCGGCGCTATCACGACCCCAACGCGGTGGTGCCGATCAGCCATACGCGCGATACCGTCGGGCCGATGGCACGCAGCGTCGCCGACCTGGCGCTGCTCGACGGCGTGATCACTGGCGACGGCGCGTTGCCTGCGATTGCGCTCGATGGCTTGCGCATCGGCTTGCCCACGCCGCTGTGGGATGCTCTCGAGCGACAGGTCGAGGACGTCGCGCGGGCCGCACTGCAAAAGCTCGAAGCGGCGGGCGTCACGTTCGTGCCGGTCGCGATGCATGAGTTGGAGTATCTGAACGGGATGGTCGGCGGTCCGCTCGCCATTCACGAAGCGCGCGACGACGTGCTCGCGTGGTTGGTCGCGAATCGGGCGCCGGTGCAAACCGTCGCCGCACTGGCCGTGCGCATCGCGAGCCCGGATGTGCGCGCGATCTACGACGACGTGCTCGCCGACGTGCTCGGCTCGCACTACTCCGCGGCGCTCAACTACTGGCGACCGCGGCTGCGGAACTACGTCGCCGCGACGTTCGCGAATGCCGGTCTCGACGCGTTGCTGTTTCCGACGACGCGGCTCGTCGCGGTACCGATCGACGATCTGAACGGCTCGTCGACGGTCACGATCGACGGCGGTCCACCAATCGATACGATGGAAGCGTTCCTGCGTAATACCGACCCGGCCAGCACATCCGGCATTCCGGGGCTGTCGCTGCCGGCGGGTATCAGCGCGAGCGGGCTGCCGGTCGGCCTCGAACTCGATGGACCGCTCGGCTCGGACAGGCGCCTGCTGGCCATCGGTGTCGCGTTCGAACAGGTACTGGGAACGTTGCCCGCGCCGGTGCTTTGAAGCCCGTGTTTCACGTGCGCGCCATCAGGTTTGTGCTTTAATGCCTGCGCGTTGCAGCCCGCATTCCGACGCTTTGCCCGCCCGAACCTCCCCCTAAGCGACGATGACGAACCCCGCCACCGCCCTCTCATTTCGCGGCCTCGTACGCCGCGTCCTTCACTTGAGCGCCGTGCTCGCGGTCGCTTTCGCCGCCAGCGCCTGCGCGCGCCTCGCGACGGTCGATTCCGACACGCTGTGGAAAATCGTCGACATCCGCTGCGTGCCGTCGCAGCAGGCCACGGGCACACCGGGTCAATGCACGGTCGTCGATCTCGACCAACGCTACGTCGTCCTGAAGGACATTCTCGGCCGCTCGCAGTTTCTGCTGATGCCGACCGATCGCATCACCGGCATCGAAAGTCCGCTGATCCTCGCGCCCGATGCGAAGGACTACTGGCGTGACGCGTGGGATTCGCGTCATTACGTGCAGCAAGCGGTCAAACGCGAGTTGCCCGACGATCAGCTCGGCCTCGAAATCAACTCCGAATCTCGTCGCTCGCAAAACCAGCTGCATATCCACATCGATTGCATGCGGCGTGAAGTCAGCGCCGCGCTCGCCGATCACGCTCACGACACGCCCGGCGAGTGGCGTTGGGAGACGCTCGATGGCGAGCGCTACAGGATCATGCGGGTGAACTCGCTGAGCGGCGCCGACGACCCGTTCCGGATCGTCGCCCGCGACAATCCTGATCCGGCGACGATGGCCACGCAAACCATCCTGGTTACCGGCGCGGGACCGTCCGCGGCTCGGGATGGCTGGCTGATCGTCAACAGCGGCATCGACATCGATGGCGGCAGCGGCACGGCCGAAGGGCTGCTCGATCACGCGTGCCGCGTCGCGGACGATCATTGAGCGTTTGCCGAACACGCAGAATTCGCGCCCGCTTTTCCACGATTGCGCAGATGCATTGCTCAATCAAATGGTTCGGGTGCACAGCGTTGCCCCGTACGATCGGTCTGAACCTGCGAGTCGCGACGGCGATTGGCGCGGCGTACCCGCATGGCTCGCGCGATACACGATCAGATCGAGCGGCTCAAGGCCGGCATCCACCGGGCCGGAATTGGCCCGCACCAGCATGCGAGTAACGGAGTCATTGCCGGCCCGCGCCGTGCAAAACCAGCAAGGTTACGGTTTTCGGCGGCAGAGCAAGGTGCAATTGGCCGCTCGCATAGTCGGTGTCGTGCAGACGGGATATGGCATTGTCCATGAGTTGCCAGGTCTGGGCTTTGCCTTGAGTCACATCAAAGTTGTTGATCGCAATTGTGGCGTCAGCCGGTTGATCAAGCTGCTTGTTGATCACCACGATGGTCATGACGCGGTCGTGATCACGCACGGCGGCAAAAGACGAGACCCGATCCGGGTCGGGCTGCGTGTCGGCGATGCTGGTGGTGCCAAAGCCCGAGCCCTGGCCATCGTAGTTGCGATAGAGCTTGATCGCCTTGTAGACCGGCATGTCCCGATTCAATGTGCCCCAGCGCGTGGCAATGTCCAACCCTTCCCGGCCAAAGATGCCCAGCACGTCGGCCTGGGCCGTGGCGCCGTTCATGGTCGTATCGCCGCCCCAACTGTATTCCGTCAGCGCGATCGGCGTACCAGCGTAGTAATAGCTGTCGACCCACCGCCGCATCAACGGAATCAGGGCCACCACGCTATTGATCCAGGTCGGATCCTTGTAGCTCGTATCCCACAGGTCGCGCGTGGAGCGGTTACGGGCGAGTTCAATGGCAGGCGTTTCAGCCGTGGCCGTATTCTGGTTTTCCTTGAATTCTCCGCCCTGCGGGTAAAAGTGCAGGCTGAAAACGTCGACAGGGCGGCCGGCCTGCTTCCATTGCGTGAGCAGCCATGGGACGTAATCCATGCCTCGCGTTTCGTTTTCCCTGTCCGGCGGATTGCCCTGACCGTGCGCGGCGAAGTACTGCTGATCGAAGCCGCTAAAACGATACCCGGTCCAACCCCACTCTTCCGGCGCCACGACCCGCGCGCCCGGGTCTGCCGCCTTCACGGCGTGCGAATAGGCGATCACCTTGTTCGCTACCTCGCTGGCATGGGCGCCGATGGGATGCATGTCGCGATGGTTGAGTTGCCACAGACTCGGCTCATTGTCCATCAGGTAGTAATGCACACCGTCCGAGCCGGCACTACCGGATCCACGCATGAGTTGCCTGACGCGCTCCTGCTGGCTCTGCGGATCGTCCAGCAACGAAGCATCGTCCGGGTCGTTCCTGATAGGGGTGCCGTCGGGTGCGATGCCGTTGCCCGCGTCAGACAAACCGTGAGCGTCGACACTCTGCTGCTTGCCGTACCTGTTGACCGAAAAACTGACGAGCGGCTTACCGTCCTTATCGAGTCGCGCTACCCTGCCGATCATCGGGATGGTCAGCATCGGTAAAGCGTGTCCGTCACGGGTAAGCGCCGCGAAACGGTCGTTATATTGGTAGATGTCTTTTGGATCGGTCGGCAGGCTTTCGAAAAACCAGTCCTGGCCCGTGTTGTGAGCGTCTATCCGCCAGTTGTAAGCCGAAGCGGTGTTGCCACCCGAGCGGTTGATCGGCACGCGCAGATCCCGCAGGATTTCCGCCGTCCCGAAGTTCAAGCCATAGATGAGCGGGCTGATTGGATGCCGGTTGGCCGCGGCATCCACCGTAATGATCACCGGCGGCGGCGCAGCCATGGGCAGATCGGCGTAGAGCAGCGCGCCCGCCCCTAGCATCATCGCCATCAAGCTATGGCAGTTAAAGTGTCCTGGCTTCGACATGCGGAGTCCGTGAGTCTATGGCGCTGGATTTCGGCACGACGACCGTATCTTCCGCTTCGAGCGGCGACTGCAGATCCCGTTCGTCCAATTCCCAAACGACGAGCCTGGGCGGTGTCTGAGCATAAGCCGGACTCGCGAAATAGGCGCGCGCCGAGCCGCCGAACTTGCCGCCCTCGCGTGCGAAATTACCCACACCTGTTCCGAGTGCCAAAGCGAGCTGAGGCACGAAATCGGACGTCGTCGAATAAGAAGTGCCGATCACGACGATGCCAGGCAGATCGGCATCGCCGAACAGATCGTCGGCTGACGCGGCCGCCTGAGCCTGAGGAATGTAGTCACGGCTGGCCGCAATCTCGGGCCTCGGCTGCCAGGACGGCGGCAAATCATCCAGTCCGGCCAGACGCACAAGATCGCCGGGCCGCCGGCCGGGAGGCTTGTCTGTGACGCGATAGTCGGGCTTACTCGAACCCAGCGGAACCCCCATCGCACGGATGCGCTGCGCCACGGCCTGAGCCGCGGCACCCGCGCCGTCCTCGGTCCAGTGCGTGTCAGTCCGAAAAAAAGCGCCGCCCGGCGCGCCACGCAGCGCCGCACTTAGATCCAGCACCTGCACGCCGTCAGCGGTCAGACGCGAGGTCCACTCAGCAAGACGCGCACCCAACGAAACCGGACGATACAGACTGCACAGATGTTGCGGCTCGATACGCGACTTGTCGGGCACCACGACGACCAGCAACGCGATACCGTGCCTCGCCAGCTCGCGCTGCACGGCGGCCACCGTGTCCGCGCGCGTGGCGAGATGACTGTCGCTATCGGCATACACGCTGAGTTCGTCGCGCAGGAACAACCAGCCCGGGCAGCCCTGCCGCACGCGCGGCCCCAGATCGTGCAGCGTCAGCCAGCCCAGCGCGCGCTGCGCGCGCGCCGCGTCGGCGGCGATCGGCGTATCGGCCATGCGATTGGCGAGTTCCTTCGATACCGCACCGTCCAGAATGCCGGCCCGGGTCACGGCATGAGGCAACACCGATTCGGTCGTCGACGCGAACCTGAGATTGGAAAGCAGGCCCGCGAACAGGAAGACCATCAGGATGACGGCAGCGATCTTGCTGGCGCGCGAGGCGGGTAATTGAGGTAGCGGCTTGGGATCTTCCATGGCGTCAGAACTGGAAGTAGAGGAAAGGCACCGCGCCGCGCGCGACGATCAGACCGAACGACAACAGAAACCCCCCTAGCGGCCACCCCGCCTGCCATAGCTGCCGCAGCGCCGTGTCGGGAAGGCGATCCCAACGCTGTTGCCAGAACGGCAGCAGCACGCACACGATGCCCAACCCGGCAGCCAGAGCGTGCACGGGCCGCAGCAGCACGAGCGTCGCGTCGCTCAGGCCGATGCCATTCAAACCGAACTGGCCGCGATACATGGCGAGCGCAGCATGGAAACCCGCCGCGCGAAACAGTGTCCACGCGAGCATGACGAAAACCAGCGTCAGCACGTGCGATAACCAGGACGGCATGGTCGGCAAATCGAACCGGCGCCAGAGGCGCGCGACCATCAGGGCGATGCCATGAGCGAGGCCCCACAGCAGGAAGTTCCAGCTATCGCCGCCGTGCCACAGGCCGGCGATCGCCATGGTCAGCAACAGATTCCGGCAGGCTTGCCACTCACCGTGGCGGTTGCCGCCTAGCGGGATGTACAGGTAATCGCGTATCCAGCTCGACAACGACAGGTGCCAACGGCGCCAGAAATCCTGAATGCTGCTGGCAAGGTACGGATGGTTGAAGTTCTCGGGAAAGCGAAAGCCCAGCATCTGCCCCAAGCCGATGGCCATGGCGCTGTAGCCCGCGAAATCGAAGAACAACTGCAGCGTGTAGAAACCGCAGCCCAGCCAGGCGTCGGCCAGCGTGGGCGCGTGCAACGAGAAGATCGCGTCGACCATCGGCGAGAGTGTGTCGGCCACCAGCACCTTCATGCTCATGCCCACCATGAGCCGCCTTGCGCCGGCTGCAAAACCGTCCCAGTCGACCTCGCGCGACACCAGCTCGCGCCTCACCCACGCATAGCGAATGATCGGCCCCGCGATCAGATGCACGAACATCCCCTGATAGGCGCCGTAACGGATCATGCTGCGATCGGCCGCCACCGTGCCGCGCTGCACGTCGATCAGATAGGAGATGGATTGCAGCACGATGAACGAAAGCCCGATGGGCAGCACGACGTGTCGCCAGGGGATGGACCCTGCATGGCCTGCCCCCAGCACACTGTCGAGACTATCGACCACGATGTTGGCGTACTTGTACCAGCCCAATATCAGGACGTTGACGACGATGAACACGGCCAGCCAGCCACCGCGTGCACGCTGGTTCGGCGCCCTGTCTATGACCATGCCGCCGAACCAGCCCCAGAAGGTCAGCGCGATGAACAGCAGCAGAAAGACCGGGCTCCACCAGCCGTAGAAAAGCCAGCTGCAAAACAGCAGCACGCCATTGCGCCAACGCGCGGGCAACGCGACGTAGATCGCCAGAAAGGCCGGCAGAAACAGCGTCAGGAATTCGAGGGACGCGAAAACCATGCATCGTTCTCAATCGAAAAAGATATCTGGACCGACGCGCCATCGCGAAACACACCGAACCCCGCTCTGCCCGTCGTAACCAGATGAAAAACGGGGAACAGCCGGAAATCGGCGATGAGCGGCGTCGCTTTCAAGGAGCAGGCGCAAATGAGATCAGTGGCTCACCGCGTCGTTCGCCATGAAGATGCGCGAATGCGCCCCGCCCGGCACGAGCAACACCGTATAACGCTGCCCCGCCGCGAGCGTACCGAGGCTGAGCGGCCGCCCCACAGGCTGGCCGCCGCAGACCAACTGCACCGAGAGGGCGACCGGGTTGACCTGGCGCCGCCTGGCTTGTCCCACAGCCACGCCGTCGAGCAGCACGATGTCGCGACCCGGCACTTTCAGCGCGGGTGTCGCGCAGCCAGCGTCGAGGTTGTAGAAAGCCACCGAAGCTTTGAGCGCATTGAAGTCGTCGGGTTTTTCGCGGACCGTCACCGTATGCAGGCCACCCGCTTTATCCGCGCCATCGAGCGCAACGATGCTGACGAACTCGCCAGGCTGCACCGTCGCCGATACGTCCTGGTGCGCACTACCGGCTCTCAGTGTGCCGGCCACCGGTTTGCCGGCGGCGATCGGAAGGAAGTGAGTGGCCGGGTTCGCGGCGTCGAGCGTCAGACGCGCTTTCGACCCCGCCGCGCTCACGTCGACCGGACCCGAACCGCCATCGACAAAACGCACGAACGACGAGTCCTCCGCGGGACCGGTCGGGTATAGCGGAATTTCTGCGGCCATGGCCGGCTGCACGGTCAAACCGAGACCGGACAGAGCGAAGCTGGACAACAACAGGGAGGAGAGGAAATTTTTCATTCTTTTCTCAAACGGGAAACCTGGGCAGGCGCAGCTCGAAGACCGGCGCGTCATTTCTGCGGAACGACAGGCAGCTTGACCAGTGCCTTCATGATGTCCGTGCCCCAGTACTTGTAGCCGGTCGTCGTCAAATGCTGACCATCGACCGTCGCCCATTCGCCCGGCCTGGAAAACGTGAGCGAGTCGATGTACTGACACGGCGCGACATTGGCGGCGAGGAAAGACGACAGTTGCTTCACACGGGCGAAGCTCTTCTGATACTTGCCGCCCTCGGTGCCCCAAACCGGCCCTACCCAGACGCAAGCCGTCTTGTTGGCGGCCAGGTCTTGCGTCAGCGCCGTGACCTGCTGCCAGGCCCAGGCCTTCGGGAAATCGTCCTTGGCGTATCCGCCGATCGTGTCGCCCTGGACGATGATGACGAGCCTGGCCTTGTTCGCGGCGATCAATTGATCGACGGGTTGGGTCTTCGCGTTGTGGTCGATGACCAGGGGCGCCTTGCCGTTACGCTCGGCGCCACCGCATGTGCCGGGCACGGACTTCACCCAATCGCCGGGAATACTGCCGCAGACGCCGTAGGTATGCACCTGCGCGCCAGCGGCGATCAACTGATCCTGCAACGTATCGATGAGATAACCGGGTTCGCTCAGATGGCTATCGCCGACTATGAGAATGCTGAGACCAGCAAGTACGGAAGCAAGCATGACTCTTCGACTCCTGAAAAATAATCAATGTCCGATCGATCAGTATGGCGGGCTACTGATCGCTGTAATGCGACTGGTAAGGGAGGACCGGCATATCCAGCGCCTTCGTCTGTGGCGCAAGGGTATAGCGCAGATACAGGCCCGCCGCCCACTGCCGGTAGCTGGACGCGTTGTTGGCGCCCACCGAGGCTCCGCCAGTCAGATGATTGGTGAAGCGGTATTCGGCCGTGGCCAGCAGGTTGTAGCCGAAGCCGGTCGAGGACTGGTCGGGATGGATCGCGCCGTCGGCGAGGCCAATGGTCGAAGCCGCTGAGACTGCTGCGGCCTGCAACCCGCTGTCGGTCGGGAAATACGCCGAGCCGGCCTGGTGGTAGTACTGCACACCGACGGCCCCTTGCAGCTTGTACGTCCAGCGCTCCGAACGCTGCGCCCACGTGAGCGGCAGGTTGAACGCATAGAACCGCTGCGGGCTGAAGTAGCCGCCGTTGCCGTAGGTGAAGTTGTTTTCGTTGTGGTCGTAGATCATGCCGCTCAGGTTCACGCCCGCGCTCAGCATGCTGTTTTCCGTGCGCAGCAGGTACCAGTACGTCCCGGCGCCGACCTCGGCGCCGACGTTGGACTGGACGTTATGACCGTCCAGGTATTTCGCGGAACCGTAGCCGTAGACGCCGTAGTCCTGATTGTCGAGGCCGATCGCACCATGCACGCCGGTGGCAGTCACGCCACCCCAGCTCAAGCCGGATCGCGAATCGGTCGAGCCGGCAAAAGACGTGATGCTGTCCGTCACGGCGCGGCGCGATACGCCCACGTTGAACCAACTGCCCTGCCCGGCATCGATGGAGTTCCTGAACATCACGCCGCCAACGACATTGGTGTACTTGAAACCCAAAGGCGTGGTGCCGATGTCGGCCACCCAGTTCCCGGTCTCGTAGCCGAGACCCAGACCGACGCCGTAGGCGGTCTGTTTGCCCGGTGCGGCGACCTTGCCGGCCTGCTGCGCCCGGGTGGCAGCCGGGCCGCCGCCGAACTGACTGGCGCTGAAGACGTCGGTACCCAACGTGCCGCCCTCGAGTTCGACCGGCGTCACGCGAATGGAAAGCTTGCCGTTGTCGACCGGCAGCACCCCTTCCAGAGCTTGCTGCACGCTCGTCAACTGACCCGTACCGGGTGCTGCGTTGTTCGACGAGACGAACAGCCCACCCCTGACTTCCGGTGAACGCTGCGCCCGGAGGTCGCTGAGTTCATTACGCATTTCCTCGAGCGACGGCGAACCGTCCTGAGGCTCGCTCACCGCGACCGTGTCTTGCGGCGCCAGGCCGCCGACCGGCGTGCCCGCCACGGTTGGCAGAGCGGATGGACCAGAGGACGAGCGCTCGCGCACAGCCGTGGATGTCACGGTCGAGGCAGTCGCGCTCGCCGCGGTAGCAGCCGGAGCAGCAGCGGGCCCGAAACCAGGCTTCTGGTTCGCCAGCACGCAATCCGGCGCCGCGGGTTGCGGGGCGAACGTTTCGGCAGCGGGCAGGCGACTGTGGTGGACCTGACGACGGTGAGCGTCGTCGTGGTGGACGAAGGGATTGCCCGCCACGTGGACGTCTTGCGCCTGCACGCCGAGCCGCTTTTCCTTGGCGGCAATGGCGGATTCCAGCAGCGACTGCGCTTCGCGGGTCTTGCCCTGCATGACGTAAATGCGCGCGGCGCCGGCCAGCACGTCGGGATCGTTGGGCGCCTTCGCAACGGCCTCCTTCAATGCCGCATCGGCAACGCTGTTCTTGCCGGCCTGCACTGCCGCCATCGCGACGCCCAGTTGCAAACCCGGATTGTTGGGGTCGTTGACGAGCGCCTTCTGGTAAAGCGACAGTGCCTGGTCATACTTGTCATCGGCGGCGTACATGCGCGCGAGCGCGGCCGTGGCGAGGCTGTCGTTGGGCCGCTTCGCGAGGATCGGCGCCAGCGTGTCGTAGGCCTGCGCGAGGTCACCTTGCTGACGTTGCTGGTCAGCCAGTCGCACGGTGTAGAGGTAGTTCAGTTCGTCCAGTTGCCGGCGCTGGTCCGCGGTCAGCGTCTGGCCGTGCAACTCGCGCATCGCGAGCCCGGCCTGGACATACTGGCCGGTCTTGAGCAACAGGCCCAGATAAGCCAGTTGCACATCCGGGCCGCTGCCCTTCAGACCGTTAAGCATCAGTCCGTGCATCAGGCTCATGGCGCGCGGCGTGTTGCCCGCGTCGACATACGCCTGCGCCAACGCGCCCACCTTGGCCGGGTCTTGACCCGCCGCGGGTTCGAGCCGCGCCAGCATACTGCGCGCATCCTCCAGATTGCCTTCGAGCGCCGTTTGCGAGGCTTGCGCCACGACCACCTGAAAATCGATCTGCTGCGCCGTCGCAATCATGTTCGGCGTGCGCGAGGCGGTGGAGATGCGCGTCATCGTGTCCTGCGCGCGCGTCCAGTCGCCCATCTGCATGGCCAGCAGCGCGCTCGCATAGAGCGCTTCGGGATTGTCCGGGTTCGTGACGAGCAGGCCGTCGACGAGTTGCTTCGCTTCGTCGGCATGACCCTGTTTGAGATCGTAGCGCGCCAGCTCCAGGCGAATCCACGGGTTGTCGGGCGCACTGCGCTGGGCGTCTTCCAGAATGTGCCGGGCCGCGCTCAGATCGCCACGCTGCGCGGCGGCATCGGCCCGAGCGGCGGCGACGGCGGCGCGCAGCCGATCGAGCCCGCCGATGCCGGCCTTCTGTTCGGGTGACATGCCGTCGATCAACTTCTGGGCCTCATCGGCGCGTCCCGTCTGCGCCAGGATATCGATGAGGCCGCTCGCCGCCTCGCGGTTATCGGGGCTTGTCGCCAGCACGCCGCGATAGCCCTTTTCAGCGCGCGTCAGATCGCCCTGCGCCGCATCCAACCGGGCCGACGCATTGCGCCCGCCCGGCTCGGCTGGATCCAGCCGCAGCGCCTGATCGAGTGCGCGTCGCGCGGCGGCGAAGTCGCCCACGTTTTGCGCGCCCTCGGCCTGGTTCACCAGCAGCCAGTAGCGCGCGGAATTGAGGGCCTTGGCCCAGTTCGCGCCCGCGCCCGGACGCGACACCGCCCGCGACAGCAGCGTCTGCGCCTGCGCCAGGTCGCCTTGCTGCATGCGCACGAGGCCCAGTCCCCCCAGCGCATCCGTGCTGTCGGGTTTGTCACGCAGCACAGCGGAAAAGGACTGCTCTGCCGTGGTGATGTCGCCTGACTTGAACGCGGCAAAACCGCGTGTCAGTCGTGCATCCACGACCGGACCGGCCGGTGCGAGCGGATGCGGCGCCAGCATCTGATGGCGTATTTCGTCGTCGTCCGGATGCAGCTTCAGATAGTCTTCAAACCACGATCTGTTTTTCGGCGTGGGCGTGACCCAAGTCAGCACGGAGCGCCAGACTTCCGTCGCTTCGCCGCCGATGTCCGGACGAGCGGCAAGCTTTTCCAGAAGGGCGACACCCGCCGCGCGATCCTGTTCGTCGCGCACCATATGCTGGGCCAGTGGCAACATGGTGTTCGGATCATTCGGCGTCTCGGCATTCAGGCGCTCGAGGCCCTGGATGGCCTGATCCACACCGCCATCCGTATAGCCGAGATAGCTGTAATACTCTCGCGCCACACTGCCCTGCGGCGCTTTACCGCCCAAGGCCTTGTTATATTCGGCGATGGCCGCCAACAACGCGGCCTGATCCTTCTGGTTGACGGCGTCTTGCGCCATCTGGCGCGCCTTGGCGAACGTGGACTTACCCGGTTCGACCGCGAGGCGCAAGCTCTGCTCGAGCAGCGGCACGAAGCGGCTGCCCGGCGCGGCCGCACGAAGTCTGGCCAGATACCCGTTCGCCGCCGCGAACTGCTGCTTGCCGACGGCGATCGTGCCCATCCCATACAGCGCCTCGGGCTGCTTCGGGTCGCTCAGCAGCAGTTTCGACCAGGACTGCGCGGCCAGATCGGGCTTGTCATGCGTTTGCCAGTAGCGGCCCTGTTCCAGCAGCATGTTGGACGTAGCATCCTGCGCCCAGCCCGGGTGGCCGATCGATGCGACCATCAGTCCGAGAATCCAGGCCCGGTTGCGGCTGCGTCTGACTACCATGACTTTCCTTGATTATGATTGTTGCTGCCGCGATGCCAGCAGCCGCTCACGGGCTTCAGCGTCGCGCCGGGCCTGGCGGCGCCGCAAGAACGAAAACAGACCAACCGCGATCAGCACGAGCGCGATGATGCCCAGCGCCTTCAGCACCCACGCGAGCGACAGGCCGAATGAAGCCAGCCACCAGTCGAGGCCGCGCCAGATGCCGAGATGCCCGACGTAGTAGGTATGCTCGCTCACGAGCGAATCGACTTGCGTGCCGCGGATGGACACGAGGCTTCCCTGGATGGGCTGCTTGCCCGAATTCGGCGCATCCAGCAACGCGGAGACCGCATCCTTCAGGCCGTCGGGCTGATTGCTGGCCAGCATGACCACGCTGCGGCCCGGTTGCTTCGGCGATTCGAAGCCTGCGAGCACGGCGCTCACGCCCGGCCCCGACCAGGCCACCGACAGGCGGCGGGGTTCGGCGTCGAGGCGCGGGTTGGCATGGAACCAGCCGAGCACGCGACCCGGCAGATCCGATACGGCGAACTGCGCGCTGTGGTCATACGCCGCGGGCATGGTCCGCGCCCAGTCCTTGAGCCAGGCTTGATCCGCACCCGAGGCGATCACGAGCAGATCCTTGTCGGACGGCATCGCGTCGATGCGCTGACCGCGCAGCACGGTGACGCCGCGTGCCGGATAGCCGGTCGAATCGCCCATGCGGCCCATCACCGCCAGATACGTGCTGTATTCCGGTGTGCCCGCGTTGGGGCCCAATACGACGTCCGTTCCGGACAGGTCGGCCATGCGCGTGAACGGGAAGCCCGCCTGGGCGAACGAGGCCAGGTTCGGCATGGCGATGTAGTGCGGATACTGCGACAGATCGATCGTCGATTCGGGATCGACCGCGCCGCGCACGTTGTCGATGATGATGTCCCGGCACTCGCCCTGCTTGATGTAGTCGTACATGTAGCGGAACTGCAACTGGGTATTCGGCTGCAACAGCGCCTCCAGCGGCACTTCCAGTTTCGCCTGGCGCGGCAGGCTGCTGTCGGGCAAAACTTCACCCCGCAGCTTGCTGCCGCCCTCGAGCCGTTCGAGCGAGAGCAGCGGAATCGACTTCATGAACTGGTCACTGACGCTGAACAGCAGCGACGAATTGACCATATAAGGCTGCGGCGTATAGCGGTAATGCAGGTCGATCGGCACGTTGGGCGCGTGCCAGCCGAACAGGTCGGGCGGCACGCGCATATTGATGCGGATCAGATCGGGGCTGTAGCCCGACACCTGCAATTGTTTGGCGTCGACGAGTTCGCCCAACAACGTCGGACGGTCGGTGCGCAGCCAGCGCGGCGCATCGTACGGCTTGCGCGGCGCGAGGTCGGCGAACCGCGTGATCAGCGCGCTCGAACCCGACAGCGTCTGGCTGCCCGTGACCAGCGCGTCGGCGGCCTGCTTGAGTTCCTTGCCGTCACGGCCCATCACCAGCAACAGCTTGCCGTTGGGATCGTTGGGGTTGGTCACGACGGCGAGAGTCGGACCTTGCAGCGGCGAGCCCGCCAGGCTCGCTTGCGCCGCGCTGTCGACGATGACGACCGCGTTGCCCCTGGCAGGCACGGTAGAGATCGATACCGGGAATTGCGCGCCGCGATAGGTCGCCAATGCGCCGAACCACGACGACACGGCGCCGGCCGCTTCCAGCGCCGCCGTATCAGGATTGCCGGTGAACACGAACGGCAGGTTCAACCGGCGAATATCGTGCTCGTCGAAGAAGGGTCGCGGCAGGCGAGCCAGATCGCTGGCCTGCGCCAGCGGCTGGGTGTCGATGCTCAGCGTACTGTCGTTGCTGATGTTGGCCCACAGGCTCGAATGCAGCGGGTCTTCGCACTGGTTGGTGTAGTGGCCGATCAGTTGCAGACGCAGCTTGCTGTTCGCGGTGAACAGATACGGCGGCAGCGTGATAGTGCGCTGCAGGTTGGTGCCGGAGGTGTTTTTGGGCACGTCGATCGACGCCGCCACCTGATCGTTGACCAGCACATTGATGTGCGACAGATCGGGCAGCAGCGCCGGCGAATAGGCATAGCGCAGGTTCAGTCGCGCACCTGTGACGACCCGATCGTCGCGCACGCCGACCGGCAGCGTATTGCTGCCGTCGACGCCGCGCAGGTTGAGCGCGTATTGCGCGCCGAGTTGCTGCAGCGAATAGGTCACCGTCGAAGAAGCCGCGGTAGCGGCTCCGGCGTCCGGCGCGGACTGCAGCGGCGCCGCGTTGCTATCTCCCGTTGCCGGCCGCGCGGACGGGTTGGCCGCGCCGCCGGCCGAAGCCGGCGCGTCCTGCCGCGCAGCGGCGGCAGCCGCCGCTGGTTGCGCGGCCTGGGTTACCGTCGATGTGACAAACACACAACCGAGCAACAGTGCCGGCCATACTGGTTGCGCAGTCATGCAACGCGCAAGGCGTGCCCGGGAGATGTCAGGCCGTCTTCTAAACATGAGAACCTCTTCGTCCTTCTTCACGTTGCGATGTCTGGGGAATATCCAGGTCTAATCGATTCAGGGCACGCCGGTGCAGAAACACGCCGCCGAGCAAACCTATGAGCACGACGCTGGCGAGCGTCGCCACGAGCAGCAGCAGGATGTGGCTCGCGAAGAACCATTCGAGCGCGAGCCCAGGCGGCAAGGACCCGATGAAATAGCTTTGATCGTTGCTCAGCGTGGTGAGCGTGCCGTCATGCACGACCACGAGGCTGCCGCTGATCTTGTGGTCCGGACGCTTGCTAACGAGGTAGCGGTTGGCTTGCAGCACGTCCACGACAGCGTCGAGACCGTCCGGCGTATTGCCCGATACGACCACCGCGCTGCGGCCGCGAGCCAGCGGCGACTCGAGTCCCGCCAACATGCCGTCATGGTCGTCGCTGCTATACAGTGCGGCGATGGCGGCCTCGCGTTCAGCCTGCGCATGCCCACCCGTCAGCTTTTCCCACCACGCGGCGATCCAGCGGTCCGATGAAGCAACCGGAGCGAAGAAGCCGCGCGGCAGATCATCACGCCATGCTTTGAGCAAGGGCTGGTTATCGCCCGACGCCAGCACGAGCAGGTCCTTGCGACGCAGCGCGTCAACCTGCGCTGGATCGCCCACCGTCACGCCCAGCACCGGATAACCCGTGGTTTGACCCATGCTGCCCATCAGCGTCAGGTAAGCGGAATAGTCGCCAGCGACCGGCTGTGCGGGCAGGATCACCGCCGTCCCGGACAGATCGGCCATCCGCGTGAACGGAAAGCCTGCGTCTGCGAAGGCGCGCAGATCCGGCATGGCTGCGTAGCGCGGCAGTTGGGAAATGTCGATCGTCGAAGTCGGATCGATGGCGCTCAGGAGCGGGCCGCCGGGCACATCCTCGACGTGGTCTTGCGGCGCCACGGACTCGTAGCGATAGTCGAATTGCAGCGTCGTCAACGACGGCAGCAGATAGGTCGGAACGCGTATCACCGCATAACCGTCCGACGCGTCGCCTGTCAGCGGCAAGGTCTGCAGGGGCGTGTTGCCGGCCAGCACACCGAGTTCCGAGCGCGTTGACTCCGGACGGGCCGTATAACGGTAATGCAGGTTCAGCACCGCGCCGCTGTTGTCAAAACCGAACAGACCCGGCGGCAGACGCAGGTCCACATTGATCGCCCCAGGGCGAAAGCCCTGCACCGTCAAGCGGTCCGCCGATAGCATCTCGCCCAACTGCACCGGGCGGTCACCCGGCAGCCAGTTGGGTGCGTCATAAGGCTTGCGCGGCACAACGGAAACCGGGGCGTCGATCTTGACCCGGGAGCCCGACAGCGTCTTCGCGCCAAGCACCAGCGCGGTCGCGGCCTCGCGGATCTGCGCGTCGTTGCGGCCCATGACCAGCAGCAGCTTGCCGTTAGCGTCATTGGGGTTGGGCACGATGGCCAGCATCGGCCCTTCCACCGCAGGCAGGGTCAAGCCCGGCACCTCGCCCGGCAGCGCGAGCACCACTGCATGTCCATGCGCGGGTATCGCACCCAGGCTCGCGGAGAAGTGCGCACCGCGATAGCCCGCCTGCGCACCCAGCCACGAGGTCACGATACCGGCCGATTCGAGGCGCTGCGCGCGAGGCGCTCGCGGCAGCACGACGGGCAGGTCCACCCTGCGCACATCGCGCACGTCGAGGAACGGCGCGGGCAGTTGCGACAGGTCACTGGACAGGGTCGCCGGAACCACGGTCAGTTCCAGCGCACTGTCCGGCCCGGGCTTCAGCCACAGGTCGGAACTCAGCGGATTGTTGCCCTGATCGCTCGCCTTGCTATGCGCGATCAACTCGAGGGTGAGCTGGTTGAACCCGGACAGCAGCGACACCGGCAGATCCACACTGATATGCGCCGGCGTCCGCGGCGCCGGTTCGGGCAACGCTACGGTCGCCCCCACGACGCTGTTGAGCAACACCTTGAGATGCGAGAGCGTAGGCAGCAATGTGGACGAGTAACTGTAGTCCAGCACGAGCCGCGCGCTGACCACGCGCTCGTCGCGGCGCAAACCGAAGTCCATGCCCGCATAGGCATCCTCGCCGAGCAAGGTCAATCCCTGCTCCGCGTTTTGCCGCAGCAGCGGGATCCGGTAGGTATACGCGTCGGCCGGCGCCGCCGCGCTGAGTTCCGGGTGCGGGCCTTGCCGCACGGCATCGACCGGGACAGCCGACGCGGCCAGCACGTCGCCCGCTCCGAGCAACAGGACCGAACACAACACCGCGCCCAACCGGCGCGCGCTCGTCAAGGAGCGCAAAAGCGACAGGTAGCCGACACTCACGATTGCTTTGTTCCCAAGTCGCTTGCCGGGTCTGCGGACGAACGGCCAAGGCGCTCACGCCCACCCAGGAACAGATGCCGGAACAACTCCCCGAAGCCGCGCATGCCGATACCGAGCACCTCGAACAGGCTTCGCAGCGGCCTGTCGGGACGATAGCTGCCCCATGAGGCGATCCAGCTGTCGGCGCGCGAAAACGTCGCCCCTATCCAGGCGCGCTCCTGAGCGATCGTCAGGGTCGGAAAACTCACGCCGATGGTGCGTCCGCGGCACACCTGCACTTCGGCTGGGAAAACGTCCTCGTAGTCGTCGCGCAACACCGCCACCGTGATGCGATCGCCGTGCTCCGGCAACGGTGCGCCCTCAGGCAGCACCAGCCCCAGACCACCGTGCGAATAGTCGCTGGTCTGACAGTCGATGCGAGTTCCGTCGGCGTGAATCACGGCGGCCGGCAGTTCGATCTGGACCCGCGGAGCGAGACGCAACTGTCGCGATTCGCTCGCTACGCCCGCGGCCGCGCTGAGGTTCATGATGTTGTAGGTTACCCATACCAGGTTGAACAGAATGCTCGTCGCTTCGGGCCAGCCCGGACTGCGGATCAGACCTGCGACACCCACCATGAATCCGGTCAGATTGATGAGCAGCAGAACGATGTAGGGCCGGGCCATCGCCCAGTCCAGGAAGGACTGACGGATCACCCCGCCCTTGGACGTCACGTTGAAGCCTTTGCTGCCTGGAAAGAGTACGGCTTGCAACGCGGGCAGAATCACGTACCAGGCCAGTACCGTTTCGTAGACTTCGCTCCAGAACGAATGTCGGAAACGCCCTTGAATGCGCGAGGCGCCGAGGCTCGAAATGACGAGGTGCGGCACGACATAGGCCAGCACCATCAGCGCGGAAGCATGAAAGACGTGCGCGCCAAAGAACAGATACGCCATCGGTGTGATCAGAAACACGATGCGCGGCAAGCCGAAGAAAAAGTGCATCATCGCGCTGAGGTAACACAGACGCTGTGGCAGTGTTAGCCCTGCGATCAACAGCGGGTTGAAGCGACGGAATATTTCCGCCATGCCTCGTGCCCAGCGTATGCGCTGACCGACGTGACGCCCCAGACTCTCGGTGGCGAGACCCGCTGCCTGAGGGATGGCGAGATAGGCCGTGTTGTAGCCCCTCGTGCTCATCTTGAGCGCGGTGAGCGCATCTTCCGTGACACTTTCCGTCGCCACGCCGCCTACATCCTCCAGCGCCGAACGCCGCAGCACCGCGCAGGAACCGCAGAAAAAAGCGGCATTCCACAAGTCGTTGCCGTTTTGCAGCACGCCGTAAAACAGGTCACCCTCGTTGGGCACCTTGCGGAAGGTTTCAAGGTTGCGCTCGAACGGATCGGGCGAGTAGAAGACGTGCGGCGTCTGCACCATGGCCATCTTCGGATCTTTCAGGAACCAACCCATGCAGACCTGCAGGAACGAGCGCGTGGTGACGTGATCGCAGTCGAACACTGCGATGTACTCGCCGCTCGTCCTGGAGAGTGCCGCGTTGAGATTGCCTGCTTTGGCATGCGCGTTGTCCGGCCGGGTCAGATAATCCACGCCAGCCTGCTCGCAGAATTGCCGGAATTCGTCACGACGGCCGTCGTCCAGCACATACACGCGCAGCTTGTCGGCCGGCCAGTCGAGCAGCGTGGCGGCCAGCACCGACTGCCGCACGACCTGCAGCGGCTCATTGAACGTGGGAATGTACACATCCACCGTCGGCCATGCCGAGCTATCGGCCGGCAATCGCGCAGGCCGGCGATGCAGAGGCCAGAGCGTCTGAAAGTAGCTGCACAACAGCATGAGCACCGCGTACCCTTCGGCCAGCAGCAGAAGGCAGCCAAAGGTCATGTCGAGCGAGGTGGTAAAGGACAGCGTCTGCGTCACGCGCCAGTACAGGTAGCGCAAGGACATGAACACCGACAATGCCACCAGGGACACCGTGATGATCCTGCCGCGAATGCGGTTCAGCAGAACCGCGACGACCATGCAAAGGATGCCAAACGTCCATTGCTTCGACACGGCCAGATTGACCGTCATGGCAGAAGTGAACAACAGCGCGGCCAATAGCGTCACTGCCAGCCGCAGCCAGTTCGACGCCCATAGCGGTGTCCCCGCTTGCAGAAGTTTGTCGTCCCAACTTCCGGCATCGTCACTCTGGTCCGTGTTGCGCGTTTGCCGCCGCTGCTCCGTCTTGCTCAGCCTACGTTCGATCTGTGCCATGGAAAGGTCTTCTAGCGCGTGCGCCGGTTCGGCACGACGCGCAGGTTCGCGGCCACCGTGGTTTTAACCAGGCCGTCATTGACGGAAAAGACTGTGACGAAGTTCATGACGTCTGGCGTTGCGGAACACCTTCTTGAGGCTCACTCCGTTCCCGCAGGCGCGCAAACACGGCGCTCAGAGAGTCTGGCTGTCGAGGAACGGTGACAGGTTCGGGATTGAACTGAAGGACCGGCTGTTCGGGGGCGGCTTGCGATACCGGAAGAGATCCGGACACGGCAGCGGGGACGGCTGGCGCAATCAGTTGCGGCGGCGCGGCGGGTGCCACTTCAGTCACATCGGTGGGAAGAACGGCTTCAGCCTCGCGAGCCGAGTCGTCCCGGGTCGTGTCCCCTGGCGACGAGGTGGTCTGCATGGACCAACGCCCACGCGAACCTTGCCCCTGCTCTATTCTTTCTATTTCTTGATAATGCGACGGGCTCACGCCCAACATCTGGAAGAGATTCGAAATGTCTGATGCACTGCTCATACGCCATCCCCGTCGAACTGGCCATATTGTTTGTTGCAGACTGCACCGCGTACCATCGGGCAATTTGCTGTAATTTTTACTTACGGAATAAGGATAACCATTATTCGTTACATCATTGCGTCCGCCATAATAATTCCCAAATCGTGAGGCGGCACCGTTGATACACTCGCCCTTTAGAGACCTCTTCAGGAGAGCCGCGCCCAGGTCTTGTTTTTCAGCCAAGGCAACCGAGGGCCCCGCCGCTGCGGTACGAGCGTGTAACTCATGAGATACCCTTGCGCTCAGGATGAGCGGCGCGTATTGTACAGCGGAACTTAATGCGTGGACCCAAATAATTCCAATCTATATATCGGCTATTCCAGAGCAAAGTTAAGCGTTTTAATTGTTAAATATGGTCAGTCAAACGTTTGCTTTTTATTGGGCGTCCGATTATTCCCGAATTTGCGCTGGGAATCGGTTTTGAAAAGCGCGCCGTGGTATTGCCCTTGAGGTCATTGTCAAGAAATCGCCCCGGATCTGTTCGAGCACTGGCATACGAGGGCCGACGTCGGAAATGTAACGCGGGACCGGTCGATAATCGCGTCGTACGTCTATCAGGACGTGAAGAACGTCAAGGCAAACGACATGCGACGCGCTCCAGCATCGCTCGTATTCGCAGCGGTCCAGGCTTCACGCCGAGTTTGTCGGCAAGTTGCACGAGCGGCAGAAAGCGCCGCTGCAATTTTTCTCTGTGATTCTGCGCGATGTCCGCTATCCGGTGCTCAAGAAACGGATTGAGTAGGCGCTCGCGTAACTCGACGAGATAGGCGAGAGCCTGCTCGCGCTGACCGAGGACCGCAAATGTCGGGAGCACTTCTTCCGCCCAGACAGTTTCCAGGCTGGCGCGTAGTATCGGGTCGTTCATTGCCTGACATACGGTCTCGTCAACCGGTCGGCGGTCCTCTAGCCACCGCTCCGCCAGATAGCTGTGACCGAGATTGAGCAGGAACAACTTCAGGCGCTCGAAGTGCTGCAGATCGTCAGTCAAAACGATGTTTTCATGGGTGCAGGGTAGAACCAGCCCCGGCTGCTGCTCAATCGCCCAGAGCGCATACGGTTCGGCAACGGCGCCCACCGGTTCGATCGCCTGCGAAACGATGCGGTCGACGAGCGAATTGGCCCATATGCAACGCGTTCGAAGGTAGGTAGTGAACGGCTCCGGCAGCCGCCATTTTACCGCGAGAGTCACGACAAGTTCGCGCAACGTATCGCCGTTATTGACCACGAGTTCGCATGGAAAAAGGGAGAGCGGCGCATCAGGGTTTCGTTCCCAACGGGCATGAAGCAACACCAGCAGCTTGGCCGGAAAGCTCTGTGGCACGCGCTCCGGATGATTCACGAGCGTCGCGGTATCCCGGTCATCAAGCCGGAATCCCCTGTCTCCCGTATTGGAAACAATCACTTCGACGTGCTCTGCCACGGCGTCTCGCACTTGTGCCCAATGAGACTCGGCGTGCCATGCTGCGCGCACCGCGTTGCCGCTCAGCATTTCGTCCACCAGCACTCCGTGACGCATACCTCGAACCCGTACCGGATATCGCCCGCCCTCTGCCAGCGCTGCAATACGCTTCTGACTGGACTCGCTGCTGGTGGTCTGCACGACTGTAATGCCACCGAGCGCGGCACCCCGCGTCATGGCTTCCGAAACAAACAGGTCGACATGCGCCTGAAGAAAGCGGCTAGTGCCGAACTGGAGAATTGGCTGGCTCATGGCAAATATCCGATATGCGTCAGAGTCAGCATTCGATGATGGCTTTCACTACACCTGCGGACGGTTCGAGCAGTTTCGAAAATTCGGCAGGAACATCGGCAAGCTTCATCCGGTGCGTGTTGAGTGCCGCATCGGGCACCTGACCGGCGCGCATGGCCCTGAGCACAGTTTCGAAATCTTCCGCAGTCGCATTGCGGCTTCCGATCAAGGTGGCTTCGCGCTTGTGGAACTCCGGATCGGAGAAAGTGATCTTGTCTCTCACCACGGAAATCAACACGTATTTCCCGCCGTGCGCAATAAACTCAAAGCCGCGCTCCATGGCAGCCGGATTACCCGTCGCATCGAAGACCACATCGAAGAATTCGCCGTCGGTGAGTTTCGCCAGCTCGTCGACGTCGGTATCACTGATTTGCACAGTAGCCGCCACTTCAATTTTCTCAGCGCAGAAGTTGAGACGATCGAGCCGTGTATCGAGCGCCGTCACCGTGGCCCCGCGCAGACGTGAAAAGATCATTGCGGCCATACCGATCGGACCTGCACCGACCACCAGCACGCGCTGTCCCGCCTGAACGTCCGCGCGACGAACCGCGTGCGCGCCAATGGCGAGAAACTCGATCATTGCCGCCTGATCGAGCGTGATTCCTTCAGCCTTGTGAACGAACTGACGCGGCAGACTTAGATACTCCGTCAATGCGCCATCACGATGCACGCCCAGTACCTGAATGTTCACGCAGCAGTTCGTTTTTCCGTTCCTGCAGGCAATGCACTGACCGCATGACAGGTAGGGCATCACGTAGACCGGGTCGCCGGCGTCCAGGCCGGAATCCGTGTCGGCTTCTTCGACCGTGCCCGACAGTTCGTGTCCCATCACGCGGGGATAGGCGAGAAATGGCTGATTGCCGGTAAAGATGTGCAGGTCGGTGCCGCATACGCCGACGCGTCGCACGCGTAGCAACACTTCGCCGCGATCGCGCGGTGGCCGTGAGCGCGTCTCAGCGCGTAGTACGCCGGGAGTTTCACAAATAATAGTGAGCATGAGGTTTCCTTTTTCAGCTACAGAACCCGCGAAGCCATAGTGCGGTTTCGATGCGAGCCCGGTTAATCTGTTTCTTCATGGCGAGGTCAAACGAGTGCCGTGTCGAGACAACGCTATTCGAGGTAAAAGATCTCTTCCATCTGTGCCCAGTGTTCCGACGGCGCACGACTCACCAACGGTTTCTGGCACGGGCTGCACAGGCTCCACCAACGTTGTGTTTCCGGGTCGCTCGCAATCTCGGCCATATCGCTTTCATAGTCGGTTCCGACGTATTCCCAGTAACCAAACAACAGGTTCTCGGGCTCCCGCAGGAAAATCGAGTAACGGGTGACATTCGAGCGTTTCAGGCGATCGAGCACCGTCGGCCACACCTGCGCATGCAAGCGTTTGTATTCGTCGATGTGCTGCGGATCGATACCGATGACCATTCCCATTCGTTGCACTACACTCTCCCTATTCTTCGAGCCGGTAGAAGCGATAAGCGTTGCCGCCGAATACAGCGTCTTTGTCCTCATCGCCCGCATACCGGTCACAGTAATCTTCACAGGCGGCAAGCCAACCGGCGTAGTCGCCGAAATGTGTCGCGAGGTGCCAGAAATGGTGATGTGCGTCGATGCGCAGGCTCACTCGACCACCTCGGGCACAGGTGCGGTGTCCGCGATCAGACCGTCCGACTTCAGCTCCTGCCACAATCCGGCTGGCAGCGCCTGCTCAAACCACGCGACGTTCTGCTGGAGTTGTTCGACACTGCGCGCGCCCACCACGCACGACACAACCGCAGGATGCGCAAGCGGAAACTGCAGTGCCGCGGCGGGTAGCGGAACCTCGAATTCGCGGCAAACCTCAGCCAGCCGGTTGACGCGCGACACGACACCGGCGGGGGCGTCCCCGTAATTGAACTTGCCGTTACCTGCCAGCACGCCAGAATTGAACACACCGCCGACCACGATCGAATTCCCATACCGTACGCAATTGTCGAGAAACGGCGCGAGACAATCCTGCTCGAGGAGGGTATAGCGGCCCGCCAGTAACGTCACATCGAGCTGTAATTCCTGCATGGCTTCATGCGCGACCTGCCACTCGTTCACGCCGAGGCCGATGGCTTTGACCACCCCTGCGTTGCGCAGCGTGTCGAGCGCGCGGAAACCGCCCCCTTCTGTCAGCTGTTTCCAGAATTCGACGTTTGCATCCCCATGTGTCATTCGACCGATGTCATGCACATACAGCAGATCGATCTGCGCAATACCGAGACGCTGCTGGCTGTCTTCGAAAGACCGCATGACGCCGTCGAAGCTGTAGTCGTAGTGCGGCCGGAAAGGAAGCGGCTCAGCCCAGCCGTCGTCGCCGCATTGAACAGTCGGATCCGGCCGAAGAAGCCTGCCGACTTTCGTACTCAGCACGAACTCGTCGCGTGGCCGCGCTGACAACGCGTTGCCCACGCGGCGTTCCGAAAGCGTGTAGCCGTAGAACGGCGCAGTGTCGAAATAGCGCAGACCGAGCGACCATGCTTCGTCCATCAGCGCGCGCGCCTGTTCCGGCGGCATCGTGCTATACAAGCCGCCAAGTTGCGAACAGCCCATACCCAGTGCGCTCAGTTGCACCCCGGCACGCGACACCTCACGCAGATCACTTGCTTTCATCAGGAATTCCGTTCCCAGGGATTCATTGCTGGATGTTCAACGCTTCACAGCGCGTCTTGAGTAGCGCTGGACTCAAGGGCGGACAACGCCGTCTGGCGTCGTCCGCATCGCGCTTCAATACAAGACATTCTTCGCGGCGGGCTGATCGATGTTGTCCTTCTCGACCATCACGACACCGGTATCCAGTTGCTTCGTAACCGGTTTGTGTTCGATGACATCCACCGCCGTTTTGACACCCTTGTAGCCCATCTGATACGAGCCCTGGACAGCGATGGCCTGGATGGTTCCGTCCTTGATGAAGCCCTGGAGGTCCTGGTTGCCGTCAAAGCCGATCGCGACGATCTTGCCGGCTTTCCCGGACTGCGCCAACGCGCGCCCCATCCCCACAGCAGTCGGTTCATTTGCACCGAAGATACCCTTCAGATCCGGATTGGCCGACAGCACGTCGGTCGTCTGATTGAGCGCGGTTGCCATCTGCGACTGCGAGTAGAACGGTCCGACAATCTGCAGCTTCGAGTGCTGCGCGAGATACTTCCGGAACCCACCCACGCGGCCAATCTCGGAACCCGCGCCGGCGACGTACGACATCACAGCGACTTTCCCCGTCTGTCCGACACGGTCGATCATCGCTTTCGCGCACAACTCACCGGCCTTGACGTTATCGGTCGAGAGAAACGACTGGTAATACTGCTTGCCGGAATCGGACACGAGCGAATCGATCAGGACGACCGGAATTTTTGCCTCCCAGGCCTTCTTCATTGCCGGGATCAGCGCGTCGGGATCGGACGGCGCGAGCACGATCGCCGCGACATGCCGGTTCACCGCGTTCTCGACCATATTGACCTCGTCCGCCACGGCTGACTCGGTCGCCGGCCCCTGAAACGTCATCGTGTAGCCGTTCAGCCCTTTCATGCCCTCCGTTGCACCCTTTTGCACGTTCTGCCAAAAATTCGAGTTGGCCGTCTTGACGATCACGGCGATCTCTCCGCCCGCCGCATTCGCGTGCGCCGTCACTGCGGTCAAAAGTGCGGCGGCCAATACCAGATATGTCTTCCTCATGTCTCACTCCTTGGGTTGGTGATTGCACTGCTTTGTTGGACTTCTCGAATGGCTTCATTCGATGTGCTTCATCGTCGGTTTCTGACCTGGTCGATCCAGACCGTGCCGAGAATGACCAGTCCGATGATGATTTGCTGGATGAAACTCGATACGCCGTTCATGTTCAGGCCATTGCGCAGCACGCCGATCACAAACGCACCGATGGCCGTACCGGAGATCGTGCCTACACCGCCCATCAGGGACGTCCCGCCAATCACGGCGCTGGCGATCGCATCGAGTTCGTACATGACGCCTTCGTTTGGTTGCGCCGTGACGAGGCGCGACATCAGCACGCAGCCCGTCAGACCGGCGAGCACGCCGGACAGCACATAGGTAAACAAGGTGACGCGGCGGACATTGACGCCGGAGAGTCGCGCAGCTTCGGCATTCGATCCGACTGCGTAGATGTGGCGGCCAAGCGAGGTGCGCGTCAGCATGATCGACACGGCCACCGCCAGCACGACCATGATGATCACGGGATACGGGATCCCCGGAAATACCGTATCGGGGAACCCGTCTGCTCCGATATGCGAGATGCGGAACAATGCGCCATTTCCGAGTTCGCCGAACGCGTCGCCGAGTCCCGAAACCGGGCGCGCGCCAGTGATCTGAAGCGCGAGACCACGCGCGACCAGCATCATGCCGAGCGTGGCGATAAAAGGCGGCAGACCCATACGCGTGACGCACAGGCCATTAACGAATCCGCACAGGCCGCCCACCACGACGCCGCCGAGCATGCCGAGAGGGATCGGCACGCCAGCCTTGACGAGCAACGCGGCGACCACACCAGACAGCGCGAGTACGGAACCCACGGACAGGTCGATTCCGCCCGTAATGATCACGCAGGTTGCCGCCACGCCGAGATAGGCGATCGACGTCACCTGCAAGGCCACTGTCATGCCATTGTCGACCGAGAAGAAAGCGGAACTGGTCAATGAAAAGACGGCCACCAGCATGATCAGACTGCCGAGCGCGGCAAATTTCTGAATCAGGTCGCGACGCCGGAGCTTCGCGCTGGTGTCGACAGTAGTGGTCTGTTCGGATGTTATTTCAAGCATGATTTCGTCCCGATGCGAAGTGCATGATTTCTTCCTGATTGGTGTGGCGCGTCTCCAGGATCGTGGCGATCTGGCCTTCGTGGAATACCGCGACGCGATCGGACATGCCGAGAATTTCAGGCAATTCCGAACTGATCAGCACAACGCCGATGCCCTGCGCGGCGAGCTGGTCCATCAGCGTGTAGATCGCGTATTTCGCGCCGACATCGATCCCGCGCGTGGGCTCGTCGAAAAACAGAATCTTCGATTCGCGAAACAGCCATTTGCCGATGACAACCTTCTGCTGATTGCCGCCGGACAGGTTGCGCGTGAGTTGATGGACCGTCGGCGTGCGGATCCCGAGCGTTTCGACGTAACGCTGTGCGATGGCCGCTTCTTCGGCGAAACGAATGAAGCCGGCGCGACCCGACACCGCCTCGATATTGGCCAGCGTGATGTTGGTCGCGACCGGCATCTTCAGCGCGAGACCGTCGCTCTTGCGGTCTTCCGACAGATACGCGATACCGTGGTGAATCGCATCGATAGGCGAGCGAATCGAGAGGCGCTCGCTCCCCATATGAATCTCGCCGCCGTCCGGTTGGTCAGCGCCGAAAATCGCCCGTGCCACCTCGGTCCGGCCTGCGCCCATCAAACCGGCAAAGCCGAGAATCTCGCCTCGCCTCAGTTCGAACGAAACCGGCCCAAATGCCGGTGCGCGCGACAGATTGTCGACGCGCAGCAGCACGTCCTGCGTCGGAACCGAGCGGCGCGGCGGGTACGCATCGTTCGGCGCCCGGCCGACCATTCGCGCAACGATTTCATCCATGCTGGTCGCCGCGAAATCGTCGGTTGAAATGTGATGTCCGTCGCGCAGCACCGTCACGCGGTCGACAATCTGCTTCAGTTCATCGAGACGATGAGAGATGTAGACAATGCCGACCCCGCTCTCGCGCAACTCCTTGATGATCCGGAACAGGTGCATGGTTTCGGATTCCGTGAGCGACGAAGTGGGTTCGTCCATGATCAGCACCTGGGCGTCGAGCGAGAGCGCCTTGGCGATTTCGACCATCTGTTGCTGGGCGATCGACAGCGTCCCCACCAGCCTCGTGGGCGGCAACGACAATCCAATGCGGGCGAGCGCGCGCTGGGCGTTCCCATTCAGTCGTGCGCGATCGATGAACGGCCCGCGTTTGGGCTCGCGTGCCAGGTAGATGTTTTCCGCAATCGACAGGTGGGGCACCAGGTTCAGTTCCTGGTGAATGATCGCAATGCCTGCTTCCTGTGCCTCGAGTGAGGACGCGAACCGCCTTTCCATGCCGCGAAAAACGATCGTGCCGGCATCCGGCTGGTATTGCCCGCTGACGATTTTCATCAGGGTTGACTTGCCAGCGCCGTTTTCGCCACAAATCGCGTGCACTTCGCCGCGGCGCAATTGGAAGTGCACGTCCTCCAGTGCAACGACACCGGGAAACCGCTTGCCCAGTCCGCTCAGTTTCAATAGCTCCGGGGGTTCCTTTAACGCGAAGCCGTCCACCACGCGCGGGGCCAGGTCAGTGCTCAGATCTGTCACACGTGTCTCCTTCTTTTGTGTAGAGGCGCTGCCGTCGGTCAGGCCAATCTGATGCAGATTAAAGAATAAACGGCGATTTTGGTCAAGCCAATTTGCAAGATACTTCTTCCGGCCTTACCAAGGGCAAACCCGAACTGTTCCTGTGAAATGCGCTGAAAACCTTGTCAGGCTTGCGTGGTAGACTTTGATCGCTGGTCGACAGACGACCCGGGCCATTTATCCTTCCGGCAGCAAAATGAAACAGACCGAGCCAAAGCGGCTTTACCAATTAGTCGCCGACCAGATTCGCGGCCTCATCCACGGAGGGGATTTCCCGCCGGGGTCGAGACTGCCGCCGGAGCGCGAGTTGTCGCAGCAACTGGGTGTTTCGCGCCCGTCTCTGCGCGAGGCGTTGATCGCACTGGAAATCGGCGGCAGCGTCGAGACCCGCATGGGTTCGGGCGTCTATGTGCTCGAAACCGCAAACGAACGTGAAGAGTCACTGGCTGTATTAGGCGAAAGTCCGACGGAAATCATGCAGGCCCGGGCCGTCATCGAAGGCAGCCTCGTCGTGCTCGCCAGCACGCGGCTTACGGCCGGCTCTCTGGACCGGTTGCGGCGCAGCCTGGATGCGATGCATCGCCTCGCCTCTGCCGGCAAATCTCCTGTGGAACCGGACCGGCAATTCCACCTGATCATCGCGGAAACGGCCGGCAATACGGTGTTGAGCCGGTATGTGGCCGATCTGTTTGACGCGAGGCGCGATCCGATCGGGGCGAGGATTAGCGAACTCGTCGAAAATACGGCCACATGGATGGCTGCGGTTGAGGAGCACGAAAATGTTCTGCGTGCACTGCAAGCAGGAGACCCTATTGCTGCAGAAGCGGCGATGCGATCGCATCTGAAATCTTCTGAAGAGCGTTGGGTCGGAAGTGACATCAAGAAAGTTGCACCCAACGATGCCGACGGTAAAGCTGGCCGCGTGCGACTGGGTTGAGTTGCGAAGTCGACCGGTTAGAGCTTGCGCCGAAATTTCAAGCGCGTGACCACCACGTGGCACATGGAGGACTGGTTCGGCCTGTTCCTTCAGCTCGGCCAGTTCCCTGCGCAATCCTGACCATCGCCGTGAGGCCCACCATGAAAGCAGCGCTCGTCGCCACAACGTAACGGCGTTCGACGATATTGATAACCGTTGAACATCAATGCTTCAAAAAATTGCACTTCTCGTTCGGGGCGTCTTGAGCAAATATCGATGCTCAAGAAGTTCATAAACGCGTCGACAGAGAACGCATCGGAGACAGGCGCGAAACGCAGAACAGCGTTTCGCCGCATTCCAGTGCAACCCGGTCACGGGTGCCGCCAACGGTAGCCGATGCCCATCTCGCATGACCCACCTCGCGTTGTGAATCCTGCCGCCGCTTTCAAGCGAGTCCACGGCAGATGAGCATTTCGCGCCTTCCGCAGCGAGCTAAGCGAACTCAATACCTGCTTCATTCGTCATTGCCTTGAATTTCAGGAGACACTCATATGCAGATCACCGGAATGTTGCACGGCGCGCGCCTATTGCAATTCGTCGGATTCCCGGCTAGCGAAGTGCTGGGGCCGAGCGCCAGCGAAGAGGAGATAAAGTCGCTGATCGACCGCCACGGGCAGGTTTTTATCAAGCCGGTATTCAAGGGCGGCGTGGGCAAGAAGGGCAAGGCCGGGTTGCTCGGGCGCGCGACAGATCTCAAGACGGCGCTCGCCGAGAAAGAGCGGCTGTACTTCGCCGAGCACGTCGTGGGTCATGTAAGGGCCAAGGCGAACGGCGTCACGTTCGAAGCAGGCGTACCGGCCAAACATGAAGTCTACTTCTCGATCACCGATTCCACCCGCTTTCGCGCTCCCACCATGACGCTGTCGCACGCGGGTGGCATGGACATCGAAGAGGTCGATCCAAAGCACGTCGCAATGGTGCCCTTTGATGCATTGACCGGCCTGAAGGCGTTCGTCGTCGCGAATGCGTTGAGCGAGATCGGCGCGCCGCGCGAAATCATTTCCCCGCTCGTGCAGCAATTGCCGAAGCTCTGGGAGCTCTTTCACAACTTCGGCATGACGACGCTCGAACTGAATCCGATCCGCATGCGCGAGGACAAGAACGGTCGGCTCACACCCGTGGCCTGCGACTTCAAGTGCGGGTTCGACCGTGACGACCCGCGCTTCTCGCGCCTCGGCCTGCCTGCTCACCTGTTCGCTGCCGACTACTCAGACTTCGAGCAGGAGATCAACCAGCTTCGCACGCACCAGGGTCAAAGCGATGTCTATGTGATCAATGACAAGGGAACGATCCTCGCGCCCACGTTCGGCGGCGGGGCCAACTCGCTCGTCACGGAGATGTTGGGCGACGCAGCCATCATCTCTTCGGATTTCGGCGGCAATCCTCCCTACGAGAAAATGAAGGAAGTGGCGCGCATCTGCTTCCGGCATTGGCTGAAGCAGTCCAACGTACTGTTCATCATTGGCGGCAAGTCCAACAACACCGATATCTACGAAACACTGCGCGCGATGGCCGATGCGCTACGCGAGCACTTCAGCGAGCACGGTCCCACCCCGCTGTATGTCGTCCTTGGGCGCGGCGGTCCAAACCTTGTTCGTGGCATGTCGGCACTGCGCGACACCTGTGATTCGCTCGGCCTTCCCTATCGCCTGTTCGGCTTTGACTCCGACATCAGCGAAGTGATCCAGTACGCACGGAAGGCCGATGCGTGGATGCAATCGGGAGGACGCGCGCAGGTCGCAGCGCGCATCGGCGCGCGTCAGACGCAACCGCAGACGGATACGGCAGAGGCGTAAGGAGATCGACATGATCAAGCAAGGCAATAATCATTTCAGGTATTTCGTCGGCATCCAGTCGCTTGCACAAATAGTCACGCGCGAGGACCGCGTTTGTGTGCTCAACATTCTGGGAGGCGAGTCGTCGGACGTGACGCCGGTGAGCCACGCGTTTTCCGGTGGAAATATCGTATTCGGCACTGCGCCTGGCAAGCGCGGGCAGGTGCTCGTGACGCCTGCCGGCGACATCCCCGTCTATAACAACGTGCGCGAAGGCCTCGAAGCCGGGCATCGTTTCAATTGCGGCGTCGTCTATCTGCCGCCGTCGGCCGCGCGCGATGGGGTGGCCGAACTGATCCGCGTCAATCCCGATCTGCGCAAGATTTTTATCATTACGGAGAAGATCTCCGTGCACGACGCCCGGGAAATTCGCGCGATGGGCCAGCAAGCAGGCATCGACATTTTTGGCGCGAACGGGCTGGGCGTCGCGGACTCCTGGCAGCGGGTGCGCATCGGGGGTGCGCTCGGCGGCGATGATCCCGGCGCAACTTTGCGGCGGGGCTCGATCGCGATCTTTTCCAACTCGGGCGGTTTTAGCACCACCATTGCGCAATATCTGCGCATGAGCGGCTGGGGTACATCGACCGTCGTATCGAGCGGCAAGGACGTCTACATCCACTATGCGGCGCCGGAGTTCGCCTTTGCCCTCGCCAACGACGCGCGCAGCAAGGCTGCCGTACTGTACTGCGAGCCGGGCGGCTACTACGAGGCCGACGCCACATTTACGAAACCCGTCATTGCCTGCGTGGTAGGCCGCTGGAAGAGTCGTCTGACGCGCGCGGTGGGGCATGCGGGCGCAATGGCGGGCGGCGCCGACGATGCTCTTGCAAAGGAGCGTTGGTTCATGGAGAAGTTCGGCGTCGAGCGTCTTTTTACGCCGGACGATCCATGCTGCTCGGTGAAGGGCGCCGTTGTGACAAACATCGCGCACATTCCCGCCGCGCTCACCGCAGTGATGCGCGCGAACGCGACGATGCCCGACTTTGAGCCGGAAGGCAGCCTCTCGCTCAAACCGTGGTTTGGCTCGGATCAGGGGATCGAACTGCCAGACGACCTCGCCCTGCCGGTCGTGGAAGCAGTCGCGCCGTACAACGAACAGATTACGCGGGCGAACAGCCAGATCGGCGCAATCCCGCCGCGCCAACCCTTGAAGGACGCTTCGGGCGCCTCACAGATGGACGCAAAAACGCAGGTGAGCAGCCTGCACGGGGTATCCATGCTCGAAGCAGCGACGCACTCGCTTGAGGAGAACATCTGCCTCGCGCTGTTGCGGGAGTTCGGCGGGGCAAACGACACAAAGCTCATCGACGTGGCTGTTGGCGCTGCAGTGAATCTGCACGGGACACCAGAACTGGCGGCCGCGCAGGCTTCGCGCGAGGCGGGCAATGCGCCCAACGCCGTGCTCGCGGCCGCGGCGGCGATCGTCGGGCCGAATCGCCAGCGTGCTGCGCGCGAGGCGGCAGCACTGATGATCGACCGCTTCGCGACAGCCAGGCTCACGGACGCGTTCGACGAGACCTTTGATGTCAATGCCGTCCACACCGCGGACACTGCAGCGCTGTTCTGCGATGAACCCGATCCAGAGGCGCAAGCCATGCTGGGCGGGCTCGCCTCGCGCAACGTAAGTTCCGCAATCATCCGATGGCTGTCGTGTGGCCCGGGACATCCGCGCCCGGAAGCAGTACTCGCGGCGATCACGACGACACTCGCCTGGGGCCCGCTCATGCGCAAGCGGATCTCCCGCCTGACCGCAGAAAGCTTACCGTGGTGGACAAAGCTCTTCGGCACCATGATCGGCGCCTCAGCGGACGCCTCGCAGCACGGCCCGGACGGATTTTGCGGCTACGCCACCGAAGAATTACTCGGCGAACGCACTCTGACGGAAATCGCCTTCGCAGCGCTGCTAAACCTGAAACCGACTGTCGACGACCTTTTCGCGTTCAAGACCCTTGTCGGTTTGCTGCTCACGAACGGACCCGGCGCCATTTCGGCGCAAGGCGCAAAGGGCGCAGTATCTGCCGATGGCCCAGAAAGTCCCGAACGGGTGCAGCTAAACAAGGCTCTGGCGGGGTTCCTCACGCACACTGGATATACGCATGGCGGCAACGGCTACGAAGGCATTGCGTTCCTCAACGAGGCGTTCCGCAGCAGCGGCCTTGAAGATCCGACCGATGCTCGTCATACCGTGGACCTCGAAGCGCTCGCCCGGCGCTCCGTCGAGCGATACGCGCAGTACAAGACGCGCCAGAAGCAGTTGGGGAGCCTCGATATTGCGAAACTTCCGGGTGTCAATCATCCGGTCTTCAAAGACAAGCCGGTGAACCACGACCCGCGGGAAATCTTCATCGCCAACCTTTATGAAGCCCGCGGCGAGTACAACGCGTTTCATGCGTTTTACCGTGTGCTGGTGCAGGCTTTGTTCGACGCAGGCGTCTCGCGCAATGTCTATTGCGTCAATGTCGATGCCGTGATTGCCGCGTTGCTGTTGAAGATGCTGTGGCAGCCGCTCAAGCGCGGGGAGTTCAGCGAGGCGGACCTTGAAACGGCCGCGTTCACGATCTTCCTCTATCCGCGCATGCTGGGCTGCGCTGCGGAAATTGACGATCATTTGAACCGCGGACGCAATATGGACACGCGTACGGCCGCTTCCCAGTGTCGTTTCGTGGCCTGACCGCTGGCCTCTGATGGTCGCCGCCACGCGCTGGCGCACAGCTAACGCGCGGCGGCGAAAAAGGGGCCGCCGATTGATAACCATTCGACTTCAATCGTTCAGAAGATTGCACTTATCGTTTTATTGGCCACGGGCCAAAATTCCCGAACAGACAAAGAGCGGGACCACCGCATATCTCGGGATTTCAGGAGACACATTGATGCACCCCTCACCCTCTACCCTTTCGCCGGGACATTCAAAGGCCGCGGCGGTTTTCCGCGTGACGGCCGGAAATTTTCTGGAGCAGTTCGACTTCTTTCTGTTTGGCTTCTATGCGACGCAGATCGCCAACGTCTTCTTTCCGGCCGGGAGCGAATTTGCCTCGTTGATGATGACGTTCGCGGTCTTCGGTGCCGGTTTTCTGATGCGCCCGCTCGGCGCGGTCGTGCTCGGCGCGTACATCGACGACGTCGGCCGCCGCAAGGGGCTCATCGTCACGCTCTCCATCATGGCGAGCGGCACCATCCTCATTGCGTTCGTGCCGGGCTACGCGACCATTGGTCTTGTGGCGCCCGCGCTTGTGCTGCTCGGGCGGCTGTTGCAGGGCTTCTCCGCGGGTGCGGAGCTGGGCGGCGTGTCGGTGTATCTCGCCGAGATGGCCACGCCCGGCCGCAAGGGCTTCTTCACGAGCTGGCAGTCCGCGAGCCAGCAGGTGGCGATCGTCGTGGCCGCGGGCCTCGGCTTCGCGCTCAACCAATCGCTGGACGCCGCTACCATCGCGGCGTGGGGATGGCGCGTGCCGTTCTTCGTCGGCTGCATGATCGTGCCGTTCGTCTTCATCCTGCGTCGTAATCTGCAGGAAACCGAGGAGTTCAAGGCTCGCCAGCATCGCCCGAGCATGAAGGAGGTATTCACGACGCTGGTCCAGAACTGGACCGTCGTGATTGCAGGCATGATGCTGGTGGCGATGACCACCGCGAGCTTCTATCTCATCACGGTCTACGCGCCGACTTTCGGCAAGACGGTCCTGCACCTCAGCACCGCCGATAGTTTGCTTGTGACGCTGTGTGTGGCCGTGTCGAACTTCGTGTGGCTGCCGATCGGCGGAGCCCTCTCCGACAGGATCGGCCGCCGGCCGCTCCTCATCGCCATGACGGTGCTCGCCATCGCGACCGCGCACCCGGCCCTGTCGCTGCTCGCTCACGCGCCCAGCTTCCTCAACATGCTGCTCGCCCTCCTTTGGCTCTCGTTCATGTACGGCATCTATAACGGCGCGATGATCGTCGCACTGACGGAAGTGATGCCGGCGCAGGTACGCGTCGCGGGCTTCTCGCTCGCCTATAGCCTCGCGACCGCCGTATTCGGCGGTTTCACACCGGCGATCTCCACGGCGCTCATTCACATGACTGGCGACAAGGCCGCACCCGGCTACTGGATGAGCTTCGCGGCAGCGTGCGCCCTGATGGCGACGTTTGCACTCTATCGCCGCCGCGCAGCGACACTGACTCCGGCGCACTGATTCGCGTCTCGCTCCGCATGCGGCTAAACACACAATCTGACACGACTCCGATCATGAGAAATCTGTTTCTGAAACTATGCGCCGCAGCACTGGTCGCAACCTCGGCTGTTGCGGCGAACGTGCAAGCCGCCGACCTGCACGTCATGAGTTCGGGTGGCTTTACCGCAGCGTACAAGGTGCTCGGCCCGAAGTTCGCATCCGGGACGGGCAACACGCTCGACACCGCGCTTGGTCCGTCGATGGGCAAATCGCCCGAAGCGATCCCCAACCGGCTCGAGCGTGGCGAGCCCGCCGACGCCGTTATCATGGTCGGATATGCGCTTGACGAACTGATCCAGAAAGGCAAGGTCATCCCCGGATCGCGGGTCGAGCTGGCCGATTCGCGCATCGGCATGGTCGTGCGCGAAGGAGCGGTGAAACCCGATATCAGTTCGGCAGAAGGCCTCCGGCAGACCCTGCTGCATGCGAAGTCGATCGCGTACTCGGACAGCGCAAGCGGTGTCTACATTGAGCGGGAGTTGTTCAGGAAGCTCGGCATCGAGGATCAGGTCAAGCCGAAGGCGAAGATGATCCCGCGGATTCCAGTAGCCTCGGTGGTGGCGAACGGCGACTACGAAATCGGCTTCCAGCAGGTGAGCGAATTGCTGCCCGTCAAGGGGGCGACCTTCGTCGGAAAGATTCCTGAGTCCCTGCAGTCGGTCACGCGTTTCGCCGCCGGCATTCCCGTCAGCGCACAGCATCCGAAGGAAGCGAAAGCCCTGCTCGATTACCTCGCTTCACCTGGCGTCCAGGCAGACGTCAAATCGACAGGGCTAGACACCGTCTCCGCTCATTGACGCAAACCTGAATGAAGGCTTGCCTCAGGCGGCCTTCCTGTCACATCCCCGAGGTATCTCTCGCGGGATCCGCACCGTCCGCGCCGCCTGGCGCTGCCGCCCCCAGCATTCGCGCAAGACGCGTACGATCGCAAGCACCCTCCCACATCGAAACGAAGATCACCGCGCAGGCGTTGCTGATCACGCTCGTCAGGGCGCGCGCCTCGGACATGAAGCGGTCGATGCCGACCAGTAGCGCCACCCCGGCGACGGGCAGATCGGGAATCACCGTCAGCGTCGCGACGAGCGCCACTAATCCGCTGCCCGACACACCCGCCGCCCCCTTGGACGTGAGCAACATAACGGCGAGCATCATCGCGATCTGCGGCGCGGAAAGCGGCACGTCGCACGCCTGCGCGATGAACATCGAGGCGAGCGTCAGATAGATCGCGGTGCCGTCGAGATTGAACGAGTAGCCTGCGGGCAGCACAAGCCCCACAACGCCCTTGTCGCAGCCGAGCGCCTCAAGCTTCGCGATCAGGCGCGGCAGTACCGGCTCCGTCGACGATGTCGCGAGAACGATGAGCAACTCCTCGCGCATGTAGCGCAAGAGCCGCCAAAGTGCGAAGCCGTGCAGCCGCGCGAGCGGAGCGAGCACCAGTGCAATGAACAGCAGGCATGCCACGTAGAAGGACACCATCAACATCCCGAGCGATCCGACCGAGCGGATGCCGTAGCGGCCCACCGTGAAAGCCATCGCGCCGAATGCCCCGAGCGGAGCGAGTCGCATGATCATCGCGAGGATGCGGAACAGGGCCTGGGCAATGCCGTCGATGAGCGCGAGCACCGGCCTGCCCGCCTCCGGACAGGAATTTAGCGAAAAGCCGAAGAGCAGCGAGAGCAGCAGCACTGGCAGCACCTCGCCCTTGTCGAAGGCGCCAAGCATCGTCTCGGGGATGACGCTCAGCGCAAATGCGACAAGGCCGCCCGGCTGCGCGTGCTTCGCATATTGCGCGAGGATGCTCGCGTCCAGATGGTTAGCGTCGATGTGCATGCCCGCGCCGGGTCGCAGCACGAAGGCCGTGACGAGTCCGAGCGCAAGCGCCACGGCTGTCAAAAAATAGAAGAGTCCCAGCGCCTGAAAAATTGTGCGCCCGATGGCCTTCCCGCTCGCAAGCGACGTGATCCCCGAGACGATCGTGCAGAAAACGATCGGCGCAATCATCATCCTCACGAGGCCGATGAACCCGTCGCTCAAGGGCTTGAGCAGCGGGCTCGCTTGCGGCAAGAAGTGACCGAGCGCCATGCCGAGCATCATGCCCAGCAAAACCTGCAGATAGAGCGACCGAAGCGGTCTTGCCAACCTCACGATGCGGTTTTCCTGCCTGGCGGCTCTTTTGGAGACGTGTTATTGCCCACGGCATCGCTGCATGCGACGCCGCCGCGCTTCATCTCGACAATCGTTCTGTGAAACTCCTGCGCAGCCGGTGTAAGTGGACGTCCGCGGCGTCTCACGATTCCCACGCGCCGCTTCACCACCGGTTCGACGAGCGGCACGCTCGTGAGGATGGGGTGATCGCGCCCGGGCATGGCCATCGACGGCACTGCGGCGACACCGAGCCCCGCTTCGATTAAACCGAGCATGGTCGTTACGTGACGCGTCTCGCAGACGCTCGGCGCACGCGGCGCCACGGCCGACAGCGCCTGATCGAGCAGCAGTCGGTTGCCGGAAGTTTTGTCCACCGAGACGTACTCGTGCTCGTAAAGCTCGTTCCAGGTCACGCGTTTTTTGCGCGCGAGCGGGTGATCACGGCGGCAGGCGGCCACGAAGCGCTCCTGCAGCAGAACCTTGAACTCGACCTCGGACTCCTGGCTGCCCAGAAAGCTCACGCCGAAATCCGCCTCTCCGCTGATAACAGCGCCCAGCACCTCATTCGCGCTCATATCCAGCATCTTGACCCTGATGCGCGGGAAGCGGCGATGATAGCTCGCGACGGCGCTCGGCAGGAAGTAGTAGGCCACCGAAGGCACGCAGGCGATGGTGACACGTCCCAGTCGGCTCGAAGAAACATCGCGGATGCCGAGCAACGCGACGTCGAGATCATCAAGCAGCTGCTCGGCGCTCGGCGCGAATACCCGGCCGACGGTGGTGAGCGTGACGCTGCGCGTGGTGCGCTCGAATAGACGCACGCCGAGTGCTTCCTCGAGCTTGTCGATCCGGCGGCTCAAGGCCGGCTGCGAAATGCTCACCGCCTCGGCGGCCTTGCGGAAGCTTCCCAGTTCCACTACTGCTCGAAACGCCTGCAAGTCGTTCAAGTCGAAGTTGATACCCACGGAGTCATCCTCCCCATCCTGGATGTGGCTATTTTGCATGAAGCAGCTCAAAGCGCCCATTGCGAACTACGCCCGTTCGCTCGGCCCTCCGGCGGTACTGCAGACGTGAGGCGCGACGGGCCGGTTTCACGGACTCAGCCGTCATTCATATGAGAGACGCGGGCATCGCCCTCTGGCCGACAGCGGGCGAAAGCACGGCGCGCCAAAGTCGTGTGAGACAGCAGCAGGGCGCTAGAAAAGCGAGGCCTCTCGATGACAGTGTCGGTCGATACGCATCAACGCGACGGAGCGCTAAGCACCAGCGCCACCGCGCAGGCAGGTGCGAACGCGGCACCAGCGCCTGACGATGACATGACGCGCGCGGAGGCCATCGCGAGAAAGTTGATCGGGAAGAGCGATAGCTTGGGCTCTCATGACGCCGGTGAGGATTGAGTTCGACAACGCAGAGGCGCGGCCAATTGTTCAATGCCCGGCTGCACTGGCTGCTGCGGCATTCACCTTGGCCGTTGTCTTCACCCGGGTCAACGGAATGATCACCCGATCCCGAGATCAGTAAGCTGGTGCGGCATGACGAGCGTCGGTCGACTGGCCGGTCAAGCTGATATGAAAGCAAATATTGTCGATCATTCTTGACGTTCAAGCATAGCGAGCCGCTTTGGAGCGCTTCCGGGCGTCTTCTGTCAATGAGTACAGCCGGCCATGAAGCGCCGCTCGCCCTTTATCGACAGGGAGCGCTGATAGAGACGCGTCGGGTCCATACACACACACGAAATAGCCCAATATAGATCTGACCGAATGGAGCAGCCGCCGGGGGATCGCAGCTCGCTTGCGGGCAGCGGCGCTCGCAACAGGTCGTCGGGCTATTTGCCAAAATATGAACGTCGTTTATAATAGCGAATGGACGGCCGCAATCTGGCGGCGATCTAACGCTAGTCGTATGCGGGTGCTCTGTCATCGCGCAGGTATCCGGCTCGGCTTTAACCTTTACGCCGAAAGTTGTGGGTGGTTACGAGGTGTGGGCCACACTACACGAGGAGCTCGCCGTGCCACGCGAAGCCGTCACCGCCTGCCGCATCTGCGCCGGCAACTGTTCACTGCGCTTGACCCTGGACGACGCCGGACGCGTCGTTGCTGCGCGCGGCGACCGCGACAATCCGCTCACGCGCGGCTACGCCTGCATCAAGGGCGCGTATCTGCATGAGGCGCATAACAGCGCGGAGCGGCTCCTGCACCCGCTGAAACGGCAGCGCGATGGCAGTTTCGTGCAGATGCCGCTTGACGTGATGCTGGCCGAGATCGCGGCGCAACTCCAGGCACTGATCGAGCGCCACGGCGCCGATGCGGTCGCAGCCTTTCGCGGCACCATGAACTACTCTAACCTCGCCGCCAATCATATGTTGCCCGCCTTCCTCGCGGCGCTGGGTTCGAATTCGTTTTTCTCTACAATGACCATCGACCAGTCGGCCAAATGGGTGGCATTTGAGCGACTGGGCGGCTGGGCTGCCGGCAAAGATCCGTATGCGCTCGCCGACGCGCTATTGTTCGTCGGCACCAATCCGCTGGTGTCGCTATCCACGTTCAACTTTGCATTGCAGAATCCGGTCAAGCAGCTCCACGAAGCGAAGGAGCGCGGCCTTAAGCTGGTGGTGATTGATCCACGAGAGACCGAGACCGCCCGCCATGCCGATGTCTTCCTGCAGGTGCTGCCGGGCGAGGACCCGACCGTCCTGGCTGGCCTGCTGCGCATCATTCTGTGTCGCGGCTGGCACGATGCTGAATTCTGCGCGCGCTACGTCAAGGACCTGCGACGACTGGCGCGCGCGGTCGAGCCGTTCACGCCCGAATACGTCGCCCAGCGCGCCGGCGTAAGCGTCGAAGGGCTCGAAGCCGCCGCTGCGGCCTTCGCGGAACCGGTCCGGGAGGCCGGTGGCCTGCGCCGCAAGCGTGGCTCGGCCGCGTCGGGAACCGGGCCCAACATGGCGCCGCACTCCAATCTGGCCGAGCATCTGGTCGAATGCCTCAACGTCGTGTGTGGCCGCTTCGCTCGCCCCGGCGACCCTGTACCGAACCCCGGCGTAGTCGCCCCACGCTACCAGCGCCGGGCCGAAGTGATTGCGCCACGCCGTTCCTGGGAATCCGGCTGGAAGAGCCGTGTCGGCGGCTATGGCATGCTGTTCGGCCAGAAGATGAGCGGCACGCTGGCCCAGGAAATCACTACGCCCGGCGCCGGCCAGATCCGCGCGCTGTTGGTCGACGGCGGCAATCCAGTCGATGCCGTGCCCGACCAGCGCCGCATCGCCGATGCGCTGCGCCAACTGCAACTGCTGGTATGCATCGAGCCTTTCATGACTAACACTGCGCGGCTCGCGCACTATGTGATTCCACCGAAGCTGATGTTCGAGCGCGCCGACCTGCATTCGCGCGACTATGAGTCCTACATCATGTTTCAGCCTTACGCACAATACTCGGCCGCCGTGGCGACGCCGCCGGAGGGATCCGAAGTCGTGGACGACTGGTTCGTATTCTGGGATCTGGCGCGGCGCCTGGGCAAGACCATCATATTCGACGACGTTCCGCTCGATATGCGCGCAGCTCCGACCACCGAAGAGCTGCTGGCGATCCTGGTTCGCCACGGCTCGATCTCATTTGACGAACTGAAGCTGTACCCACAAGGGAAGGTCTACGAGATCGAACCGATGATCGTGCAGCCCGGCGAGCCAGGGAACGCCGCGCGCTTCGACGTGATGCCGGACGACGTCGAGTGCGAACTGGCGGGCGTACTGAACGAAGCGGGGGCGCCGGCGGGGTTCACGCATCGCCTGGCGGTGCGGCGCGTGCGCGACGTGCAGAACACCATGTACCACCACCTGCCCGCGGTCCGCCGACGCATGCCGTTCAATCCGGCCTTTGTGCATCCCGATGACCTGGCTGCTCAAGGACTGACCGAAGGCCAGTGCGTGGCCATTGTTTCGCCGCACGGCCGCATTCGAGCCATCGTCAAAGGGGACGCCGCGCTGCGCCGAGGCGTCGTGTCCATCCCGCACGGCTGGGGACCGATGCCCGACGAGGAGCCCGAGACCTACGCCGGCGCCAATCCAAACCAGTTGCTCAGCACTACAGTTGGTCTTGATCCGATCAACGCCATGCCGGTAATGAGCGCGATGCCGGTACGCATCGAAGCTGTAGTCTGAATCGCAAGAGAGAACCCCGTTCGAATCGAACGATTTGTTTCCGAGCGCGACGATGCCGCTACCCGGCCGTCCTGCCGTCGATACGCTACTGCGGGTCGTGCAACAAACTGAGCGCAGCCCAACGCGTTGGCCGATTACCGCCCGCGGCTGGCGCCCGTAGAACACGCTAAGGCTTGACGAATCTTAGCGTCATGCGATCCGATTCACCGATTGCGGCGTAGCGCGAGCGGTCGACGTCACCGCCCGCGTAGCCCGGCGGCAGCGACCATACGCCATGCGGATAATCTTTCGTATCTCGCGCGTTCGCGTTGATTTCGCTGCGTTGCGCAAGCACGAAGCCGGCCGCCTGTGCCCGGTCAATCACGAAAGCTTCAGTCACATATCCGGTTTCGATCATCTGCTGTACCGTCGAGCCGGGCCGGGCGCGATGTTCTTCCACGCCAAGTTCGCCCCCGTGCTTCAGCGCGTCATGGAACGCACGCAGATTGGCATCGAGCTGCCCATCCTTGATCCAGTTGTGAATGTTGCGAAAAGTAAGCACGCGATCGAACCGCTCGTGTGCATCGAAGCCGAAAAACTGGCCCGCGTGCAATGTGCCGACCACGACGTTCCCGTAGATTGCGGGGGCGCCCGCGAGCTTACGCAAATACTCTGCATCGATTGACCGGTCTTCCGAGGCCAGGTCCTCGGACGTGCTCAGATATTGCGCTTCGTACAGGTGACCCGCGTCGTGCAGATAGGGCGCCAGAATGTCCGTGTACCACCCGCCGCCCGGCGCGATCTCCAGCACGGTTTGCGTCGGACTCAGATCGAAGAAGCGCAACGTCTGCGCAGGGTGACGATAGACGTCGCGCGCCCGGGCGGTCTGACTGCGTTGCGGATTGGCGACCGCCAGGTCGAGCGCCTTCGCCTCGGAAGCTTGCGAAGGCGTGACATGACCGCTCAGCTGTGAGGAGGAAACGCATCCGGCCATGATCGTCGCGATCACCGTCATCGCGAAACGGACAGCACGACGCTTCGAATATTCCACCAGGGTCGAGCGCACGAGAATCGGCTTCATAGGCACCACGCGGAGTTGAGATGGCACACACGATACCCGCTCCTTCGAAGTTCGTGTTTGCCGCACTGCTGGCCGGTGCATCGATGTCCGCGCATGCCGTCGCGCCGGGAAGGACCCCAGTCCTCGAACCCGCGTGTCAGGGAGCGGGCGATGCCTTGTAGGTGTCTTCTATTGCCGTCAGCGTATCGAACGCGAGGTCCAGGTTCTGTTTGAAACTATCGAGCACCTTTCGTTCGCGGGTGGGGCGCGTTCATTTCATTCTCACGCAATGACTTAGACCGGAAAACCTACCGGGACCAAATAGACGACGGTCTGGGCGTGAGGCAGGCCGAGCTTGCGCGCCGCCGGAGCTCCGTCGACGGCGCCCACGGTCACCGCGACGAGCCCAAGCGAGACGACCTGGAGCAGCATGTTCTGGGTCGCGTGCCCGACCTCGAGATCGGCATACAGATTCGCTCTCCCGCCATACCTCGCGGTCAGCCGACTGGGGTCGGCGGCCACCACGAGCAAGGCCGGGGCCGCCTCGACGGACGCCTGGTTGACCGCCAGTGCTCTCAGCTCGGGGCGCAGGTCGTGGGTCGCCCGCGTCTCGGCCCGGTGGCCATCAGGCAGATAGTGCATCACCTCCGTGGGGGTCACCACGTAAAGCTCGAGCGCGTACAAAGCGCCGGCCGCCGGAGCCGCGCGCTTGCCGTCCGAGCTGGTGATGCCCTGCCCGGCCCACAGCAGTTGGCCAATGGCCTCGACCGGCAGCGGCTTTGGCGCGAATCTGCGCACGGACCTGCGCTTCTCGATGGCTTCTTCGAGGGACATCGTGCCTTTGAGGTTGGGCTTGGGCAGATCGATCTGACCGGTGAATTTCGCCTGGCTTGCCTGCGCCAGGCCGGTAGAACCCTCCGCGAGCGCGCCTGCGGCCAGCGCAACCAACAGTTCACGGCGTTTCATCGGCACCTCCATCAGCAAAAAAGCAGGCTGGCTGGCAGAGCCTGCAGCCTGCGCGAATCTCAGTGCTGCACATTTGCCGCCTCGTCTGTTGCGGGGCGGTCCGTCGAGCGGCAATGGCGCAGTCGACCACTCGCGCGGAGCAAACACGAACACGGCTAAGCGACGGAACCCACGACCGGTGTGCGCCGCACTTCCGACAGGTAGATCAGGATCAGCGAAACCCAGACGATCCCGGTGACGACGCCCATGGAGCGAACTATCTTGTCGTGCTGCCAGCGCTGGCGGTAAGCATCCTCCCATTGCCGGTCTTCATCTGTGACAGCACCATGACCGTCCGAGAACTGGGGACGGGGGCCGTAAAGTAACGTAGCCTGTCCAGAAAGTGGCTCATGCGCGTCCTGCCTCTATCAGATCAGGCCGGTGCAAGCTCAAAGCGATGCCCGGCACGCAAGCACCTAAACGCCATCTGGCATAGTGACAGGTACGGTGTCTGCCTCAATCGGACTTTGGTCCTACAATCGCCGCCCGCGGGTGGTGTAGGGTTGTCACGCGCAACCGACAGGAGAGCAATCATGTGCCGCTGGCTCGCTTATACCGGCAATCCGCTTCAGCTCGAAACCGTGCTGTTCAACGCCCGGCATTCGCTGATCGATCAGAGCATGCATTCCCGGCTCGGCGCCACCACCACCAATGGCGACGGTTTCGGGATCGGCTGGTATGGACATCCCACTGACATTCCGTTTCGCTACCGCTGCATCCAGCCCGCGTGGAGCGACCGCAATCTACGCGAGGCCGCGCGGGCAATCCACTCGCCGCTGTTCGTCGCGCACGTGCGCGCGGCGACCGATACGCCGTCGCAGGAAACCAACTGTCATCCGTTCCGCCACGGCCGCTGGCTGTTCGCGCACAACGGCCTGGTGCGCAACTATCCGGCGGTGCGCCGCGACCTGATGGTGAAGATCGACGCCGATCTGTTCGCGTCCATCGAAGGCTCGACCGATTCCGAGGTGCTGTTTTTTCTCGCGCTGACCTTCGGGCTGGAGCTCGCGCCCGTCACCGCGCTCGAACGGATGGTCGGATTCGTCGAAGCCACCGGCCGCCGGCATGGCGTGGATGAACCGCTGAACATGACCGTGTGCGCGACCGACGGCGAGCAGATCATCGCGGTCCGCTATTCGAGCGAAGGACAGTCGCGCTCGCTGTTTCACAGCACGTCGTTCCGTCATCTGCGCGAGTTGTATCCCGACGACGAGCGCATCAAGACGGCCGGCGAGAATGCGTTCCTCGTGTTGTCCGAGCCGCTCGCGGACTTGCCGGGCTTTTGGGAGGAAATTCCCGAGAGCACGGCGGTGGTCGCGCGCGGCGGCGAGATTGGGCAGTATGCGTTCAAGCCGCGACTGGACTGAGCCGCGCTGGCGCCCGCGCAGTTGCGAAGGATCCGTTTCGATACGTGGGTTGGCATGGGGGTGTCCAACTTCGTCGCATTCTTCATCATGTTGACGGCGGCGGCTACGCTGCATCTGCATCACATCGACGTGAAGACCTCGGCCGATGCCGCGCGCGCGCTCGAGCCGTTTGCCGGGCGCTTCGCTTACGTCCTGTTTGCGCTCGGCATCATCGGAACCGGCCTGCTTGCGCTGCCGGTCCTCGCCGGCTCGGCCGCCTACGCCGCCGCGGGCAGCTTTCGCTGGCGCAGCAGTCTCGCGTTGCACCTGACACTCGCGCGTGAATTCTATGCGGTGATCGCACTGGCCATCCTGGGCGGTGTGGCCATCACCTTCATGCACTTCGACCCGATCCGCGCGCTGTGCTGGAGCGCGGTGATCAATGGCGTGACCGCGGTGCCGATCATGGTCATCATGATGCTGATGGCGCGAAGCCGGCGGGTCATGGGACAGTTCGCCGTCAAGGGCGTGTTGGCCTGGGGAGGATGGCTCGCAACGCTCGCGATGGCGCTGGCGGCTGTGGGCGTGTTCGTACCGTCGTAACAGACGCGTGCCACCGCGAACCCGGCTTTCGCACGGAACAGCGGTGCACCGCAATTCGGGCCGCACGGGTCGCGTAACGGCAGGCGAATCTGAACTTCCCCGTTTCAGGTTCGTCTGAACGGTGCATCCGCCCGCGCCAGCGCCGTCACATGCTGACGGTTTGCCGACAACAGCGTGGCCGCTCCCGTTCGACGATCAAGGAGGATTGCAAATGCCGAAAAAGCGTTCAGATGAATCGCCAGCCGCACGCGGCAACCGCAGCGACAGGATTCTCGCCGCGCCCGTTTTCTCGCAGCCACAACCCACGCCGGACCCGCAAACTTTCGTGGTCAGGCACGCATCCGATGCCGCAGCCTACAAGGTCATCGACGAACTGAACCGCGAGCACAAGCTGAAGGCGCTGCCGTTTCCGCCACCGCGCGGCGGCACCGAGCCCCGGCTGACGTTTGCGGAGGTGGTGGACAACAACCAGAAGCTCCTCGATACGATCAGCGCGAACGGACAGATCGTCTTTCACGCCACCGGCGATTGCGGCAGTACGAAAGGTCCGGCCACCCAGAATGAAGTTTCGGACAAGATGGTCAGCGACTTCGACGAAGCCGATCCCGCCGAGGTGCCGCAATTCAACTTCCTGCTGGGCGACATCGTCTACAGCTTTGGCGAAGCGCAGTACTACTACGATCAGTTCTATGATCCGTACCGCAACTATCATGCGCCGATTCTCGCCGCTGCCGGCAATCACGACGGAATGGTTTCGCCGTTGCAGCACGAGAAGAGCCTGCAGGCGTTTCTGAGGAACTTCTGCTCCGAGCGCTTCCAGGTCTCTCCCGATGCGGGCAATCTTTCACGGACGGCGCAAATTCAGCCAGGCGTTTTCTTCACGTTCGAGGCGCCGTTCGTGCGCATCATTGCGTTGTACAGCAATACGCTCGAGGACCCAGGCGTGATCGCGGACCGTCACATCGGCAACAGCCAGCTGAAGTTCCTGAAGGCGGCGCTATTGCGGGTGAAGAAAGAGAACTATCGAGGCGCCCTGCTTTTCGCGCATCACCATCCGCCCTATGTGGCGCGCGGCCGTCATGGCTGGAGCGTCGACATGCAACAGCAGATCGATACGGTTTGCAATGAGGTCGGTATCTGGCCGCATGCCGACCTCGCGGGACACGCGCACAACTATCAGCGCTTTACGCGAACCCGTTCCGATGGCACCCACATCCCTTACATCGTTTGCGGGAACGGCGGTCACGCCGTGCAGCGACTCACCACCAACGGACAGCCGCCCCTTCGCGCGCCGCAGCTGATCCAGGCTGCGTCGAAAGACACGGATGCCGTGGTCCTCGAAAGCTACGACGACCGCAACTTCGGCTATTTACGGCTCGTCGCCAACGCGAGGCAACTGCGTATCGAATACCATCCCGCCGTTGACGGACCCAACACGAAGACCCCCGACGATCAGGTGACCATCGATCTGGCCACCCGGCAGGTCGCTCACTACGTGGCTCGCGACTCGGGAATACCCGCTCTTGCGGAGCGCATTCGTCAGTTCGCGCAGGTCAAGCCCCAGCAAGGCTGATGGGTGCGCAATCCGCCCCCGATCTCACGCGAACCGCGGTTCCCGCGCGTTTCCCCGCATTAAAGATTTGTGACTTCCTACCGTAATAATGAAAGTGAGGCGGCTCGCAGCGTTCGAGCCGTCGCTCAACCCGGTAGTCGGAGAACAGCGTGAGATTCAAAGCGGCTTCGTGCCCTAAAGAAACCAGCCCGATTGAGTCCCGGGTCGATAGCGACGCGCATGCCAATGGCTGGTCAGCCCGCAACCAGCAGTTTCTTTCCTATTTCCTGTCGCGGTACGGTCAACGCAGGACCATCCCGTTGTCGAGTCTCTGCATTGCCGTCGTTGCCGGCGTTGGCATCGGTGCTCTTGTGCATCAAGCAGTCAGCGAAGCGGCGGCTACGCTGCGTGTCGCATTGTCGATGGTATCGGGCGTCGCCGGTCTCGCGATCGTTCGTCGCAAACTCGGCCTGGATTACGCGCGGCAAAGCGCCGCCACCGCACTGGCGAGCGGGCTTCTGCACGCGAATCGCGACTGCCTGAAGGTGCTCGCCACCGACGGAAAAATTCTCCGGGTGTCGGAGCATGGCGCGATGTTGATGGAAGCGGAGTCACCGGAGCAACTGTCCGGCGCGGACTGGCTCGCATTCTGGACCGGCGAGGACCGCGCGGCCGCCGAGAAGGCTTTGGCGGGCGGCGTTTCCGGCAAGAGCACATCGTTCACTGGAAGCTGCGCGACGACGAGGGGGCGTACCAGGTGGTGGAACTCCACGCTCACGCCAGTGACGGGCGACGACGGTGCGGTGAGCGCGCTGCTTTGTGCTTCCGAGGACGTCACCCAGCAATCCGAGCTGTTGAAGACACTGCGCGAACGCGATGAATTGATGCATGAGATGGAGTTGCATGTCCGCCTCGTGTTCTATTCGTACAGCTCGCATTTTGAACACTGTCATCATGTCAGCGCAGGTGTCGAAAGCGTGTTCGGCATTACGCCTCAAGAGCTTGGCAACAGGCCTTCCGCGTGGCTCGATCTCGTGGTGCCGGAGGATCTGGAGCCATTGCTCGCCGAGATGAACCGCGTCGCGTCCGAAGTGGCGGAAGGTCGCGTCGAATACCGCATCCGCCGTCCGGATGGTTGCCTGCGCTGGATCAGAAGCACGGCCTATCCCGTGTGCGACGGCTCCGCGAACGTGGTGCGCATCGTCGGTGTCAGCGAAGACATCACGCTGGAACAGGAACGCCTCGCGGCGCTCGACCATCTGGCCTACACCGATGGGCTGACGGGTTTGGCTAATCGGGGCGCGCTGATCCGCCAGATGAAGACGCTTTGCAGGCAGAACGTCGCCTTCAGTCTGATGTTCGTCGATCTCGACCGATTCAAGGTCCTGAACGATACGCTGGGCCATACGGCCGCTGACCGTCTGTTGCAGGACATCGCCAAAGTCATTCAGGGAGCGCTTGCGCCGGATGCCTGTGTAGCGCGCCTCGGCGGAGACGAGTTCGCGGTGATCGTCAGGGGCGAGAGCGACAAGGCCACGTTGGCGAGCCTGGCGCAGTCTCTTCTCAACCTGTTTTCAAGCGACGTTCGAAAAGACCACGCCGCGCCATTCGTCACGGCGTCGATCGGCATATCGATCTTTCCCGAGCACGGCCGCGATCACGAGGCGCTGCTGACGAGCGCGGATATCGCGATGTATGCGGCGAAAAAAGGCGGTCGCAACGGCTTCCGGTTCGCCGACGAAGCATCCAGCGATGTGCTCGGCGATTTCGAACTGGAGTGCAATCTGCCCACGGCGCTGGCGTCGAACCAATTCGTGCTGCATTTCCAGGGTATTCATGAGCCAGCCTCTCTGGCGGTGAAAGGCGTCGAAGCACTGGTTCGATGGAATCATCCAGCACGAGGCCTGGTGGGTCCAGGCAGCTTCATTCCGATCCTCGAAGAAAGCGGGTTCATCGTCGAAGTCGGGGCATGGGTCGTGGACGCGGCCCTCGCTCAACTGGCCGTCTGGCAGGCCGCTGGAAGGAAAGAGCTGTCCATGTCGGTGAACGTGTCCGCGCGTCAGCTCAGGGATGACTCGCTTGTCGCCATAGTCGACCAGGCGCTGCGAAAACACCGGGTGCCGCCGCGCTGCCTCCAGATCGAACTGACCGAAAGCGCGTTGATGGAAAACCCCTCGCTCGCGCAGGCAACGCTGATGGCGCTCAAGCGGCTTGGCGTGCGCATCGCCATCGACGACTTCGGCACGGGATACTCGAGCCTGCGTTATCTGGCCGATTTTTCGCCGGACATCGTCAAGATCGACCGCTCGTTTACGGCCCGGCTGGGCCGCGACGCGGCGGCCGCGTCGATCGTTCGGGGCATCATTCAGATGTCGCACGAACTCGGCATCAAGGTGACGGCCGAAGGTGTCGAAACGCATCAACAGCTGCATGCGCTGCGCGACGCAGGCTGCGACTACGTGCAAGGGTTCTTTTTGACGAAGCCGATGAATGCGGAGAATCTGGTTCAGTGCGAAAGCGCTGTGTCCTCGTCCGCAGCGGGAACGACTAGCTGCTGCTCCCGCTGAGAAACAGGTCCGCGACGACCGAGCGCAGCCAGCAATTGCCGGCTTCGTGATGGTACTTCGCGTGCCAATGCTGGCGCACCGCGAACTTGTCCACCGGGAAAGGACACGAATGTACGACGACGTCGTTCATTTGCGCCAGCGTTTCGCCAATGTGTCGGGGCAACGTAGCAATCAGATCGGTCGACTTGACGATCGATCCGAGTCCGAGGAATCCGGGCAATTCAAGCACGACGTCGCGTTCGATGTGCTCACGCAGCAACGCCTGTTCGAGCAGTTGCCCGCCCGTGCCAGCCGCAATGACGACGTGCCCCTCGCTACCGTATTGCTTCAGGCTCAGCCGCGCACGCACGCGAGGATGATTCCGGTTGGCAAGGCACACCCAGTCCTGCATATAAAGCTTTTGCTGGTACATACCGCCGCCCAGCCATGGCACGTGCCCGATCGCAAGATCCGCCTCGCCGGATTCGAGCGCCCTCTCCGTATTGCCGTCGATCCTTGCCGCTTCCAGCCGAACGCCTGGCGCCTGCGCCCGCAAGTGCGCCAACATTCTCGGCAGGAGCGTAATGTGGCTCGCGTCCGTCATGCAAATACGAAACCGTCGTTTGGCAGTGGCGGGATCGAAAGAAATCTCCCACGCAGCGAACCGACGCAGCGACTCGAGAATTTCCCTGCACGGTCCGATCAACGCGTCCGCCTGCGGAGTGGGCGTCATGCCGCCCGGCGTGCGAACGAACAGTGGATCCTGCAAATGCTCGCGCAAGCGACCCAACCAGATGCTGACCGTCGGCTGACTTTGGCCGAGTTGCTCAGCGGCGCGCGTGACACTTCTCACGTCGTAAAGCAGGTCGAAAAGCTGAAGCAGCTTGAGGTCTGGGAGGTCAGTGGTACTCATGGCCGTATTGTCGTTCGCAATATCGCCATTGTATCCATTGCGTCGGGCGCATGTCCCCGGCTCTCAGCCCGCGGCAGATACGGCCGCCCGCAGTCCGAGCACATAGCTTTCGATCCCGAACCCGCAAATCTGTCCTTTCACGATCTCCGCGAAAACCGATTTGTGCCGGAACGCTTCGCGAGCGTGGATGTTCGACATGTGAATTTCGATCACCGGCACGGTCAATATCGCCAGTGCATCGCGAATGCCGTAACTGTCGTGCGTCCATGCACCCGCGTTGATCAGCACGCCGTCGACGTCGTCAGTGAAAGCCTGGTGAATCCGCAGACACATGTCGCCTTCGCTGTTGGTCTGGTAGCTCTGCACCTCGACTCCCAGGTCTTGGGCGAGGGCCTGCAGTCGAGCGTCGATGTCTTCGAGGGTGACCGTCCCGTACTGAACGGGATCGCGTTTGCCGAACATGTTGTGGTTGATGCCGTGCAGCATCAGAAACTGTTTCATCGTGTTGATCCAGACTCATTGAAAACCGGTGGGCGCGCGCCCGCATGCGTCAGTCGAGCGGAACGGTCAACCGGTCGATGATCGTGTGCGTCTGCGGACGAACGCCGCGCCACCACTCGAACGCTTCGGCGGCCTGCTCGACGAGCATGCCGACGCCGTCGGCGATGCCCTGTACGCCAGCATTTCGAGCGAGCCGCAAGAACGGCGTGAGTCCCTTTCCATACGCGAGTTCGTATGCGGTTCCGGTTGGGCTGAACACGCCCGGCGGAACGGCAGGCAACTGACCGGTCAGGCTCGCCGAAGTCGCGTTCACGACGAGGTCGAATGGCCCCATCCCGTCGAGTTCCCGGTAGCCGCATGCGATCAATGGGCTGCTGCTCGCGACTTGCGCGACCAGCGCCTCGGCCTTCCGCACATCCCGATTCACGACGACCAGTTGCGCCGGACGCGCCGCGATGAACGGCAGCAACGCGCCACGCGCCGCTCCGCCCGCGCCCAGCACGAGCACACGCTTGCCCGCCATCGGCTGATCGAGGTTCACTTCGATATCGCGCACGAGGCCGACACCGTCGAAATTCTCGGCAATGATCCGGCCGTTTTCGAACTTCATCGCGTTCACGGCGCCGGCGAGCGCGGCCCGTTCGCTGCGCTCGTCGGCAATCGCGAACGCATGCAGCTTGAACGGCGCGGTGACGTTCATGCCTCTGCCGCCTGCCGCGATAAACGTCCTGACGGTCTCGGCGAACGCGTCGGCGGGCTCGATCGGACCTTCGATCGCCGAGTAGCTGATGTCCCGTCCGGTCTCCCGCGCAAACAGACCGTGGATCAGCGGAGATTTCGTGTGTCCGATCGGATTGCCGATCACCGCGTATCGGTCGGTCATCACGCACTCCTCTTCGAAAACAGCACGCCCTGGGTCTGCATTGCGTCGATCTGCGCGGCGTCGAATCCCAACGACTGCGCGACTTCCGCGTTGTGCTGACCGAGGTCCGGGCCGACTTCGCGGATCGACGTGTCACAGTCGGAGAAGCGGAACGGCAGGTTAGGCAGGCGCAGTTTTCCGAAGCGCGGATGGTCCTGCTCGATCACCATGCCACGCGCGACGATCTGCGGATCGGCGACCACTTCATCGATACGCTGCACTTTTGCGCAAGGCACGTCGGCACCGTCGAGCAGCGCCAACACTTCAGCGACCGGCCGGGCTTCGACCCACGACTTTACGACCGCGAGAATTGCCTCGCGATGGGTGTTGCGTCCGTTCAGCGTATGGAACCTCGCATCGGCGCCGAAGCCGGCCGGACCGCCGTGCTGTTCGACGAGGGAAGCAAACCGCTTCCACGAATCATCGACCTGCGCGGCGATCACGAGGTCGCCATCGGCCGCGCGGAACACGCCATAGAGCGTCGACGTCGGCATGTCGTGCCCCGTCTGCTCGGGTAGCACGCCTTGCATCGTGTAGCACTGCACCGCGTATTCGTGCATCGACACCAGCGTGTCGTACAACGCCATGTCGATGTGCTGGCCGCGACCGCTCTTCACGCGGCCGAGCAACGCGGCGTTGATCGCGGCGACCGCATGAATGCCCGTGTACATATCGCCGAGCGAGATGCGCATCAGCGGCGGCGGTTCGCCGGGATTGCCGATCATCTGCATGATGCCGCTCTTCGCCTCGGCGATCAGGCCGAAGCCCGCGCGATGCGCGTCGGGCCCGGTATGGCCGTACGCCGAAATCGAGCAGTACACGAGACCCGGATTGCGCTCGGACAACGCGGCGTAGCCGAGGCCCAGCTTGTCCAGCGCACCCGGTCGATAGTTTTCGATGAACACATCGGCCGAATCGCACAGGCGCCGCATGAACTCCTTGCCGCGCGGGTCTTTCATGTCGACGCTGACGCCGCGCTTGCCCATGTTGAGTTGCAGGAAGTAGGCGCTTTGCTGGTCGTCGAGGATGGTCGCGTGCTGCCGGCCGGCATCGCCGCTGCCGGGACGCTCGACCTTGATCACTTCGGCGCCGAGCGCCGCGAGGCAGCGGCCCACATAGGGACCGGCGAGAAAGTGGCTGTAGTCGACGACGCGAATACCTTCGAGGGGACGGGCTTGCATCAGTTCGCTCCCGGACGGCGCGGCACCATCAGGCGATGTTCGCCGCGCTGGACGACCTGGCCGTCCTGATTGATCAGCTCGGACGGCAGCACGACGATGCCCCAATCCGGACGGCTGTTGCTCGCGCGCATATTGCCCACGCGGAACCTGACGTGAAGCACATCGTCGACCTTGATCGGCAGCAGGAAATCCCACGTCCAGCCGAGCGACATGCCGGGCAGGAAGCGATAGTCGCTCTGCGTCTTCAGGCCGTCCGCGATCGACAAGCCAAACAGCCCGTGCGCGACGATCGAACCGAAGTGGCTCGCGTTCGCATATTCCTCGTCCACATGCACGGGCGTGTGATCGCCGGTCAGATCGGCGTAAGCGAGAATGCGTTCTTTCGTGACGATATATGTCGGGCTCACGCACTCGTCGCCTTCGTTCGCGTCGTCCCAGTACTTTTCGATGACCGTGCTCATGCTTTACGCCTCCGCGCGTGGATTGATCGCCAGCGCCTGCGCAACGCACGTGGCAGGTTTGGCCTGAATGAATTCGAGCGCAAGTCCATCCGGCAGACGCAGCCAGTTGCGCCCTTGCGGCATTTCACTGACGCCGAACCCTTGCGCCGCGGCAAGCGAGGCCTCGAGGTCCTCGCACATCACGCCGAGATGCGCAAGCCGGCCCTCGAGACCTTCGTAGCGCGGATCACTGATGAACTGCAGTCCGCCGAGCGTCCAGTACTGACGGGGCTCGTCGCGCGAGCCGTCCACCTCGCGCATGGTCATGCCGAGGACTTGTTCGAAGAAGCGGATGTGCCAGTGGATATCCTTTACCCAGATGGCGACGTGCTCCAGATAGGCTCTCGCGCCGCTCATGCCGTCGCTCCTTCTTTCTGACGGTCCGTCATCGCGCGCTCGATGCCCTTGATGCACGCGACCAGCGTCGAATTGACAGGCGTCGGCACGCCGAGGCGCTCGCCCCAACGCACGACCGCTCCGTTGATGAAGTCGATTTCCGTGGCCGAGCCTTTCTCGAGGCTCTGCAGCATCGAGGTCTTGAACGCGGACGAGAGTCCTTCGGCCGCCAGCGTCCATGCTTGCTCCGCCTTCGTCATCGAAAGATGGATGCCGGCGGCCTTCGCGGCTGCCATCGCTTCTTCGATCGCCGCCAACGCGGTGGCTTTCAGAACGGGCTCTTCGTACAGTTGCCCATACGTCAGACCGGTGATGCCTGTGATCGCGCCGGTCGCGACATTGATCAGCAACTTGTCCCACATGGTGCCGAGGATGTTGTCGCTGACCGTGGTCGTCAGACCCGAACTGTTGAACGCGTCGGCGATGGCCCGGACCCGGTCCGTCACCCGACCATCGAGTTCGCCGACGATCGTCAGCTTTCCGTGCACGCCCGACTGGATCTGTCCGGGCGCCTTCAGCACGCCGCCGACATAGGTCTTGCCCGCCAGCACGCGCTCCCGCCCGACGATTTCGCTGAGCACGTCCTCGTGGCCGAGACCGTTTTGCAGCGACAACACGAGCGTGTCGGGTCCGACGAGGTCGAGCGCCCCGCGCATCGCCGAATCGGTGTGGAAAGACTTGACCAGCACGATGGCGAGGTCCACCGGCCCGACTTCGGCGGGGTTCGTCGTCGCGCGGACTTTCACGCGGCGTGACCCGGTGGCATCGTCGACTAGCAGGCCGTCGGAGCGCATGGCCTCGACGTGCGCCGCGAAGCGGTCGACCAGCCACGTCTGATGGCCACCTTCAGTCAGCGCGGAGCCGATCGCGCAACCCAACGCGCCGGCCCCCAGGAATGCGATCTTCATAGGTGTCTCCGTGATATGGAGACGAAGATACGATTAAGACTTCATGCTGGCAATGCAATGAACGCAATATGAGCATTGCATATTGCAATGACGCAGTGCGCCACCGCAGGTGGATCAACGTTCCAGGCGCGCTGCGCCAGAGCCGCAGTGCTAGAACGAGACCACGTCCGGCAAGCTCGAGCGACCAGATTCCGAGTGCGTGATTGAGCAGATGGAGAAAGAGATAGACCAGCAACACCACGCCGGAGCCGAGTTGCATCCGGCGCAACGCGGCTTGTATCCGCAATGTCATGCGAAGGTCCCGCTGGTCTCGTGCGTCACGACCTGTTCCGATGCGCGGGCCATATCGACGATGTTCATTTGATCACCCATTTGCCGTCAGTCTTACCTGCAAGACCGCGGGGATGCGGTGGTTATTCCCGATTCGATTTACGTGGCTTCGCAGTGTCGAGCGAGTACGACACTCTGGTGTGCGCGCGATGACGATTCGGCGCGCGTTGCGTGAGTTAGCGACTATGATTGATTGGTTGATTTTGGCCGACCGGAACCACATCGACAGGCCGATGAAAGACTTCTACCAAATCGAATGCAAGTGCGGATATGCGGTGTCGGGCGGTATTGCGCGCAAGACGCGACGTGGCGTTGCGCACGCGGAGGCCGCGCCGTTGACAAAAACAACAAAGGTCAAAGGTCATGGGTACGTCATGGCATAGGGGGCTGATGCCGCGACGTCCGGTGCCGTCTCCAGGCCTCATTGGAAGGAGACACGGCGATGAACTTGAGCAGAGAGTCGTGGCGCGCGCGTGGGCGCGTGCCGTCGTGGGTGGGGGCGTGCTGTGTGCTGGCGCTGTGCGCGATGTGGAGCCACGGCGCGTACGCGGGTTCGACAGCAGGACAATGCCAGGGCGAGGCATGCAAAAGGCACGAGCCACCACCCCGATCGAAACTCAGCTGTCCGAATCTGAATGGATTGACCCTCCGCGCCCGTGAGATCGGTCTGCCGACGACAGGCGCCGTCGTCACCTCGACGACCCAGGTGGCGGCGAACGGCAGCGGCGCGACGGCTACCGGGTCGTACTGCCTCGTGGCCGGCGCGATTCATCCGGTCGATCCATCCGCGCCAGACATCCTGTTCCACGTCGCGTTGCCGGACCAGTGGAACGGCAAGATCCTGATGCTCGGCGGCGGGGGTTCGACGGCTCGATTCCCGCCATCACAGGTAACGTGCCGAGCGCGCCGGCGGCTCTGCCGGGGCCGTTGTCGCGCGGCTACGCGGTGTTCGCGAGCGATTCCGGGCACGAGGCGAGCAACGGTTCGGTGAACGGCGCGTTCTCCGTCAACGCCGAGGCCTACGACAACTTCATGGGCGAAGCGCTGAAGAAAACGCATGACGCCTCGCTCGTGATCATCGACGCGCATTACGGCACGCATCCGTCCAGGGCGTATTTCGCGGGCGGCTCAACTGGCGGGCGCGAGGCGCTGACCGTCGCGCAGCGCTGGCCGCGCGACTGGGACGGCATCATCGCGTTCTATCCCGCGTACGACTTTACGACGCTGAGCCTTCAGCAATTGCGCGTGACCGAAGGCTTCGCGGCGCCCGGCGCATATCTCGACACAGCGCAGCGCGCGCTGCTGCTCAACGCGGTCATGGAGGCTTGCGACGGACTCGACGGCGTGGTCGACGGTCTCATCAGCAACGTGCAGGCGTGCAATGCGACGTTCAACCCCGCGACGGCCAGCGTCGACGGCAAGCCTTTGCGTTGCGCCGGCGGTATCGCGCGCGGCGACACCTGCCTGTCGGACCGGCAGATCGCGGCGCTGAACACGATGAACACGCCGCTCGTGTTTGCGTACCCGCTCGAAAGCGGCGAAACGCAGTATCCCGGCTATAACGTGTATGGCGCCGATCTCGGGGTGGGCAGCAGTTCACCGCTCGAAGGCACCGTCACGACGCTCGCGCTCGGCACGACGCAGCCGTCGTATCCGCTGCAAAGCACCGCGATGTTCGACGGCCAGATCGCCGACGACTTCGTCCGCTACACGGTGATGGACAACCCGGACGCAGACTCGCTGAAGTACAACCCCGCGATTGCCGGTCGATGATCCGGCCGCGTCAGCATGCTGTCGGGGCTTGACGCGACCGATGCGAACCTGACGCCCTTGATGCGGCACGGCGGCAAGTTGCTGATGGCGCACGGCACCGTCGATCAGACCGTCAGCACGCGGGCAACCGAGATCTACTATCAGCGCATGCTGGTGACGATGGGCTTTGGCGCGGTCGGCTCGTTCGCGCGCTTCTATGAGATTCCGGGGCTGCAGCATGCGGTCGGCACCGAGTTCAATGCGTCGTGGGACTCGCTGACGACGCTGGAGAACTGGGTCGAGCACGGCACACCGCCGGCGCATCAGGTGGTCACCGATACGGAGGGGGTGTGCGGGGACGCACGCGGCCGCTCTGCCAGTATCCGGCGTGGCCCAGCTATAACGGCGCGGGCGACGTCAACAGCGCGAGCTCGTTCACCTGCGTGCAGTGAAGCCGGTCATGGAGAGGCTTGCCGGCCTCCCCATCGGCGCTGTGGGCTAACTGGATGAATCGACATCGTGCCGGAATCGACCGCGTTGCGCGGGGTCGGTGATGCAGTCCTCGAGCCGCTGGACGAACTCGTCGAAATTCGCGGCATGCCGCGCCTCGCGACTGGCGATCATCTTCGCGATCGGGCCCAGATAGACGGCCAGTTTAACGGCGACGGCATCGATGCTGGCCTGATCGACCGCACTGTCTGGTGACGTGCCCGCGGCGCTCGCGGGCGATACAGCCGATACCTTTGCGGCAGCCGTCGCGACGCGCGAGCCCGGCGATGACGAGGTCATCATCGACATATCGGGCAAGCCAGCCGTCAGCCGCGCGAAGGCCTGCTCGAATTCAAGCCGCGCCGTGTCCGGCAACGCCGCCGCCAGCTGCGCGCCGAGCGTCGGCAGGTCGTTCGCCTGGGTGGCCGCACGTCGCACCAGAAGGCTCGCGAGCGGGCCCATCTGGGTCGCGAGTTGGCGTTCGATGCGCGCGAGCATCTCAGGCGGCCAACTCGGCGGCGCCGAAGGCACGGGCATAGGTGCGGGGTCGACGCCCGTCGCATGCGCTGGCAAGGAAGCGGACGCGGACCAATGCGCGGACGGCGTCACGATAGTCCGGTCATCGTCGGCCGCCGCCAGTGAGACGGCCAACGACCTCAAGCTCGCGAGCCATTCCGCGGCCGAACCGAAGCGGTCGTCCGGCCGCCTCGCGAGTGCTCTCGCGACCATCGCGTCGAGCGGCGGCGGCAACGCGGAGACGATTTCCGATGGCCGGGCCGGCGCATCTTTGATGATCTTCTGCCTGATCGTGGCCGGCGAGCCGACGAACGGCTGGCGGCCGGTCAGCATGCGGTACAGCACGACGCCGGCCGAGAACAGGTCCGCGCGGGCATCGACCGATTCGCCCTCGAACTGCTCGGGCGACATGTAGCTCGGCGTGCCGATCATCCACCCGGACGAGGTTGCGGATGAGCCGATGCGCGCGACGCCAAAATCGGCGACCTTCAGAAGCCCTGCCGCCGTGACGAGCAGATTCGCGGGCTTGATATCGCGGTGCACGACGCCGGCCTCATGCGCATACGCGAGCGCGGCGAGCAGTTGCGTGAGCCAGTGGAAAGCGTCCGACAGCGGCAACGCGTGGCCCGGCACCAGCAATGTATCGAGGCCATGCCCGGCGACGTACTCCATCACGATATAAGCCGTATCGCCGTCTTCGCCGAAATCGTGGACCGTGACGATGTTCGGATGCGCGAGCCGACCGGCCGCGCGTGCCTCGTTGCGAAAACGCAGCAGCATGTCGCCACTCCTGTCCTCGCCGGCGAGCAGTTCGCGACGCACGGTTTTCAGCGCCACCGGTCTTTCGAGGTGCGGGTCGAACGCGAGATAGACGACGCCCATGGCGCCCGTCCCCAGCACGCGGTCGATGCGGTACTTGCCAATGCGCGTAGGCGTTGCTTCGTGGCTCATTCGGGTTCCGGTCGAGGGGCGCTGGCCGATCACGCCAGCTTACGCCCCCAGCATCCGCAGCGCTTCGACGAGACTCGTTTTCATGCGGTTGAACGAGACCGCGAGCGAGGCGATTTCGTCGCCGCCGCGCGTCGAAAACGATGCGGTGTCGAGCTTGCCGAGACTGACTTCGTCGGCCGCGCGCGACAAAGCCTTGAGCCGCTTCGTCACGAGGAAATGCACCATCAGGTTCAGCGCGATCAGCACGCATCCGAACACCGCGGCGAACGACAGCATGAACGTGCGCCAGACGCTGTGCGCCTGTCCTAGCGGCAGCGACATCGGCACGGACACGACCTGCGCGCCGATCGTTTCATGCAGGGGCCAGTTGAAGCCGTTCGCCGGCCCGTATTTGTCGATCATCGTGCGCGGCGCCGCGCTGGGCGTGCTGTGGCATTCGAGGCACGCGGCCGAGTCGATGCGGGTGGGCCGCGCGATGTACAGGCTGGGGCCCGACGGCGTCGCGCGTTCGCCAATCAGTTCGGGCAATTCGGGGTGGTCATGCAGGCGCCGGATCACATCGGTCTCCCAGTCCGTGGCGCGGTCGCGCGGGTTGGTCGGATCGAGCATCGCGCTCTTGTACGAGAAGCCCGGAAACTTCTTCTGGATCGCGAGCAGGCTCTCGACGGCGGAATACGCGGGAATCGACTGCGGGACGAACGCGTATTTGATCTGCGTGGAAAGCAGCGGCGTCACCTGATCGGACGTGTAGTTCTGCGCTGCGGTAGCGGCTTCGATCATCAGGCTCGCGTCGCGCACGGTTGTCTGCACCGCGTTTTCCTGCAACACCCGGTCGGCCACGAAACCCGTCGCGGCGAATCCCGCGGCGAACACGACGAGGAAGGCGAGATTGAATTTCAGAGTCAACGACAGGTTCATGGCTGCTCCACGCGAATGGTGTGCAAGGGCGTCAACGCCTGGTGGTGCATGGTACGTCAATGCGCGTCGTCGGCGTCGTCCGGCGTGGGTTTGTCCCGGTACAACCATGTGGCGCCGGATTCCGGACGCGCTAGCGGCGGCGCTTGCGCGGGCCTTTTGTGTGGCTCGCTCGCCGGGCGTGGTGGCGGCGGATGCAAAATCGGCCGCCATTCCGGCAAAACGTCCAGATGGGCGTCGACCTGCGCGCGAAAGGCCGCTGTTTTCAGGCGCGGCACGAAGCGTTTGACGAAGGTGCCGCGCTCGCTGACGCTGCTCGTGAGCCAGTCGGAGACGTCGGCGTAATCGACGGCGCGCAGTGGCGCGGCGAGTTCGTGCCTGCTCGCGAGCCGTCCCGCCACCCCGACCAGCGCGTCCCGAAAGCCTGGCGGCATCGTGCCGATGAACTCCGCGGATGGCCGGGCTTGCGCGCGCAGGGGCCCGTCGGCATGTCGCTCGAGGTACTGGCCCGCGTGCAGGATCTGCCTGGGCGCCTGGGCAGGGGCGCGAACGACGACGATCGCGTCATCCCCGGACTCCGCGAAGATTGCAGCGCGCTCGCCGGTGGTCATCGCGACGACCGACCACGGACCATTGCCTGAAGGTTTGATGTCGAGGCCGTGAAGCTCGATCGACAGCGGCGGTTGCGCGCCTGCGCTCACCTTGCAGCCAACCTTGAGCCAGCCGCTCAGCATCGTGATTCGCAGCGGTCCCGCCGCGGCCTTTTGCGACGTCGACGGCGTTTTGAGCAGTATTTGCGTTTGCGGCCCGAGCGCGATCAGCGTCCCCGCACCGTCTTCGAGCTGCGCGGATTTGCCGGCGTCGGTTTCGATGATGTCGTCGTCGCGCAGCCTGGCGCCCTCGCCCGTCCGATACAGCGAGGCGCCGCGAATCACCGACACGGGACTCTCGGCGAACGAGACGACGACGTCCGCGTGGACGAGCGGCACCGCCGACGCAAACAGCGCCAGCGCGCCGCCCGCGCGTGCGCGCAGGAAGGCTGACGCCAGCATGACGAGGAAACGGCGAGCGGATGGCATCATCGGGGTCCGTTACGTCGGTGTCTGCGGTACTGTTTATCGTAGACGGTCCGATTCGTCGAGGGGTTCACCGACGAAGGCCGACACACGGCGTATTTCCCCAATCGCGGCGCGGAGCTTTCAAAAAGACGCGCATAGCGTCGTTTATTGCGGACCGCCGCGCTTGCCTCAATTCCCAAACGTCGCCAGCTTGAACGTGCACGCAGTCGCCCCCGGCATCAGAAGCCCCTGCTCCACGCCAACGGGCACCTGACTATTGCCCGGCCCGTACAGCCAGTAGGTGAAGTAAAGCGCTCCCGCATGGCTGACCGCCAGTCGTTCCAACGCCTGGAACGGCCCCGAATTGATCTTGCCCAACTGCGGCACGAGGTTGATATCGGTCGAGCCGCCGAGCGTGTGCGGAATGGCGTGCCCCCGGTGATAGGTCCCGCCGTTGGCGAGCGGATGTCCGCGCATCCGCGTCGCGATTTCCTTGCGCGGCACCGTACTCTTTCCCTGACTGATTCCCCACGCTGCAATGAGGCGCTCGGTCGTCATATCGAACAGATATGAAAACTGGCCCATGGAAGTTTCGAGCAATTCGCACGATGCCACGCGCGGAACATAATCATCAGCCCACAGGGCGACCAGCAGCGGGGCCACCTCGTCGCTAAACGCAGCGGTCGCATGCGCGTGCGACAGGCGCGGCAAAATGCGGTTGAGTTCTGCGTAATCCGTCATGCCTCACCTCGACAGCGTGTGTCGCGCGATTCGCGCGGCTCGCTTCGTCCTTGCTATCCGCCCGCTCTCGCGACCGCCTCCTGCAAGCGCCGCCGCACCTTGCCGACATCGACGCCGCCAGGTCCCGGCGTGTCGATGATCGGCATATAGCGCGCAGGCGTATGCAGCAAATAGGCCTGCATCTCATCGATCGCGATCCGGTCGCTCGGGTCGTAGCCGAGATTCTCCAGTTGCCGGGTCAACTCCGCGCGTTCCTCGAAGCTCAATACCTGCCACCAGAACGCGCGGCACGCATGTGCGTATGCGCCGTCCGAAAAGTACCGCCAATGGCCCAATTCGTGACTGAGGATCGCGGCCCTGACCGTGGCGTCGATCGTCTCGCCGCCTGGCGCGCGACCCAACCCGGGAATGGTGATCAGAAAATCGTGTGCGTTCGTCGCTTTCCAGGTCCCCTGCTCCTCGCGAATCAAACGCCATCGCACGAGAATCGTCTGCAACGTGCGCTCGCCCTGGTTCAGCACCACGCCCTGCTCGCGCGCGAGTTCGAAAAAATGCGTCAACTCCTCCGTGCTGAAGTTGTTGCCCGCCGTCAGCCCGGCGGGGTCGGTGCCAAAGCGCCGCGCGTGAGCCGCGATGGCCGCCGCCGACACCACGCGGTCGCGCGGCATATCGCGGCGTTCGAGCAATGCCACCACGCGCGTGAACATCGCGCCCTGTTGCTCGAGGCTGGCCGCCTGCATCACATGGAGGCCGGGTTGGTCCGTCACGGTGAACAGTTGCAGGCGCGCGTCAGGGGCCAACGCGGCGGCGAGCCGGGCAAGCGGCAAGCGCACCGCTCCGGTGTCGTCGCCGACGGCCGCGGGTCTGTCGGCGGCGTTGTTCGAGTCCTGCGGACCGGCGGCGAGCGCGATCGTGGTGACGCACGCGAACAGCAGCGCCGCGCCCGTCGCCACGTTGCAATACACGCGATAACGTGTCATCGGCGGCAGCCTCGACAGCGCCTAATCCGTGACCGTGACGATCGTCACCCGACGGTTCTCGGGCGCCGTCGGATTGCGCTTGTTCAACGGATCGGAGGAACCCTTGCCGAGCGACGATAGCCGCTCCGCCGAGATACCGTCTTTCTGCGTCAGATATGCGACCACCGCGGCCGCACGGTCTTCGGAGAGCTTCATGTTGGCATCGGGCGACCCGCGAGGATCGGCGTGCCCTTCGACGCGAAACCGGTACGCCGCGAGTTTCTCCGACTGCAATGCACCGGCGACCTTGTCGAGCGCGGCCTTCGCGCTGTCGGTGAGCGTGGCCGAATTGGTGGCGAACGTGATCAGGATTTGCGCGGCGGGTTTTCTCGCGGGCGCGGGGCGCGGTGCGGCGGACGGCGGCTTGTTCGACAGCACGAAGCCGCGCGTCACGACGTTCTCGCCCGACTCGCTCGACTGGTCGGGTTCGAGCGCGCGCGTCACCGACTGCTCGTTGATGTCCTGCTCGTTCAGGACCGGTTCGGCTGCGCGCGAGGCCGTGCACAGCAATACGAGCAAGCACAGCGTGGCGGACAGAACGCCGCCCGGAATGCGTCGTGCGGAAGACGGATGGGTCAGGCGTGACATACGGCGATCTCCGCAGAATGGAGTTGCGGTGAGGCCGCCAGCGCCCCTTTACGGACCGTCGGCGAACACCGGCGGGAACCGGCGTATGACAGCCTCATCCTTTAAAGACGAATGATGGGAAGTCAATTTGAAACGCTTACCGCTTACCCGCGGCGGCGACGTCAGTGATGCCGTTGCTGTGCGCCCGGGTTCGAAATCACGTCGATCACCGAATCCCACTCTTGCGTGCCGACGTCGAGCAGACTCGCGAACTGCAAGCCGGTCGTCGCGCCCGCGGAAACTCTCGCCGAAGCCGGCACGGCCGGCGATCCGTCGCTCCACCAGAGCGCGTGTCCCATGGCGACGGTCTGTTCGAGCAAGGCGGCGAATCCGCCGTCGGCTGCATCAGGGCTGGCGAGCCGCCACGGCATCGATGCGCGATCCCCGTTGAACAGGCTCTCGGCTCGCAACGCCGCGTCGAAAGCATCGAGGGCGAATTCCTGCGTCAGTGTCGACAATGCGAGCGCCACCAGGCGGTCATACCATCCTTGCGCATCGGCCAGTCGCCGTGCGAGTTCGGCGCCGTCGATCGCCTCAGCGATCGTGAACGGAAAATAGCGCCCCACACGGTCCACGCCCGGCGTGAGAACGCCCGCCCACGCGCTCGGGCCATACAGACCTGCGCCCAGCGCGAAACACCACACCGGGGCATTCAGATACAGTTCCAGCCACTGCGCGCCAAAGCGCTGCCGCGCGAGCAACATGCCTTCCTGCAAGCGCTCATCCCAACGCGTGACGAACTCGACTGGCAAGCGCCGTCCCACGAAGTCGCCATGCGTGCGCACCTTGCCGAAGAAGCCGGGCCCGGATGTCGGCTCCTGCGCAAGCTCGCCGCTCATAGCCGATCCGGACAGCGAAACTGCTCGAGCATGGCACGGCGAAACGGATTCACGATGCTGCTGGCTGCCAGTTCGAACTCCGCGCGCCGGCCATCCGAGTCGAAGCTCAGGCGAAAGCGGTCGGGTTGCGCGGTGGGTTGCAGACGCGCATCGTCCATCAGATGCAGCAGTGCCCACGGTCCGTCGGCGCGCGCCGCCGGTGTGCTGCCCGCCGGCGTGAACTCGACGTGCGCCTGGCCGGTGCCCTTGCCGCTCGGCCACTGGAACACCATCGATTGCGGCGTGTCGGGTTTGACGACCATTTGCTGCCCATCGATGTCGAGCGTGAACTGGGTAATCGATGGATCGATGGTGAGCGGCTTCACCGTGAAGCGCACCGACACGTCTCGGCCGCCGGCCCGGAAGAACGCGTCGCGGATCTGCGCGGCGCGCTGGAACTGGCCGAGCACGTCGACCGGGATGCCGAGCGTATCGACGCCGCTGCGCCATTTCCACTGCGGTCCCGACATGTCGACCATCCTTGCCAGATTCTTCTGGAAGAAATCGTCGATCAGGCCGCCTGGGCTCAGCAGCCTGCCGAAATCGTCGGGCGCGACGTCGCGCGTCGAGCCGCGCACGAGAGGATAGCGACCGTCGAGCGCCTGCCGGCACAGCTGCGCCACGTTCGCCTGCCACAACGCATTCAGGCGCGCCCGCTCGCCGCCCACCATCAGCGACCCCGCCCCGCTCGCGACGCTGGTGGCCACCGTCGCAAGCGGCGGCGGCGACCCCTGGGCCACCAGCTTGAGCTTGTTCAACGCATCGCCGGGCGGCGGCGGCAAGCCCTGACGGCGCGCCGAGTCGGCGGCCTCCAGATAGGTCGCGGCGTCCTTCAGCGCGGCGAGTTGCGCGTCCAGCGGAGCCGGGCCCGGTGCGCCGAGTTTGCCGGCCAGTTCGTGCAGCGCCTGGAAATGCGCGTCGACCGGATTGAGTTCGGCCGGCGCGGGCGGTGCCGCGTCTTCCGGCTGGTTGCCGAGCGCGCTCTCGAGGCGTTTTTTGGCCGCATCGAGCTTGTTGGTCAACGCGGCAACGCCCTGCTCCGTCAGCGAACCGCCCGTTCTGGTGCTGCCCAGCGTGGTTTCCTGCGCCGCGGCCAGCATCAGCGAGCGCAGCGGCGAGTCGGGCGCCGCGAGCACATTCGCCACGCGTGCCCCCTGCTGCACGCCGTCGAACGGCACCACGTCGATATCGTTGAGCAACGCGTCCCACTGGCGGATGTACTCGTCGTAGTAAAGCCGGGTGATGCCCGCCTTCAGATCCTCGATACCGTTCGGCGTCGATACCGATTCCTGACGGCCGAGCACCCAATCGTCCTTTGCGATATCGATCACCGCCGCGTCGCGCAACTGGCCGAACTTCTGATAGCCGGCCCGCGTGTACGCGCCTGAAACACCGCGCGTCAACGGCGCGCCGCTCTTGCGCACGAGCACCAGCGCGGCATTGCGCCCGGCCGCGTTGGCGACGCTGAACTCCGGCAGTCTGCTCTGTTCGAGATCGCGTTTGACGCGGTTGAACAGACGCTGCGTCAGCGGCATTTTGGCGAGCGTCGCGCGCGCCTGCGCGATCAGATCCTTGTCGAGCGGCAGCGACGCATCGAAGCGCGCCGGCTGGAACAGCGCGGCGAGATGGCCGTCGAGATCGTTGCGCTGATCGTCGCTGGCATCGCGCAACGGCCCGCGGCGCCAATCGACATTGGCCCACAAGCGCACCGAGTCGGCGTCGAAGTGCAGCGAATCGCCCAGCATCAGATACGCGCGCAAGACTTCGTACTGGAAGTCGGGATTGTTCGCGTCACCGCGGCGCAATTCTTCTTCCATGCGGCTCACGACCAGAGGCAACAGGGTCTGCCGCAACAGCCGCCGATAACTGGTCTGCGCTTCGAGGCCGAGCTTGTCGCCCTGATAAAGGCCGAGGCGCGACAGCCACGGCACGCTCCTGTCGCGGTCCGCGTAACCGCCGGGAAGGTCGCGCGCGGCATTGAGCAGCGGCAGCAGCGCAAGCGGGTTGTCGCCCGGCTGGGTGGTCTGCGCGAGCTTCTGCAATCCGGCAACGTGCTGTCGAACATCGGCGACGTAAGCGCGATTGCGTTGATAGCTGACGAAGAACAGAACCAGCGCCAGCACCGTGACGATGCCGATCGCCGCCAGCGCGGCGCGCTGAAACCAGGCGCGGCGCCGCTCCAGCTTCTGGTTCACGCCCGCGAGTCCGGCTTCCTCGAAGATCACGCCGCGCAGCAGCCGCGTGATGAAGTAAGCGCGCCCGCTCGCCGGGTCGGGCAACACGACCTGTTGCTGGAAGCCGAGCGCCGAGGCGACCGCGCTCATCACGCGATCGATGGGCCGGCCTTCCTGGGTGCCGCTCGTGAAATACACGCCGCGCAGCAACGCGGACTCCTCGAAGCGCGAGGTACTGAAGGTTTCGTCGAGAAAGCTTTTCAGTACGGCTTGCAGACCCGCGAACTGCTGCGGAAATCCATAGACGAGCGCACGCCGGCGCACATCGGTCTCGCGCTGCATACGGTTCAGCACGCGGGCTTGCAGCTGCTTTTCCAGCGCGTCGAATTCGGCGGGAAATGCGGCCAGTGCGTCGTCCGGTGAGCCTCGCTCGGTGAACGGGAACGTCATGCCCCAGACCTGTTCGCGCTCGTCGCGGCCGAGGTCGTCGAAGAATTCCGCGAAACCCGCGAGCAGATCGCATTTGGTCACGATCACGTAGACCGGAAAACGCATGCCGAGCTTGCCGTACAGTTCCCTGAGACGCTCGCGCACGGCTTGCGCCTGCTGCGCGCGTTGCGTGTCGGACAGTTGCAGCAGGTCGCGCGTCGACAAGGCCACGATCACGCCATTCAGGGGCCGGCGTGGCCGATACTTGCGCAGCAGTTGCAGGAAGCCGGCCCACGCGGCCTGATCGGCTTCGGCGAAACTATCCTGGGTGGTGAAGCGGCCCGCGGTATCGAGCAGCACCGCATCGTCGGTGAACCACCAGTCGCAATTGCGCGTGCCGCCCACGCCGCCGATCGACTGCTTGCCGAGCCGCTCGGCGAGCGGAAACTTGAGTCCGGAGTTCAACAGCGCGGTGGTCTTGCCCGTGCCGGGCGCGCCGACGAACATGTACCACGGCAACTGGTACACGTACTGACTACCGAAGCGCCCCTTGACCCGCGCCTTGCGCAAGGTCGCCATGGCGGCTTCGAAACGCTGCTTCAACGCCGCGATGTCGGCCTCGGATTCTTTCTTGCCGGGCGCGGGCTCGGCAGGTCCCTCTGCCACCACGCGAGTGAACTGGATGTTGGCGAGACGCACCGCGATCCAGCGCACGCTCCAGTACACCGCCCACACCAGCAGCAACACGATGATCACGGCCCAGCGGCTGCTGTTGCTTTCGAGCGGCTCATGACCCGCGTACGCGACGAGCGGCCCCTCGACCCACACGATCAGCGACAGCGCGAGCACGCCGAGCAACGACAGCACGATGGCTCGTCTGAGCCAGCCAAAGATTTTCATACCCGGCTCCCCTGTGCCACCCGCGACGGACTCATCCCGAAGGCCTTCACGACGCCGCTCCCGGCGCCAGCACCGTGATATCGACGCGGCGGTTGCGCGCGCGATTCGCGGCGGTGTCGTTCGGTGCGATCGGCTCGGCGTCGCCGCGTCCTTCGGCGCTGAAGCGGGCGGGGTTGCCGGCCCGCGACGCGAGCATGTCGCGCACCGCTTCGGCGCGCGCCTGCGACAGATGCCAGTTCGACGGGAAGCGCGCGGACAAGACTCGCTGGCTGTCCGTGTGACCCGCGACCACCACGTTGCCCGGCACTTCCTTCAACGCATCGCCGATACGCTGGATGAGCGGGACGAAGCCCGCGGCCAGATCGGCGCTGCCCGAGCCGAACAGGCCGTCGCCATTTATCGTGACGACGGTCCGGTCGGGCAACTCCGAGACACGCACGAGGCCCTGGACAATTTCAGGCGCGAGGAACTGCGATAGCTTCGGCGCAAGTTTTGGCGCCGCCGCCAGCTTCGACGCGAGCACGGGAGCCGGCGCGACCCGGATCGCGTGCAGCGCTTCGAACACGCGGTCGGACACGTCGTTGAGCCTGAAGCTCAACGCCAGATTGACGATCACCAGCACGAGGCAGGCGATTGCCGCCGCCACCCACAACGGCACGAGTTGCAGCAACGGCTTGCGTTCGACCTTGACCGGCAGCCAGTGCGGCGACAGATCGCGTTCGGCCGCGCCGCGCTGGCCGCGAATCATCTGTTCGAGGCGTTCGCGGATCGTGTCGAGCTGCGTGCGGCCACCGTCGATCAGACGGTAACGTCCTTCGAAACCGAGGCCGAGAATCACGTAGATCAATTCGAGCACGTCGATATTGCCCGCGGGGTTCTGCGCGAGACGCTGCAGGATCAGGAAAAAGCGCTCGCCACCCGAGGCCTCGTTGTGGAATGTCACCAGCAAACTGCGGCTGCCCCACAAGCCCGCCCCCCACGGCGTGCTGGCGATCGCTTCGTCGAGGAACGTGCACAGGCAATAGCGCGAGGCGCCGAGCTTCTCGTCGTCGATGCCGTTGGCGCGGCCTTGCGTCTCGAAGTTGCGCACCATCTGCATCAGCTGGTTGCGCAAGTCTTCCACATTCGGATGGGTCGGCAACTGCCGCAACGGCAGCGCCAGTTCGATCAGCGGGTTGGCCGCGCGCAACAGCGGATTCAGACCGCCGCCGGCGGGCAGCATCGGCGCGGGCGTTGCCGCGGCCGCCATGAACGCCGCCCGCGCGCCGCCCGGTGTCGGAATCAGAATCGTCGCGCCGGGATCGTCGGCGGGGCCACGCGGTTCGTCTGGACTCACGATGAACTTCCTCAATCAATGCATCAGCGGCGAATTGCCCAGAACTCCATCGTCAGTCCGGGAAAGTCGCCGGCGACGTGCAACGCCATGCCCGCGGAATTCGCGAACTGTTTCCACAGTTCGTTGCCGCGATCGAGTTCGAAGTAGGTAAAGCCCGCATGGAACGGCAGTTGCCGGGGCGCCACGGGCAACGCGCGCAGGCCGACGCCCGGCAATTGCAGATTGACGAGATCGCGAATGCGTTCGATCGGGCCGATCTTCACCTGTGGCGCGAAGCCGGTCAGGATGTGCTCGGCCGGCATTTGCGCGCGCACCGCGAGCACGAAGGTGGCGCCGGCAAACAGCGTCTTGTCCGGCACGATCGCCACGCGCAAGCCGAACTTGCGCTCTTCGAGCGGGATCGCCACCGCGTGCGGGTCCATCACCATGCTCAGCGACGCGCGAATGTCGTCGATCACCGGTGCGAAGGTTTCGCGCAACCACTCATGGCGATACACCGGATACGCCGGCGGCCGCTTCGACGCCTGGCTGAAGGTCGCCAGCTCGCCGGCCAACTGCACCGCCGCCTGGTACAGCGCCTCGGGATGCAGACCGGTCATCGTCGAGAGATGCGCGGCCAGCGGCTCGTGGCGATTGATCAACTGCAGCAACAGGAAATCGGCCACTTCCGCGACACCCGTCACGCCGGGCTGTGCAAGCCGTCCGGCCAGCGCTTCACCGCGCTGATGCAGAAGGCCCACGAGGTCGTCGACGAACGCCGCGAGACGGCGCGCGACCCGATAGTCGAGACACGGCGCGCTGTAGTCGTTTTCGAGCACGACGCGGTTGTCGGGCAGACGCTCGAGCACGCGCGCGACGCCGAGCGTCGTGTAGGCATTCGCCACTTCGGTGGCGAGCGCGAGACGCACGCGCAGTTTGCCGATCTGCAGCAACGCCGCGCCGGCATTCGGATCGTTGCTGTCGCTGACGTCGAATTCGGTGACACGGTGTCGCGCGAAGTTCTCCTCGCTGGCTTCGTTGCCGGTTTCGGCGACACCCGGCCTGCGCACCGGCAATGCCAGTTGGACCAGCATGTTGCGGGTGCCTTCGGGAATCTCCAGCGGCTCGGGCAAGTCATCGTCGGCGGGCAGATCGAACGGTGTGCCATCCGGCATCACGCCGGAGCACGACAGCAGCGCGAGCTTGCCGAGCTTGAGCAGCGACTCGTCGATCTCCAGCGCGGTAAAGCCCCAACTGTACGGACGCAGGCCGGCCGCGCGCGTCTCCAGTTGCCGCTGCAGATAGCGGTCGTGCTGCTGCAAATGCTGGGGCTGCAGAAACATCCCCTCCGACCAGATGACTTTGCTGTTCCAGGACATGTTGTCTCGTTCAAACGTTTCTAGGTGGGATCGGCGGGATGCTTCGGCTGACGCTCGCGGGCCGCGCGCAGTTCGTCGATCTGGGCCTCGTATGCGTCATTGAACGCCTGACCGAAGAGCTTCTGGAAATCGTCGTCGGCTTCGCGCGCGACGGCGCCCTGCAAGGCGACGAACAGATCCCACAGTTTCGCCTTGCGGTTGGACAGCACTTTTTCGAGCGCGCCGGGGTCTTTCAGCTGCGCTTCGATCGAAGCGGGATCGAAGCGTCCGAGCACGTGCGCGAGCGCCGCGCGCATGCCGGCGAGCACCGCGAGCTCGTGCGCCTCGATATCGTCGAACGCGCGTCTGAGCGCCTCGTCGGGCGGCAGATAACCGGCCGAGCGGCCAGTCAGCATCTGCGCCAGCGCGCTGTCGACGTCCGGGAAAAACTTGAGCGGATTGTTGTCGCGCGCGACGATGATCGTCGTGTCGAGACGGGCTTCGCGTTTGGTCATCGAGCGCGCGCGCAGCACGCCCATCGTGCCGCGCAGCGCGTCGCGCAGCATCGTGCCGATCAGACGCGCGAACTCCGGTTCGGGCAGGTTCGGCGCGCGCGACGGATCGAGGCCGAGGCCTTCGAGCAGCGCCTGCAGGGTGGCCGGGTTCTGGCTCGCGGAAGTGGCGGCGGCCGCGTGGCGAACCGGGGCCGGCTGGGCGGTCGGCGCTGGCGCGGCAGGCGGCGACGTGATCGGGCCCGCGGACGGAGCCGGCTGCTGAAGCTGCTGCGCCACAGGCTCCAACGCGGGCTGCGCAGCGGACGACGGCCCCGGCGCCGCGGCAGGCACAGCCACCCGCGCGGTGGCGGCCTGCGGCGCGACCACCGGAACGACCACCGGCACCACGGGAGCCAAAGGGGCCGATGGCGCAAACTGCGTCGACGGCGTTGTCGGGATCCCGAACAGATCATCGAACGGTGTCGCCGCCGACCCTGCCGCGCCGGGATCGAGCAATCCCGGCGGCAAGCCGGTCGGGCCGCCCAAAGGCGCGGCCGCCGGCGCGGGCGCAGTGGGCCACCCCGGCAACTCGTGCGAAGGATGCGGCGCGGCCGGCGAGCCGCTGCCCGGCTGCCCGGGCGTTTCCCATTGCGCCAACGCATCCGCGAGCGGGTCGTAGTCCGCCGGAATGCCCCCCGTAGGTGTGGCAGGCCGGCCGGGGTCGGGCCGGGACGCTTGCGGCGCCGAAAACGCCTGCAACTCCGGCGACACATGATCGCTTTCCGAGCCCGCAAAGCCCGGACCCGATGAGATCCGCTGCGGTTCGCCGAAGCCCGGCTGCCCGAGCGGATCGAGCGCGCCCATCTGCAACGCGTCGCCTTGCGAATCGGCCGGCAACGGTCCACTGAGCACCTGCGCGGCACTCAGCGGATCACGCCCGCCCGTCAGACCGCGCACGCCGGCCGCCTGCTCGCCGATCGACACCTCGAGCAGATACGGACCGATCAGCAGACGGTCGCCGTCCGCGAGCCGCGCCTCGCGCGTGCCGCCCAACGCGCGCTGATTCAGCACGCTCGGATTGCTGCCCAGATCGCACAGCAGATAGTCGCCGCCGCGAAACTCGACGCGCGCGTGAACGCGCGAGATCGCGCGTTGTTGATCGGGCAGCACCAGCGTGCAGTCGTTGGCCCGGCCAATCGTGCCTCCGGCAGGGCCGAACGCGATCGCGATCGGCTCGGCCAGCGTCTCGTCGTTGAATCGCGCAACCCGCAGCGAAAGAATCGGATAGTTCACTTGGCTCCCCACGAGCGGTCAGGTGCATCACTCACGATTTGATTTTTTTGGTTCCGTCGTCGGCGTCTTTGGGCGCGCTCGGCGCGGTCGGTGACGAGCCGCTGCCGGAGCCCGCCGAGCCGCCCGAATTGAGCAGGATCGGTGTGCCCGACACCGCCACGCTGACCGGCCCGACCACCACGAAGGCGCCGCCCGCCTTCAGCGTAATGCTCGCACCCGCTTCGATCACGATGTTCATGCCGGCCTTGATGTGGATATTCATGCCGGCGTCGACCGCATAGTCCATGCCGACCTTTTCCTGCAACTTCTGCCCGACCTTCAGCGACGCGTTGCCATCGACCTGGGCGTTCTGGTCGCCCGTCACGGCGTCGTGGCGCGCGCCGGTGATCGCCACGAACTCGTTGCCGGTCACTTTCAGATGCTGGTCGTTGCCGACGTTACTCAGCATGTCGTTCTTGACCCAGGTCTCGTGGTCCTTCTCGGCGTGGAAGAACAGTTGCTCGCTGCCCTTGTCGTCGTCGAAACGCATTTCGTTGAAGCCGCTGCCGCCCTTGGTCGAATTGCTCTTCAGCGTCGAGAACATCTGATTGGCCGGCAGTTCGTACGGCGGCATCGTGTTCGCGTTGTAGACGCAACCGGTCACGAGCGGCCGGTTCGGATCGCCCTCGATGAACTCGACGACCACCTCCTGACCGATCCGCGGCAAGAAGAACGTGCCCCAGCGTTTGCCGGCCCAGCTCTGCGATACCCGCACCCAGCACCGCTTCATGCGCGCGTCGGCATCGGCCGGCGGAGCGAACTGCTCCCAATGAAACTGCACCTTGATGCGGCCATATTTATCGGTGAGGATTTCTTCGCCGTCCGGGCCGACCACCATGGCGGTCTGCGGGCCCGCCACGACCGGCTGCGGCGTCAGCCGCTCGGAGCGGAAGTGGTTTTCCTTGCGCAACGCGGTGAACGCGCAGTCGAAGAGCGGCAGCGAAGGATCGTGGCGCACCGTCGACACATAGACATCCGAATTGATCTCGTACGCGGCGCTGATCACCAGATACTCGTGGTTCTGCGCATCGCAGGCGTGATTCTCGAGCTTGAACTGACCGCCCGGCCAGATGCCGCGCGCGCTCGATCGGCCCGAAATGCTGTCGTTGCGCGCCTGACGGATCTCGATACCGACCTTCGCATAGCGGTCGCCATCGCTCGACTGCGCGTGGCCGCTCAGATGTTCCTGCATCGCGTACACCGGCGGATCGTACACTTTCGGCCGCGTCGCGCGCGACAGCAGGCCTTGCTGGTTGCTCAACGTGGGCTTTTCGAAATCGTAGTCGTTGACTTCGTACTTGCCGGTCTGCAATTCCGCGCCCGAACTCCACGCATACACGCATTCCTTCTCGTTCGAAGGCTCGTACCACGCATCGTACGAAATCGACGCATAGTGTTCGATCGGTCCGTGAACGTCGCTCGAATCGGTCAACACCAGCGTGTGCTTGCCCCCTTTGTGCTCGAAGTAGTAGTACATGCCCTCGTGCTCCATCAGGCGGCTCACGAAGGCGAAATCGGTCTCCCGGTATTGCGCGCAGTGCTGCAGCGGCGGATAGGTCGCCTGGCATTTATTGCTGACGTCGATGTTGTAGTCCTGCAGCACGCCGGTCACGATATCGAGCACGCTCTTTTCATGGAAAAAGCGGCTGTGCGACGCGCGCGTGAGCAGCCACAGCCGCGGACGCACCACCGCTTCATAGCGCGCCATGCGGTTGCGGGTGTTGTCGCCCGGTGCGACGATCCGGAACGCCGTGACGATCCCGTTGAATTGCCGCTCGCCGTCGTCTGGCAACGACAGCGCAATCGAGATGTCATGCCCGAGCAGATCGCCGGCCTGCAGATCGTTGCGCTTGCCAAGCAGATCGAGCCGCCATTCGCTCAGGCGCCCCAACTCCTCGGTGCCGCTCAGATGCAGAAACAGCAGATCCTCGCCGGCAGGCGCGCAACTGACGGTGACGTGTCGGTTCGGGTTTTGCGTGGTCATGTCACGGAATCATGGTCTTGACTGTCGCCGGATTGACGATCGTGACCACGCCGCCCCAGTTGCACATGCAGGTCGACACGTTGTCGAGCGACGGCTGGTTGCCGAGCAGCACGGTCGGCGCGCCCGGCGTCCACGGCGTCATGGTGGCCGGAATGCACGGCATCGGCGTCAGCACGCCCAACGCCGCCGCCGTCGCGGCGGCGACGGTCGGATTGGCGGGCGAGCTGCACACGCCGAACGGCATGATGTTGACGAGCGGAATGTGATCCATGATGTTGGCCGCTGGCGGCCCTTCGCCCATCACCCGGTTGACCGGCAACACCACGAGCGTCGAAGGCGCCGCGCCGAACGAACATTGCAGCGTCGCGCCCAAGCTGACTTGTTGCGGCATAAGAAGGCATCCTCCCCTTTCGATCAATCGAACGTATAGAGAAATTCACCGTCGCGCGCGCCGATCTGCACTTTCGTGACCGGGCTGCCGTTCATCATGCGCGTCAGAAACTCGGTGCTGATACGCGGCAACAGCGTGTTGGTCAGGATCGCGTCGATCATGCGTCCGCCGCTTTCGAGTTCGGTGCAGCGGCTGCCGATCAGCTTCACGACGTCGTCGTCGTAGCTGAACGGAATCTTGTGCGACACGCGGATGCGTTTCTCGATCCGGCCGAGCTGCAGCCGGATGATCGCGCCGAGCATCTCGTCGGACAGCGGAAAGTACGGAATGACCACGACGCGCCCCAGCAAGGCCGGCGGAAACACCTTCAGCAACGGCTCGCGCAGCGCTTTCGCAATACCCTCCGGCTCCGGCATCAGCTCCGGGTCCTTGCACAGGCTCGTGATCAGATCCGTGCCGACATTGGTGGTCAACAGGATCAGCGTGTTCTTGAAGTCGATCACGCGGCCCTCGCCGTCTTCCATCCAGCCCTTGTCGAACACCTGGAAGAACAGCTCGTGGACGTCGGGATGCGCCTTCTCGACCTCGTCGAGCAGCACCACGCTGTATGGACGGCGGCGCACCGCCTCGGTCAGCACGCCGCCTTCGCCGTAGCCGACGTAGCCGGGCGGCGCGCCCTTCAGCGACGACACCGTATGCGCTTCCTGATACTCGCTCATGTTGATCGTGATGACGTTCTGCTCGCCGCCATACAGCACCTCGGCGAGCGCCAGCGCGGTCTCGGTCTTGCCGACTCCGGAGGTGCCGGCTAGCATGAACACGCCGATCGGTTTGTTCGGATTGTCGAGACCCGCGCGCGAAGTCTGGATGCGCCGCGCGATCATCTCCGTCGCATGAGCCTGGCCGATGATGCGCCGGTTCAGGTTCTCCGCGAGCTTCAGGACGTTTTCGATTTCGTTGCGGACCATCCGGCCCACCGGTATGCCGGTCCAGTCCTGCACGACGGAGGCGACCGCCTGCTGGTCGACGGTCGGCAGGATCAGCGGATCTTCGCCTTGATGCTGCGCGAGCTGCGCCTGCAACTCGCGCAGTTCGGCGAGCCGCGCTTCGCGCGTCGCGGTGTCGCTGGCGGGGTTGTCAGTCGCGCCGGTGGCCGCTGTTTGGTCTACCGTTCTGTTCGCAGCTTCGTTCGCTTCGTTCGTGCGGCTGGCTTGCGCCGCGCCTTCCACCTTGCCGGTCTCGCCGCGCAGTTGCGCGCGCAGCGCGAGAATCCGCGTCACCAGTTGTTTTTCCGCCTGCCAGCGGGTGTCGAGCGTGGCGAGACGCGCCTGTTCGGCCGCGAGCTTTTCCGCCGCGGCGGCTTCACGCTCCCGCGTGTCGACGCCCACCGCGCTTTCTCGGCCGATGATCGCCAGCTCGGTTTCGAGCGCGACGATCCGCTTGCGCGAATCGTCGACCGCTGCGGGCGTCGCATGCTGGCTGACCGCCACGCGCGCGCAGGCGGTGTCGAGCAGGCTGACCGCCTTGTCGGGCAACTGCCGCGCCGGAATGTAGCGATGCGACAGACGTACCGCGGCTTCGAGCGCTTCGTCGAGCACCTGCACCTTGTGGTGCTGCTCCATCGTCGAGGTGACACCCCGCATCATCAGGATCGCGCGGGTCTCGTCCGGCTCGCTGACCTGCACGACCTGGAAGCGCCGCGTCAGTGCGGGGTCCTTCTCGATGTGCTTCTTGTATTCGGCCCACGTGGTCGCGGCCACCGTGCGCAGCGTGCCGCGCGCGAGCGCCGGCTTCAGCAGATTCGCCGCGTCGCCGGTGCCGGCCGCCCCGCCCGCGCCGACCAGCGTGTGCGCTTCGTCGATGAACAGGATGATCGGCTTTTCCGAGGCCTGCACTTCCTCGATCACCTGCCGCAAGCGGTTCTCGAACTCGCCCTTCATGCTCGCGCCCGCCTGCAACAGACCGACGTCGAGCGTGCGCAACTGCACGTCGTGCAGCGACGGCGGCACGTCGCCCGCCGCGATGCGCTGCGCGAAGCCTTCGACCACCGCGGTTTTGCCGACGCCCGCTTCGCCCGTCAGGATCGGATTGTTCTGGCGGCGGCGCATCAGGATGTCGATCACCTGGCGAATTTCCTCGTCGCGCCCGACGATCGGGTCGAGCTTGCCGTTGCGCGCCTGTTCGGTCAGATCGGTGGTGAAGCGCCGCAGCGCTTCCTGCTTGCCCAGCGCGGCGGCCGGCACCGGGCCGCCGGTGGTGTCCGCGTCGCCGCCTTCGCGCTGCGCGCCGCCTGCCTGAAAACCATCGCTCGCGCTCATCGCCGCTTCCGGCGACTCGCGCAGCAGGCCGTGAAATTCGTCGACGAGCGAATCGAGCTTGATGCGCTCGAACTGACGCGAGATGCCGTAGAGCCCGTTGCGCAGCGACGGCGTCTTCAGGAGGCCGACCACCAGATGGCCGGTGCGCACCTGCGACTCGCCGAACATCAGCGAGCCGAACACCCAGCCACGTTCCACCGCCTCCTCGACTTGCGACGAGATGTCGGTCACGGAAGCCGAACCGCGCGGCAGACGGTCGAGCGCTTCGGTCAGATCGCGCGCCAACGCGGAAGGCTCGAGCCCGTAGTGTTTGATGATGCGGTGCAGGTCGGAGTCCTGCAGTTGCAGGATCTGGTGGAACCAGTGCGACAGTTCGATATAAGGATTGCCGCGCAACTTGCAAAACACGTTCGCGCTCTCGATTGCGCGGAACCCGAGCTTGTTCAGCTTGCCGAACAACGCTGCCCGTTTGATCTCGGCCATTTTTCTATTCCCTCGATGATGTCGATGGCGCTGCCCCCGCGGACGCCTCGCGGGCCGCCGCGGCAATCCGTGAACGGCCGTCCGGACCGGTCGGCCGCAACACCAGCTGACGCTGATCGCCGCGCGCCGGGTGGCCGAGCGTCCAGGTGGTGTAACCGAGCCGCGTGTGGCGCCCGAGCTTCAGGCGTGGCACGTCCTCCTGTTTCAGCACCAGCCGGAGATCCCAATCGAGCCCGTCGCGCGCGTAATTGCGCACCCAGTCGACGAGGCGCTTCAGACTCTCGCCGCCCGGCAGGAAGCGCTCGTAATCAGCGCGGCTCAACGGTCCGATGACGATGCGGAATTTATGCTGGCAATCCCAGACGCGCGCGCCGAGCAGCGTCGACACGCCGAGCGCGGCCGAACCGTCCGGTGCGCCCAGGCGCAACAACGAATTCGCGGGCAGCGTCATCCAATGGCCGACCCACTGTTCGATGTCGACCGGCAGGTTGAAAAAACGCGCCAGCACGAGTTTCAATCCGGCGGCCGGACGGGTCGGGCCGCCCAGCAATCCGGCGAAGTGCAGTTTGGCGAAATCGGGCACCGCGTCGCGATCGCGCAGCGTCGGCTCGCCCAGCCCGAACACGCTGCCGACATACAAGGAAAAGCGATCGCGCCCCGGACGGTCGAGACTCACGGCCGGTTGCGCATTGGCCCACGCGCGATAGAACAGCGACACCATCCGGTGGTGAAAGACATCGAGAAAGCGCGCGAAGGTCGGATCGTTCGCGTTGCGGGCGCGGTCGCGAGCGTACTCGGTCAGATGGGTGGGCAACGGACCATGCGGCCCGAGCAGGCCGAAGAAGTTGACCGCGAGACGCGCGGCGTGATGCTCGCCGGCCGGCGTGAAGTCACCGAGCGTCGTCGGATGGAAAACCAGTTCGGGTTCCTGCACGAAACGGATCGCATCGTCGCGCGGCTGCATCGACTCGCCGACGCGCGGCTTGTCCGCATACGCGTTCTCCAGCAGCCGCACGACCTGGAAGAAGTCGAAGCGGCGCGCATCGTCTTCGAGCCGGCGCAACAGTGTCAGAGCGTCCGGCATTGTCCGACCCTCGCTGGCCAGCGCATGATCTCGCCGCGCGACAGCGTCTTCACGACGGTCTCGGTGAACGAGTTGATCGATACGTATTGCGCGAAATATTGCGCGAGCACGGCACCGAGCAGAAACGCGCCGGCGCCTTCGAACGCGGCTTCGTCGAGCGTCAGCGTCACTTCGAGACCGCGGCCGAATACGATCGGTCCCGCGCCCGGCAAGCGTCGCGTCACCGAGCGCGAATCGATCGAGCGCACGCCTTCGATCAGCCGCTGACTCGCGATCTCGTCGGCGGGACAGTAGAGACTCAGCAGATCGCGCAGCGCGCGGGCGCCCTCCTGTGCATCGTTATCGAGCAGCGACGAGTAGTTCAACGACAGGTGACTCAACAGCCGCCACGCCACGGCCCCGTGCGCATACGACGGCAGCGGCCGGCTCGGACCGCTCACGCAGCGCACGCTCTGCACCGGCGCTTCGACATCGAGCGTGAAATCGGCGGGGCCGACGCCGACCGGCATCGTCAGTGGCAGGTCGCGATTCGTGCACAGCACCTGCAAGCCGAGTTGCCGCAGGTCAGCGCGAAACGGCGCATTGCTCGCGTCCACCAGCGCGATGAACATCTCGCTGCCGAGGTAGCTCGTGCGCGGGCCGCGCTCATGCTGACGCGCCGACGGCAGACGTTTTTCGCGGCGCACCTGGTAGTACGCGCCGGCGCGATAGGTGGCGCCGAGATCGCGCGCGTGATAGAACGGCTCGAAGCGCTGCTCGCCGCCGGCGCCCGCGCTATAGCCGGTCGCACTCTCGATCTGATAGATCTCGAAGTCCATCGGCCGGGTGCGATCGGCCACCACGTGATATTCGAACTGTTCGTCCGATAGCGCGATGCGATCGGTACGCCGCGAAAAGAGATTGATCGCGGGCGTGCAATGCAGCGCGAAATTATTGGCATCGAGCGATTGTTCGAGCAGCGGATCACCGCGTTTGAGCAACACGATGACTTCGATTTCGGTGTCCGCGCAACGCCGCAACGCCGCGTGCAAACCGTCGATGGCGAGAAACATGAAGCGCTGCGGAAACGCGAAATACTCCTGCAACAGCCGGTAGCCCTGGAATGACTGCCGGCTGACCGGCAGCAATGCTTCATCGTCGGCAAACCCGAGCGGCCGCAGTGCGCTCGCCGGCAACTGCACATGCCAGGACGCCGGACGTTTGGCCGGCATCACGACGACGCCGCTCACCGAACCGAGCAGACGCTCGTGGATACGCGTGGCCATCCCGTCCGTGCCGCGCAGATACAGCGTCAGCCGGTCGAGTTTCAGCTGGTTGATTCTCAGACCAGCGGTGGCGCGTAGGCGCAGCCTGAGGCCGGCCTTGATAGCGGCGCCCGCCGCCATGCTCGCCGGCAGCGCGCTGTCGATGCCACCGAGCGAGCCCGCGTGCGTAAAAAACCGCGCTTCCGTGATGTCGAGCGGCCAAAGCGTCAGTTCGTGCGCGCTGCGGTATTCGCAGCGCGTCGAGCCGTTCTTGTCTAGCACGCTGCGCAGCGTACTGCCGCGTGGAACCCGCACGCCGTCCGCGAGATTGGAACTGGTCAGGTCCGGCTGGATCTGCACCACGGCCATCGACGGCGTGGGCGCGAGGTAATGCGGGTACACCAGCTCCGCGAGATGCTGGGTGAAGCGCGGAAACTCGTCGTCGATCTTCAGTTGCACGCGCGCCGCGAGGAAACTGAAGCCTTCGAGCAGACGCTCCACGTAGGGGTCCGCGCATTCGAGGTTTTCCAGTCCGAGGCGCCCGGCGATCTTCGGAAATTCGCGCGCGAACTCGCCGCCCATCTCCCGAAGATGCTGCAGTTCCTGGCTGTAGTATTTGATCAGGTCTGGATTCATGGGTTCAGCGCGGCCCGCCCTGGTCGATCACGCGGATTTCGCCGACTTCCAGGTCGAGTTCGGTCCTGAAGTAGAGCCGCTCCGGATACGGCTGCGCCCACAGATCGCCCTCCACCAGAAACGACACGGTGTTGTGGCGCCCGGTCGTCTCTTCGAGTTGCATCGAACTGACCCGCACGGTGTCGCGCAGAATGCGCGGCTCGAACGCCCAGATCGCATCGCGCACGAGCCGCTCGAGCCGCGACGGATCGATGCCTGAGGCGGTCTTGCCGGCAATGTCCGGCAGGCCGAAATTGATCACGGAGGTCGCGACATACGGATAGCCGCTCAGATCCTGCACCGACGCGAGGCCATTCGCGTTCAGCAGCCAACCGAGGTCGCGCTGCACGCTCTCGCGCAGCGCGCGCATCGACAGAACGCGCCGCTCGCGCGCTTCCTGTTTCGCCTCCGGTTCGAGATCGGTCAGCCGGTCGAGCAGCGACGGTTGCAGGCGATCACGCGCGGTCAGTTCAGCCATGATCCGGAGCGGCCGCGCCGTCCTGTTCGGGAGGTGCGTCGCCGCTCGTCAGTTCGATGGTGCGCACGTCGAAGAGCGCGTAGTCGTTCGCATCGGAGGCGAACATACGCTGTCCCACCGGCCGCGCGAGCACGGGATCGTCACCGATCCATTCGGTCAGGCGCGCGAGCCACAACGCTCGATTCGGCTCGGCGAGCGTGCCCGGATAGCGGGCGGGAATCAGACCGGCGGCCTGGCCGTCGTTGGCCCACGTGAAAACGGCCGGTATCCAGACGCGGTCGCGCAGGTCGGACGGCGGCTCGATTTCGATCCGTTTGATGCGCGAAAAAGGAATCCAGTAATAGCGGCCGTTCAGCACGGCTTCGAGTGTCGGGCCGAGCCGGTTGTCGGCGTCGGCGAGCCACCTGAACGGTTCGCCATTCAATGCGCCGGCGGTGGCGGGCGCCTCGTCGAGCGCCCGCGCGCGCGCGGCGGCCGCCGCGCCGCTATCGCCCGCGGTGTCGAGCCGCAATGCCTCGAGGAGCAACGCAAGCCAGCCGGTCGGCTCGCCGAAGATCAGCGGCGCGCGCTCGCCTTTGAAAACCGCTTCGCGCAGCGCCTCGCATTGCAACGCTTCACGATAGGTTTGCACCATCGGCAACGCGGCCGCGTCGAGTTCGCCGACGACGTTCAGTTGCGTCAATGCGCGATCCCAGGCGCCCGTCACCGCGAGCAACTGGAATAGAAAGACGCGATAGGCGGCCTTCGACGGATCCTTGCGAACCTGTTTTTGCAATTCGCGCAGACATCCGTCGAGATCGCCTTCGCGCAAGCATTCTTCTGCGTTCATGCCGGTTCGCTCCGGTCTGGCTCGAGTCGTCCCACCCGCCGCCGCACTGCGACGGCAGGACCGCCGCGGTGCAGTCGCCCTTTGCGCTCAGCCGATCAGGTAGTGGCGTTGGCGGGGATGTTCCACTTCACTTCGACCACCCCGCCTTCCTTCTCGCCCTTCGCGTTTTGCGGCTGGTACTCGACATGGAATTTTTCGAAGTTGAGCGTGACGTTCTCGGTGAAGCGTTCTTCGCCGCCCGAGCCGCCGGTCGAATACGAGCTGATCAGCACGCCATTCAACGTGATCTTGTAGTACTCGAGCGGATTGTCGCCACCGGCCTTGCGCACCGTCAGCAACGCCGTGTCGATGTGCGTGCCTTTGGTGCAGGCTGCCATGATCGGCGGACTCGCCTTGTCGCTGTATTTGGTAAATGACAGGTCCTGCACCGACACCTTGCCGGCGCCGCCGCCCGTGCCCATGTGCATCGTGCCGCTCTGGCTCATGCCCCAGCTCCACGCGAGCACTTCGATTTCTTCCTTGTGGGTCTTGTCCTGAGACTCGCCCTTGATATCGCCCAGCTTCATGAACATGTCGATGGCCATCTTCTTCTCCGCTCAAAGCAATTCGTCACTGAATGGGGATTTCCGTCATGCCGCCTTGGCGGACGGAAGCTTCGAAACCAACCGTAGCGATACGGTCAGGCCTTCCAACTGGTAGTGCGGACGCAGGAAAAACTTCGACGTGTAATAACCGGGATTGCCTTCGACTTCCTCGACGACCACCTCGGCGGCCGCGAGCGGGCGTCGTGCCTTGGACTCTTCCGTCGAGTGCGCCGGATCGCCGTCGACGTACTGAAGGATCCAGTTCTGCAGCCAGCGCTGCATGTCGTCCCTCTCCTTGAAACTGCCGATCTTGTCGCGCACGATGCACTTCAGGTAGTGAGCGAAGCGGCTGCAGGCGAACAGGTAGGGCAGACGCGCGGCCAGGTTCGCGTTCGCGGTGGCATCGGGGTCTTCGAACTCGGCGGGCTTGTGCAGCGACTGCGCGCCGATGAAGGCGGCGAAATCGGAGTTCTTCTTGTGCACGAGCGGCATGAAGCCGTTCTTCGCGAGTTCGGCTTCGCGGCGATCGCTAATGGCGATTTCGGTCGGGCACTTCATGTCGATGCCGCCGTCGTCGGTGGGGAACGCGTGCACCGGCAGGTTCTCGACGGCGCCCCCCGACTCGATGCCGCGAATCCGCGAACACCAGCCGTACATCTTGAACGAGCGGTTGATATTGGTCGCCATCGCATAGGCGGCATTGGCCCATGCGTATTTGCCGCTGTCCGCGCCGGCCGTGTCTTCCTCGAAATCGAATTCCTCGACCGGATTGGTCTTGGCGCCATACGGCGCACGCGCGAGAAAACGCGGCATCGCGAGACCGACGTAGCGCGCATCCTCGGATTCGCGCAGCGAGCGCCACGCGGCATGCTCAGGCGTCTGAAAGATTTTCGTCAGGTCGCGCGGATTGGCCAGCTCCTGCCATGAATCCATCAGCATCACCGCGGGATCGGCGCCGGCGATGAACGGCGCATGCGCGGCGGCCGAGATCCTGGATATCTGCGTCAGCAGATCGACGTCGGGTCCCCCGTTGTCGAAGTAATAATCGGCCACCAGCGCGCCATACGGCTCGCCGCCGAACTGGCCGTATTCCTCTTCGTAGAGCTTCTTGAAGATCGGGCTTTGATCCCACGCGGTGCCCTTGTACTTCTTGAGCGTCTTGTACAGATCGCCCTTCGATACGTTCATCACGCGGATCTTCAACGTCTCGTCCGTCTCGGTGTTGTTGACCAGATAGTGCAAGCCGCGCCACGCGCTCTCGACTTTCTGGAACTCTTCCGAGTGGATGATCTGATTGATCTGGGCGGTCAGCTTCTCGTCGATCTGCGCGATCAGCGATTCGATCGTCGCGAGCACATCGCCCGAAATCACGTTCGTATCGCGCAGCGCCTGTTCGGCGAGCGTGCGCACCGCCGTCTCGACGGCCTCCTTCGCCTTCTCGCTCTTCGGCTTGAATTCCTTTTGCAGCAGATTCGCGAAATCGCTCGTTTCAAGCGACGCCTCGCCGGGTTGCGCTTGCCCTTCGGTGCTAGGTTCAGCCATGGTCAGACTCCCCTGTAGATCACGCTCATTGCTGCGGCTTCGGTGCGGACGCCAACGACTGCAGTAATGCAGGATCGTTGAGCAGTTTCGCGATCAGCTCCTCGGCGCCGGTCTTGCCGTCCATATAGGTCAGCAGGTTTTGCAACTGGCCGCGCGCCTCCAGCAGCTTCGACAACGCGTCCACCTTGCGCGCGACCGCCGCGGGCGAAAAGTCGTCCATGCTCTCGAAGGTCATGTCGACCGCGAGGTTGCCCTGACCGGTCAGCATGTTCGGCACCTGCACGGCGACGCGCGGTTTCATCGACTTCAGACGCTCGTCGAAGTTGTCGACGTCGATCTCGAGAAACTTTCGATCCGCCACCGGCGCGAGCGGGTCCGCCGGCTGACCGGAGAGATCGGCCAGCACGCCCATGACGAATGGCAGATTGACCTTTTTCTCCGACCCGTAGACTTCGACGTCATATTCGATCTGAACTCGCGGCGCTCGATTGCGCGCGATGAATTTCTGGCTGCTTTCCTTGGCCACGACCATTCCCCTGGTTGACGCCGCACGGCCGCGAGCAGCGTGCCGCATGACTGGCGTTGCTAGAAGCGAAAAAGCCCATCCCCGCCTGACTGCTTACTCGTTTTCGATACCGCCGGCCTGCCTGGCCTGGCGCACGCCTTCGGGCGCGAGGTCCTGCAGAATTTCCATGAAGTTCCTGTCGACCAGCCGGCGCGCGCGCAGCAGCAGCAGCGGCAACGGGCTAGAGGGTTCGTGACGCTCGTAGTACGCGCAGATCTTGTCGATCATGCGGATCACGTCCTGACGGTCCGTGATGTCGCCGGACAGCGGCACGGGTGCCGGCGCCGCGCCGGCGCTTTCGCCCAGGGTCACGTCGCCGTTCGGCGATGCTTGCGGCGCTCCGCCCGGGATGTCGAGACGCTCGCCGAGAAAGTCGGCTGCACGGCGCAGCAGCCTCGATAGCGGCGACAGATCGATGGAGCGCGCCGCGCCGACACGCTCGGTCAATACCGTCTCGATGCGCATCGCGCTATGCGTGGCCGCGAGCAAGGCCGTGTGCGCTTCGGCGGCGTCTTGGTGGGCGTCGGCGATCACCGCGTCGATCGAGCTCAGCGACGCCGCCTCGACGCCCTTGGGCAGCGGTACTTCGCCGGTCGCATATTCGATGTCGCGCAAACTGACGCCACCGTGCGCGCGCGACGACGCGAGCAGTGCGTCGCGCACGTCCACCAGCATGCCGGACGGTTCGACGAGGGCGGCGAGCGCGTTGACGCGGGCGGTCGGATCGTTGTCGTCGTCGGGATCGAGCTGTGGATAGACATGGTCCCAGCGCTGTTCGAGCAGGCCTTCGACGAGTGCGAGGCCCTCTGCGAAGCCAGGGAAACGTCGGCGATTGAGTAGCGCGCGCGCCAGGTGCACCGCGACGCGCAAGTCGCGGCCTTTTGCGAGCAGATCGAGCGACAGCGCTTCGGCCATTTTCCAGTCAGGCGGCGTGGCGGCGACCATGGTCTCGCCGAACTGCACCTCCGGCTTGCCGTGGACGACCTGCTCGAGCGCAAGGAAGTCAGGGTCGTACTCGAGGTCGTCCCCGCATGGACTGGCAGCTGATATGTCGGCAAGCATTTCGCCCGCGAGAAGCGTGGCCATGTCTGGTATCGGTCTCGGATGAGTAGTCTCGACGCACCGTAAGTGACCGGTACGGGTTGCCCTTGCCCGCCGGGAATCAGCGTTCCCGGAAATACGTGTTAACTCTGATTAGATTGCCTTCGCCAGCTATTGCGATGTTTTTAGCGAGCGTTGTCCTTTCTCGGCGGCAATCCGATATGAGAATAGCACGCAGCCCGGAAAATCAAAGCCGGACAGCAATAGAAACGGATTTTGTTTAATTAAGCGAAACAGTATATGTAATACCATTCAACTCCATAAACACTTAAGAAGTTTTAACCTTTTCGTTCCGGCACCATTACAATCACAAGCCCGGACAGTCGTCTTACGACCTCACCAGCGCGTCCTTTCAGGACGGTCGATTGGCGGGATCGCCCAACATCTGGGTAAACGAATCAGGTGCCCGGATTTTTTAAAAAATTTGACCTTCCCGGATTGCCGGTAAGCGCTTACGTCGCGTTTAGGGTTAGTCCTGATAGCGATAGAACCCGTCGCCAGAGCGGTGAATAACATATTAAGTTTTACCTTGTAATAAATAAAACGTGCCAATAGACTAAGTCTGTTTTCCAATCACGCGCCGGTTGCACGGCGGAATTGCCGGTATTGCAAGCGTTTGGCATACACAATCTGCCCGATATGGCGGCAAAGCGAGTGCCGGATTCATTGGGGACAGAAAACCGGCGCACCACACACGCGGCGAAATGGGTAGTGTCAGCAGCCGGGCTCCGCCCTTAAGAAGCGGGGCTCACCACCTCGGGGTGAAAAGTGGCAGATATCCAAAGCGCTGCAATTGCCGACCACGCTGGAGAAAGCGCACTGCCCGACCTGTGGCAACGCCGCACCTGCCTGAGCCACGACGAAATGGCGTCGATCTATACGATCGTGCGCCGCGCGCTGACCGGCTACCATCCGTCGGAATTGCAGGCGCTGGGCGAGGACAAGGAAGAACTGATCTCGCAGTTCCTCTATCTCAAGGTGTTCCGCCTCGATACCGCGCCGACGGCATTGCCCACTTTCCCGCTGCACAGCGCGCCTTCGACCAGCCATGCCGTGTGCGCCTATTTCCGCCGCTATCTGATCGACTGTCTGCGCAGCGCGAGCCATCAGCGCAACGTGTCGCTCGACGAAGGCGACGTGATGCTCGAAATCGACCGGCAAACGGCTTTTCATCCCGATCCGATCGGCTCGGTCCTGTTGCAATACGGTCTGCACGAAGCCGAGGTACGCGACTCCGCGTCGCATTTCATCGCTTCGCTCGACGACGCCGACCGCATGCTGCTCGCCGGCAGTCTCGGCTGGCTGTCGAACGAGAAAGGCGGTCTGTCGCAGGTGGCCGCGCGTTACGGCATCGCGTCGTATCACTACCGGGCGCGCAAGCTTGGCGTCACGCTGAAAAAAGGCTCGATACCCGCCGACTTCGCCCGCACGCAAATCGGCCAATGGATCGAGCACAGCCTCGGCATCGACATCTCGCCGGGCAATCGCATCGTCATCCTGCTGGTTCTGGGCATTCTGTCCGCGCAGTCGCACGCGCAGGAATGAGCTCGACAGACCGCGAGCATATGAGAGGTCAACGGTGCAACTTGCCACCGCAAGCCTGACCGACCGGGGCGACCGCCCGCGCAACGAAGATTCGTTCGGCGACTGGTCGAGCGAACGGCTCTACTATTGCGTCGTCGCCGACGGCGCCGGCGGACACGGCGGCGGCGACACCGCCTCGCGCCTCGTCGTCGCTTCGGTGCTGGCGGATTTGCGCTACCTGACCGTTGCCGAATTGCCGCCGACGGGCGACCGGCTGATCAGCGCGCTCACGCATGCCAATGAGAACATCGTCGAAGAACAGTTGCGCGGCAAAGGCAATGAAAAAGACATGCGCTCGACGGCCGTGGTGCTCGCCATCGACCGCGAATGCGCGACGGCCGCGTGGGCCCATTGCGGCGACACCCGCCTCTACTGTTTCCGCCACGGCGAGATCTGCGCGCGCACGCGCGACCACAGCATGGTTCAGCAGATGGTCGACGCGCGGCTGCTCGCCGAGGAGGAGATGCGTCATCATCCGCGCCGCAACGTGCTGTATGCGGCGCTGGGCACGCGCGACGCACTCTCCATTGCGGGCGTCGACGGTACCTTCGCGCTGCATGACGGCGACGCTTTCCTGATCTGCACGGACGGCCTGTGGGAGTACGCCGACGACGCCGGCATCGCCGACGCGCTGGCCCATGCGGCGACACCCGGCGCCTGGCTCGACGCGCTCGCGCAACAGGTGCGCGCGAGCGCCAGCACGAATCACGACAACTTCACGGCGTTCGCGGTGTGGGTCGGCGACGAAGACGCCCAGGCGATGCAATTGATGCCCGGCCCGGCACAGGCGTAACGCAGCGGATCAGCATCGGAACGGGGCTCGCATCATGCCGATCTCGATCATCATTCCCTGTCTGCAGATGGCGGCAACGCTTGGCCGCGCACTGGAAAGCTGTCTGATTCAGCCGGAGGCGGCACAAATCATCGTCGTCGACGATGGCTCGACCGATGCTTCGATCGAAGTCGCGCAACATTACGGCCGCCTCGACGCGCGCGTGGAAGTACTGCGCATGTACGTGAATGGCGGCGTCGCCGCCGCGCGCAACTGGGCCGCGATGCACGCGACCGAGGATCTGCTCGGATTCATCGACGCCGACGACGAATATCTGCCCGGCGCGCTGGCCGCGGCGAGTGGCTATCTGCAGCGTTGTCCGGGCGAGGCATCGGTGCGGCTCGATGTCGACTATGCGGGCTTTCCGCGCGCGATCGTCGAGCATCCCGATTTCGAAAAGTACGCGGCGATCCTCAGCAACACCGTGCCGAGCAGTCTCGTGATCCGGCGGGCGGTGTATCGCGCGCTGGGCGGGTTTCCGCTCGACGCCTTCTTTCGTCGCGTCGGCGGAGAAGACGGCGCGTTTTCGTGGGCATTGAGCAGGCTGTTCGGCAACCGGCGGCTGATCGACGCGAAGCGGGTGCGCCAGCATTACCACCCGGCCATCCACGCTGAACGATTCTTCCGGATTCACCTCGGGATGGAGCAGCCCGTCCATCAGGAGGTCGTCGAAGCATGGCGGCTCTCGCAACGGTTCGTCGCGAGCGCCGAGGCCGCCATCGCGCAACTGCGCGCGCTGCATTCGCCCGCAGGCGCCGCGCCACCCGTCCCGCCCGCTTCGCCCGGCTCCCGCTAGAAGTCACCGCAGCCGTGCTGGGTGTTCGTCAGCAGGCAGCTGTTCAGGTTCGGCTGCGAACGCACCCGCTTCCATTCGACCGCGAGGATGTCCTGTTTCTCGCCAGGCGGCGTCGTGCTGAAGAGCGGCTGGTTCGAGCCGATGCAGATGTTGGTGCCTTGCAGATTGTTTTCGTAGACGAACGTCTGCTCCTGGCTACTGAAAAACGTCTGCAGACCGCTTTGCGCGACCGGATTGGGGATCGGGCCCTGCGGATTCGGGATCTTGCTCTGAAACGGAATCACCGTCAGCGTGCCCGGCACTTCGTTGACGATATAGCCCACGCTGGACGTGAAGTTGGGGTCGATCGGATAGCCGCCCGCCGGTGAAGTCAGAGTGGCCGTGGTCGTCTGCGAGCCGCTCAACGTGCCCGCTGCGGTGTCGCCGTTGATCAGACCGCTCGTCGTGTAGGAGAACGCCGGGTTCGGCGCCCCAACGTAGCGCGTCGCGCCGTCCGCGCTGACCGTGACCGTCGGCCGTGCGACATAGACGAAATGATTGCCGGTGGTGGGCACCGTGCCGCCCCAACTACAGCCCGAGCCAAACAGGCAGCCGTAGAAATTGGGCTGCGCGGTGTTCGGCTGCACGCTGCCGCGTGTCTCGCCGTTCCAGGTGCTGGCCCAGACTCGCCATGCGTTGCCGGCGCCAAGTGTGCCGGAGTTCGCATCGACGAACACGCCGTTCTCCATCACCAGATCGATCGAGCCGCCCGCGCTCAGATTCGTATTCGGAGCCGTCGCGGACGGCGTGCTCGCGCCCAGCCCGATATTGCCGGTCGTAGCGGTCGCGACGAGGCTGCCGGTCAGCGTGGAGTTCGTCCCGCTCATCGGGCTCAACTGGCTCGCGGCGGAGTCGAACGTCTGGCTCGTCAGCGGGCCGATCACGAAGCCATGCGAGTTCGAGAAGTCGACGCTCCCCGCGTTGGCCATCGCCAGCACGCCGACGTCGTTTTGCGGATCGGTCAGCGTGAAGGTACCGGGGCCGGCGAGAATCAGCCCGGCGGCCTGGATGCCGCCGGGGTCCGTGACGGGACCCGCCGACAGCAGCATCAAGGTCTGGCCCGGAGTCGAGATGCCGTAGGTCAGCGCGATCCCTTGACTGCCCGCGCCCGGGTTGGACAGCGTGAGATTGTTCGCGAAGCCCGGACGCGTCGGCACGCAAGGCGAGCCGCCCGATACGCACTGCCCGTCGACGGTGATGCGCCCGGTTTGCGTGCTGGACCCGAGCACGATGCTGGGAATCGACGCGAAGGTCGAGAAAGTCGGGGCGTCGATGCTGAGACCGCCGCCCGTGCCGAGCAGCGTGATCGGCGTCGCGTTCTGAGCGGTGATCGTGAAGCTCGACGGGTCCACCGACGCCGGCATGATCGACAGCACGCCGCCCGGCGACGACAGCGTCGCCTGCGTGATGGCGAGGCTGCTCGCCGTGCCGTCGTTGAATGCGCGCAACACGATCGAAGCGGGATTCGTCGTCGAGATCGTCACGTTGTCGGCGGTGGCATTGGCGACCGCGCTCGTCACGCCGCCGCCGGTGACAATGGAAGTCGGATTGATCAGCCCAAACTCGCTCTGCTCGGTCTCGGGCACCGCAAGGCCGATCGCGACGCCCGGATCGGACGTCGTGGTCGAACCGGCAATGCCGATCGCGGTGGTACGCGTCCCGGTCGCGCTGATTGCGCCATTGGCGATCAGCACGCCATAGTCGTTCTGCAGGTTCGGACTGCTGCCGGCCGGGCCGCTCACCGCGCCGCGGATATCGATCGCCCCGCCGTTGGTCGACGTGATCGTCGTGCCGTCGGTGATCAGCACACCCTGCACGAACGGACCGGTGCCGCTGCCGAACAGGCTCACCGAGCCCGTGCCGGTCGTCACCGATACGGGGGCTGTCTGGATGCAGTCCACGCATAGCGTGTTCTCGAACATCAGCCCGATCACCGAGTCGCCGTTGACCGCGGCTCCCACGCTTTGTCCGGTGAACTCGAGGTTGCCGCTCGTCGACTGGACCGACGACCCATGCATGTCGAGGCCGATGCTGACGTTCATGTTCGACGACACGCTGCCGGCGGCGGAAATGTCGCCGCTGCCGGTGCTCAACGTGGTGCCATAGAAATAGACGCCGTCCGCGAAGGTGCCGCCGGCGGCGGTACCGGTGACATTGCCCGTCACGCCGATCGAGCCGGTCGTGTTGGAGATCGTGGTGTTCTGAGTCTCGACGCCGAAGCCCCCTTGCGCGCTTTGCGCCACGCTGCCGTTGACCGAGATCGCGCCGCCCGAACTGGTGAGCCCGGGCTGCAGCGCGGGACCCTCGCCCACCGTGGCGCCGCCGCTCAGGAACACGCCCATCGCGCTGCTTCCAGAGGAACTGCCGTTCACGCTCAATGCACCGCTCGCCGTGCTGGCAGAACTGCCTGATAGAAACACGCCGATGCCTTGATCCTCGATATTCGAACTGCCGGCGCCGCTGATGGTGAGCGCGCCGCTGCCGGTTTGAATCGTATTGTCACCTTGCGCGATCACGCCGTCGTTGCCTCCGCCGCCGGCGGTAGCCGTGCCGGTGATGCGAAGCGCGCCGCTCGTCGTCGAGAGCGAGCTGGTGCCGTTGATCGCCACACCGTTGGCGTTCGGGCCCAGCGCGACACCCGACAGCGAGAACACGCCGCCCTCCGTGGAAATGGTCGACGAGTCGATGAAAATGCCCGACGACGACGTGATCAGATAGCCAATCGCCACGCCATTGATCGGGAACGTGCCGGTGACCGTCAGATCGCCGCCCGCGGTGTCGATGTTCGAGTTCTGGATCAGGACCGGGCTCGCGCCACCGCTTCCCAACGTCACGCTGCCGCCGTTGGTCTTCACCGTGACGCCCTGGAACGAGACCAGACTGAGCGGACTCGTGCCGCCCACGTTCGCATCGAATACGAGGCCGAGCGGCCCCGCGCTCGACGTGATGGTGTTGTTGACCAGCACCGATCCCGTCGCGCTCAGCTTCAGCGTGGCGGGAAGCGTGCCGGTCGTGAGGTTGAGCGGCGCGTCGACGACGATGTCGCCCGCGCCGAAGTTGGGATCGGTCCCTGTCAGTACCGTCACCGACGTGCCGAGGCTCAGCGGACCGGTGAGCGCCGTGTCCAGGATGAACGTGCTGCCCGTGATCGGCCCGAACGTCATCGTGTTCGAATCGGTTGCGGTCTGCGTTGGGACCGGCGCCGCGGTGACATCCGGCACCTGCGTCACGATGTCGACCTCGAACGGATCGAGCAGCCACCTGCCGCCCTGCCCCTTCGCCGCCGATGCGTCGACGCTCATGCCGGTCGTGTCGAGCGTGTGGCCGGACGTTTCGATCAAGCCGCCGTCGCCGCCCTGCGGCCCGCCCTTCGCGGTCAACGTGCCGTAAATGCGGCTGGCCGTTTCACTGTAAGCCACGACGTTGCCGCCATTGCCGTCGACGAGCGCATCCGCATGGAGGCTGGCGGTCGGCGCCATCCAGATCGCATTGGCATTGCGAACGGAGGGGTCCGCACCCGCCGGGCCGCCGCCGAAGTGGACGGTTCCGCCGCCCGCGGCACCGCTCGCATCGACGTACGCTCCGGCCAGCAGCGCCACGTCGTAGCCGGTCACGTCGATCCTGCCGCCGGTTTGCCCCGCGCTGCCGCTGGCGTCGAGCGTCCCGCTCACCTGTGTCACGCCGTTCGTGCCGCCGTCGAGCAGAATGCGGCCGTCGTGTTCGCTCAGGCTCTGCGCGCGCACGATGCCTTGCTGGTTGATGACGGTGCCCGCCAGCGCGTCGGCCGTCTGTGCGCTCATCACCACGGTGCCGCCGTCGGCGGCCAGCGTGCCGGTATTGCCGATCAGCGCGTGCGCCGCGCCCTGGTTGATCTTCAGGGTGGTCAAACCGTCGCCGGCAAAATCGACGGTGATGTCGTTGCCCGCGCCCAGCGCGACGCGGCCCAGTTTTGCGCTGACCGTGCCGCTATTGCTGACCGTGCCGCCGAGCAACGCGATGGTGCCGCCCTCGGCCGCCGTCAGCGACCCCGCATTGCTGAGCGCCGCCGCGGACGCGCCGACGAAATGGAAGTTGCCGGCGAGGAAATCGGCATTGGAGATATTGAGTGTCGAGGCGATCATCGACCCCACGTTCACCGACGATCCCGGCGCAAAGATCACCCCCGCCGGATTGACGAGAAACACCTTGCCGTTGGCCTGCAGGCGTCCGGCGATCAAGCTGGGGTCGTTGCCCGTCACGCGGTTGAGCAGCGCGGCCGAAGCCGACGGCTGCGAGATCCTGACCGCTTCGCCGCTACCGATCGAAAACGTGTTCCAGTTGACGATCGCATTGGACGAGCCCTGCGTGATGTGCATCTGTCCCGCGCCCGGCGAGTTGATGCTGACCGTGCCGGCCACCACCTGGGCGCCGGTCGGATTCGCGAGCGCGAGCGGCATATACGACGCCGCGAACAACGCGGCGACCGCGCCGGCGATCGTGCTCACATGCCCGGGTCGCACATTGCATCGCTTGTTCATCGCACACCTCGGCACAGATTGCTGCTGCTTGTCGTTTCGTTTCGTTTCGCTGCCTGCTAGAACGTCTTGGTCAGTTGCACATAAAAGCGCGGCAGCCTGTCGTTGCCGGTCGTATCGGGCCCGGTCGTGCGCCATGCGACCGTGCCCTGTAGCGCAATGCCGCCCGGCGCGGCCCAGAACGCGCCGAGACCTGCGCCACTGCGCGTGATCACGTTCGACCCTTGGCCCGGACGCGGCGTGGCGTTGTACCACCCAGTACCGAAGTCGAAGAACGTGAACACGGTCGCCCGCGCATCGATCGCAAAGCGCCCTTCGAGGGTGGCGACGAAACCCTCGTCGACCAGTGCCTCGGACGGCGAATAAGCGCGCACCGCGTGCGGGCCGCCGAGCAGGAAGCGCGACGAACTGTCGAGCGTGGTTCCGGCCCACTGGCCGGACACGCCGGCGAATACGCTGAGCCGCTCGGTGATCGCGTTCAGGCGGTTGGCGAAGAAAGTGGCGCGCACTTCGGTGCCTTGCGTGTCGCGCCCGAGCGGCGAGGCGTCGAGCGCCTCGGCTTGCGCGTTGCGGAAATGCAGACTGCCAATCAACAGCTCGACATCCGCGCTATTGAAGCCGCCGCCGAACAGCGCGTCGCGGCTTTCATAGCTCAGGCCGATACTGCCCTCCACCAGCGATCTGGGATTGTGTTGATCGACGATGCCGACGTTGTCGATCAGGTCGCGATACTCGAAATTGACGCGCCCCAACAGGCTCTGATTGCGTGTGCGCACGAGCGGATGCGTGAGCGTGAAGTCCACCACGGTCGCCTCGCCCTGCGCATCGAGCGACGCGAATTCCTGGCCGAGCGCATAGTTGAGCCGCGACACCGCGACCCCGACGCGCGTACCTTGCGCATTGATCGGCGCTTCGTAGCCGACGCGCCCGTAAAGGGTGTCGCCGCGTTCGCTGCCGAGCAGCCGCAGGTCCAGGTTGTCGCCGATCATGAACGGCGAGTTCAGGCGCGCGAGCGCACCGAGCCGCCAGGTACCGCTGGACTCCGCCCCGAAGTTGTCGACATCGAGCGCAAAGGTCCAGCGTTTGGCCGGCGCGACGTTGACGGTCAGATCGACCGTGCCCGGCTCCTCGCCCGCTTCGATTGCCGAGGAGACCTGAATACCCGGCAGATCGGACAGCAGCAGCATGGTCCGTTCGAGTTCGTGCTGCTGCAGCGGCTTGCCCAACGGAATCTGCGCGACCCGCGCGCGCAACAGATCTTCGCGGATCGGCGTGCCGGCCGCGATGTCGAGCCGCACATGGCCGACGCGCCCTTCAAGCACGCTCATTTCGACGTTGCCGGACGTGACGTCCTGCGGCGGGATCACCACCTGGGCGAGCAGATAGCCGTGATCGCGATAAATCTGCGTGATGCGCGCGGCAATCTCTTCGAGCCCGGCGAAGCTGGTTTGCTTGCCGAGCTTGTCCTGAACGGGCGCAAGCAGCGCGTCGCTGGCGATCGTGTCGTTGCCCTTCAACGTGATGCTCTTCAGCAGGAAGGTCGGGCCGGGCGCCGTCACGGGCGCCGCCGGCGGCGGCACGGCGGGTAACGCCTGAGTGCCGCCCGGCGGCGCCGGCCGGGTCTCGCGCGGCGCCGTCTGGTTCAGGATGCTGCCCGCGTTCGGCAGCGTCTGGCCCCACGCGAGCGCACTACTGCAGGACACCGCCGCGGCGATCAGTCGGAGTCTGTTCATCGGTCTCGGGTCTGTTTGGTTCATCCCTGCTGCTGACGCGCGATGGTCAAACGCCAGCCACCCATCAGATCGAATGGCGCCCAGAAGAACGGATGCGCGAAGCGCGGGGTGTGCAGAACCGCCAGTTGCGCGGTGCGCATCGCGTCGATCGCGTCATGGCCTTGCGCGAGTTGCGCGTAGAAGGTGCGCATCGTCAGCGCGCTCGATTCGTCCGCGACCGGCCACATCGACACGATCAGGCTGGTGGCGCCCGCATAGAAGAACGCGCGCGTGAAGCCGAGAATTTCGTCGCCGCGCGCGATCCGGCCAAGCCCCGTCTCGCAGGCCGACAGCGTGACGAGCGAGACGTTGTTGAGCTTCAGGTTGTAGATGTCTTTCGCCAGCAGCGCGTCCGGGCCGTCGGCCGGCTGCGTCGCGGGCGCGAGCAGGATGCTCGAGTGCAACGGATCGATCGTGTCGGCCTGGGCGTGCGTCGCCACGTGCAGCACGCGTCCGGCGGGCGCGTTGTCGCGAAAGCTCAGGCGCGTGGCATCGCTATGCAGAAACACCTCGTTGCGCGCGAACAGCGGCGCGATGCCCTGCACTTCCGCCTCGGCCCCCGGCAGCGCATAGGCAGGTGTGATGGTCGGATTGCCGAACGCGACCAGATCGCTCGCGATCTTCTGCTGGCGTTGCGCGAGTTGTACCGCGACGCTCGCCGATGGTTCGAGCGCGATCGCATGGCGTTCGATCAGAAAGCCGTTGGCATCGTGCAGCGCCTGAAACGGCAGATAGTGCAGCGCGCCGTGCGGCACGATGATGAGCCGCTCGTTGGCGCGCAAGCCGAGCGGCGCGATCAGCAACGCATCGAGCTTGTCGCCATAGGTCAGCGCGGCCGGTCGCCGACGCACGATCGCATTGCGCAGGTCGGTCACGGCGGCATCCATGTCCGCGCGCGCGATCGGCAAGGTGTGGCCGGTCAGGCCATCGTTGCGCACCACCCAGACGATCAGCTCGTTGGGCAGACTGTGAAATTCGACGATCGCCTCGTTGGGTCGGAGCGCGCCGCGCGTCGCGGCAAGACTCGGCACCTGCCCGTTCAATTGACGGTCGTCGACGCCGGCGTCGACGCGGTTGCGCACGACGTCGAGCAGCGCACGCGCCCGGCTGCGTTCGGACAGGCTCCAGGCGCTCTCGTAGTCGCCGGCTTCGACCGTCAGCGCGATGGCCTCTTCGAATACCGTTTGCGTGTCGCCGAACAGTGCCGTCTTGAACTCGTCGCTGCGAAACCGCGCGCGGATTTTCTCGGAGTCGTCGACGGCCAGCAGGTAGGCTTCGCGCGCATGCGGCTTGTCGCCGAGCGCGAGGTCGGCGCGGCCGATTCCTTCGTGGGCCCACAGGCGGTCGTAGTTGGCGTCGCTGGAATTGCCGCTTTGGCTCAACAGCGCTTCGAACGCGTGTTTCGCATCCTCGGGCTTGCCTTCGGCCAGCAGCAGATTGCCTTCGATACGCCGGTAGGCGGGCGCGAGTTCCGCGGTGGCCGGTGCGCCGACGGCATCGAAGGTTCGGCGCGCGCCAGGCGTATCGCCCTCGGCGAGCTGCGCGTTGATGATCGACATCAGCACCAGCGGTTTGTAACGCGGCGAGGCGGTCGTGAGCGCGTCTTCGTAGGCGGCCAGCGCCTGCTGCGGCTTGCCCCGGCGCAACGCGACATCGCCGAGCACCTTGTTGGCCGGAGCAAAGACCTGCTCGGGCGCCTTCGGCGTCGAAGCGAGCGCATCGCGGGCGTAGCGTTCGGCGTTGTCGAGGTCGCCGGCATAGCTGTAGGCGATCGCGAGATCGCGTTTGGACAGGGCCGCCAGATCCGCATTGTTGGTCTGCCCGGCCACCACCAGGGCGCGCGCCGCGGCATCGACGCTGTCGCGGAAGTCGCCACGCTCGGCGGCCGCGACGGACATGCTGCAATAGTCGTAGGCAGGGAGTTTGACGCGGTCTCGCGACAGCAGCAGACGTCCCTCGGACGTCAACGTGTTGATCGTTTCGGCGTCGCGTTCGCGTTCATCGGCCTGACGAAAGCCGAACGACTCGGGCGCGAGGGCCACGGCGCTCGCGGGCCGCGCCGCGGCGGCGGACGTGCCAGCGGCCAGCGTATTGCCCGCCGCGCCCAGCAGCATCGAGCCCATGACGAGCGCGCCCGTGATCCACGCGGCATCGATCCGGTGCGCCCATGCGACGAGCGCGCGCCGCGAGTCGCGTCGCACGACGCGGTGTCCCATCCCGCTCGATAAGCCTTGGCGCTCGTTCACTTCAACTTCCTGCAAGAAGGCAAAAGGAAGCGGCTGGGATGGAATGCGCGTACAACCCGCAAGCTGCACGCAGCGGTTGACTAACACCGTATAGACGAATCCGGCCGGCCGATTTTGAAACCGGCGGCCGCACGTGGACCACCGCTCAGGCACGCGCGCCCGCCTGATTTCAAAAAATGACCCGCTCATTCGTCTTAAGGACGGACGCGCCTGCGCGTGAGGGTGGCGCTCGCGTGTGCCGGGCTCTGCCGTCGTACCCTCCAGGGAGCCACAGCCGATGAGCAGCCCCGACGACAAAACCGTGATCGTGCAACGGGCGTCCGGACCGGACGGCCAGCAGAACCCCGCCGAAGCGGCGGACGCCGATCGCACAGTCGTCACCCGCCCCGCCGCGCAGGGCTCGAACGCGCAACATGCGCTGCCCGCGGGCACACGGCTCGGCGAGTTCGAGATCGTCGATCTGATTGGCGAAGGCGGCTTCGGTATCGTCTATCTCGCCTACGACACCCAGCTAGGACGTCACGTCGCGCTGAAGGAATACATTCCCGCTGCGCTGGCCTCGCGCGTCGGCGCGGCCGAAGTGTCGGTCCGCTCGGAACGTCATGAAGACACCTTTCGCGCCGGCCTGAAAAGCTTCATCAACGAGGCTCGGCTGCTCGCCCGCTTCGATCATCATTCGCTCGTCAAGGTGTACCGGTTCTGGGAGGCCAACGGCACCGCGTACATGGTGATGCCGTACTACGAGGGCGAGACGCTGCGCGACGGCTTGCGCCGCATGAGTGCCCCACCCGATGAAGCATGGCTGCGCGCCCTGCTCGCGCCGCTGCTCGAAGCACTGGCGGTATTGCATGCGGCGCAGTGCTATCACCGCGACATTGCGCCGGACAACATCATGCTGCTCAAGGGCAGCGGCCGCCCCGTGCTGCTGGACTTCGGCGCGGCGCGGCGCGTGATCGGCGACATGACCCAGGCCTTGACGGTGATCCTGAAGCCCGGCTATGCGCCCGTCGAGCAATATGCCGAAGTGGCGGCCTTGAAACAGGGGCCGTGGACCGATGTGTACGCACTCGCCGCGGTCATCTATTTCGCGATTCAGGGCAAGACACCGCCGCCGTCGGTCGGCAGACTGATGAGCGACACGTATGTGCCGCTCGCCACGGCGGCGGCCGGCCGCTATAGCGAGCGGTTCCTGCGCGCGATCGACCATGCGCTCGCGGTCCGCCCCGAACAGCGCCCGCAAAGCGTTCAGGCGCTGGCGGACGAACTGGGCATTGCCATCGATACGCGAGATGACGCCGCTGCGGCGATCGAACCTACGACTCGCGCTTCCGTCGAGACAGCGGATACCAATGCGCCGCGAACAACGACGGCCGCGACAGTCGAGGCGAAGCACAAAGAGCCAGGCACAGCGGCCGTTCCTGCGCCTGGCGGTAGTCAAAAGAAACGCACGGGCTTGATCGCAGCAGGTGCCGTTTGCGTCGTGGCGCTCGCGGCGGTCGGTACGTGGTTTGCCATGCGTTCGCCACCGGCCGCGAGCCCGGCTGTCACGGCAAGCACGGATGCGCGCGACACGGCTGCGCCGACGCCTGGCAATGCCGCTCAAAGCCCGGCAGCCGTTGCTGCTGTTGCCCCGGTTGCTCCTGCCTCGCTCGCCACGGTTGCCGCGCCCGCCACACCACCCGCGCAGGCCGACAACCTCGCGCCCTTCACCCCCGCGAGCGAACTCGAGCGAATCGTGACGCTGGCCGATCCATCGATTCAGATCACCGCCACACCGCGCAGCACGTCCGCCACGATCGGCAAGGATTATCTGCAGTTCAAACTCGACAGCAACCGCGCGGGCTACGTGTATGTGTTCATGGTCGATCCGGACGGTCAGTACCTGATGCTGTTTCCGAACGGACTCGATCGCAACAACCGGATCGCCGCCGGTCAGACGCTGTCGTTGCCGCGCGCCAGCTGGCCGATGCTGGCGGGCAACCCGCCTGGTCCCAACCACTTTCTGACGCTGGTGTCGACGACGCCGCGCGATTTTTCCGACGGAGGATTGAAGTCCGCGGCGCCGTTCCAGTCATTCCCCGCTGATGCCCAGCAGCAAGCGGCCCCGCGTCGCAGCCCGCGCTACTCGCCGTTCGCGGGCAAGCCGCGTTGCCCGGCAGGCACGGCGGATTGCGCCGGCGCGTTCGGCGCCGCCACGTTCACCATCGATGCCGTCAAGCCGCCAGGCTAGCGCGCGCGACGTTCGCGATGGTCCGCAAGGAGGCCGCATGCAACGGGCTCAGCTTCTCCTGCTTGCGCTGACAGCCACGCTCGCGGCTTGCGCGAGCAACACGCCCGCGACCAGCGTCATCCTGGGGGAGACGAGCCATACCGCGACATCGCCGGTCGAGCAGGCGGCGCCGACGGCGCAAGCATCGCCACCCGCGCCGCCGACGATGCCTGGGCCGACACCGGCTCCCGTAACGACACATGCGACGGTCTCGGGCACGTCCACCGGCTCGAATAACCCGCGTCCCAAGGCTGCGTTGAGCGGCGGCTTCGCCACGCGCCACGCTTACTACGAGCCGATCGCTTTCGCCGACCTGCCCGGGTGGGACACGGACGACGTCACCGCGTCATGGGAAGCGTTTCGCCGCAGCTGCACCGTGCTCGGCGCGCGCAGCGGCTGGTCGGAACCGTGCAATGCCGCGCGAGCGGTGGACGTTGGCGACGTCGCGGCGATCCGGCGATTCTTCGAAACGTATTTCAACGCGTACCAGATCCGCAATCCCGACCGCTCGCTCGACGGTACGATGACCGGCTACTACGAGCCGCTGCTCAATGGCAGCCAGCAGTACGGCGGCGCCTATCTTTATCCGGTCTATGGCACGCCGGCCGACATGCTCTACATCGACGCGCGGCGTCTGCCGGACCGCGCGCGAGGTGACGTGAGCGCGGCTCGCATCGATGGACGTAACGTGATCCCGCTCAGCGATACGACGAGTGGCGACCTCAAAGGCGTCTACGCGCTGGACCTGCGCGATAGCGTGCCGGATATCCGCGACAAGAAGATTCGACTGCGGCTCGATGGCGGGCGCATCGTGCCGTACTACACGCGCGCCGAGATCGAGCGCGGCGCACTTAAGGCGCCGATCCTCGCCTATGTCGACGACCCCGTGATGTTGTACTCGATGCAGCTGCAAGGCGCGGGCAAGGTCCGCATGAGCGACGGCTCGATTCGCCGCTTCGCCTATGCGGAACAGAACGGCCGGCCGTTCCTGCCGCCGCTCGCGCACAGCGGCAACGCGACGGCCGGGGCGCGCAAGCTCGTCGTGCGCGGCATGGAGATCGAGGTCGACATCAGCGACGACGGCGCGCCCGCTACGAGCAACGAAGGCAACGCGGCGCCCGCCGACGGTGACGATGGCGAACCCACGTCGCCGTTGCTGCGCGGTTTCACCCTGGCGACGACCACGCCGAAACCTCATCCCGTGTATGCGGTTTCGGATCCGAGCTATGTGTTCTTTCGTGTGATCCCTGATTCGCCGAACGGTCCGCTGGGCGCGTTGGGCGTGCCGTTGTCCGCGGGCCGCTCGGTGGCCGTCGATCCGCGCACCACGCCGCTCGGCGCGCCGGTATTCGTGTCCACGCGTGACGACCCACAGGCACCCGGCGCGATCAACCGCCTGATGCTCGCGCAGGACTCGGGCGGTGCGATTCAGGGCGCCGTCAGAGCCGACTACTTCTACGGCTTCGGTCAAACCGCGCAGACCCAGGCGAGCCACACCAAAGAGCGGCTGCGCATGTGGGTGCTGCTGCCCAAGGGATTGCGCATCGCCGCGCAGCAGACGTCGTTGAAAACGCGCGGCGGCGGGCCTGCCGCGTCTGATGCGGATTGTCTGGTCAGCGATCCGGTGCTGTGTGTGGACGATGCGCCGTAGACGTCTGGCGGAAAGTGGGCGACGGCTCGCCCGGGGGCATGAAATTTGCGGGAGCCGCGTCAACGCATCCAGACAAGGAGACCGACATGGACACGCGGCAAATCGAAGAGCTCCGTCCCACACAAATGACCCACGGCGCGCGGGAGGTCCGCGAAAAAGCCCGCCAATACCGGTCCCTGAGCAGCCATGACCTGGAGATGGCCATCGCCGAAAAGCCGATACCGGTCGTCTGCGGACCCAACGGCATACCGTTCGCGATCGATCATCACCATGTGGCGGCGGCGCTGTGGCAGGTGGGCGTGCGCTCGGTTCCGGTCGTGCTGGTGCGGGATCTTTCGTCGTACACGTGGGCATCGTTCTGGCTCAGCATGGAAAACCAACGATGGACCTTTCCGTATGACGCGCAAGGCGTGCGCCGGCCGTTTGCCGAATTGGCGGAGCACGTGTGGGAAATGAAGGACGATGAATACCGAAGCCTCGCGGCAGCGGTCCGCGATGCCGGCGGCTATGAAAAAACCAGTGTCCCGCTGGAAGAATTTCGCTGGGCCGACTTCTTTCGCGCGACGTTGCCGCGGCCCGATAGCGACGAGAAGTTCACAGCTTTGCTCAAGGAAGCCTTGCGGCTGGCCAGGAGCGACTCTGCATTGGGGCTACCGGGCTATCTCGGTCGCACGGATTGAGTCGGCGGCCCGCTTAATCGTGGGCCGCACTGCCCGCCGGCACTAGAAACTGATCCATCAACGAGATCTTCAACGGCTTGTCCGCATCGAGCTTCTTCTTCCCGTTCACATACTTCCAACCATCCCCGCTACCCGGATTGCGATAGAACGCGACGACCGCCACATAGTTCGTGTCGGCCCGCATCGGCTGCGACAGGCTTGCCGACGCACCGGGATTCAGCACCGATGCCATGCTCGCCTGCAAGTCCTGCGCGAGCACCGTGCGGTCGTTCTTCAGCAGATCCCCTCGTACGACGCCCCATCGAACATCTTGCGGTCCTTCAGCTGATACACGCGCACCGCGACCGATGTCGCACGACCAGCATCGTCGGGGTTCAGCGCTTCGCGCGCGGACAGATCGATGTCGAGTACCTTGATCTGCTTGAAAAACACCGCGTGATAAGCGCTCGACGACGCGTCCGATACGGATTGCCAGGCGCCGCATGCCGACAGCAGCGCGACGGACGCAACGGAGACGTTCATGGGTCTTTACGGCGACGATTCAGATTTATTCGCGAATTCGCCGGTCGATTCGACTGCGACATTTGTTCACAGTTGCTCGGCGAGTAACTCGCTATAGTGGGCAAGGTCGATCACGCCTCGTGTTCGAGGCTTTTTTCCTTGCTGCCCCGTTAGCAAGCGATCACGTGGTCAGTGTGCCGTCCGCCGCATTCATCCGCGCGGGCCGTTCGTGAGGATTGGGACTATCGGTCTGAGTCGGCAGTCTCAAGAGTCAAGTGCAACGTTTAGCTAATCCGGCCTTCTCTAACTCTTTAGCCATTGCTTCCTCGGGGGAGTCCCAGCCGAGCGTCTG
>NZ_JACHDM010000010.1:0-234907 GCF_014201065.1 Paraburkholderia sp. Cpub6
TGCCCGAAACCCTGGCAGGCCTGCACTTCGTCGTCTTCGCCATGCTTATGCTCGTTCATGCTGCACCGATTATGAAAAGTGCCTAACACGCTCTAAGCCAGAGGCGTGCCAGCAGGGCAATGGCGGCAAGCACCCATGACCAGCTTGCGGCGCCCGATAGTACGGTCGCCAGCGTGGCGAACGCGAACGGATGCATCAACGCGGAGCCTAGCAGGCTGTTGAAAAGCGTCTCGTCATAAAGACCGAAGCAATGTTCCGGAGTGTTTCGCGTGCGATTTTCAGCTGATATCCAGCTGTCAGTTTGTGCAGGCAACGCGCCCGCGCGGCGGTGCCATGCGCCTCAGTCCGTGCACCACGGCGGCTCATTGCACCGCTCCCGCAGACACCGCGTCCATTATTCGCGCCATGCGTGTGAGGTTGCTCGCAACCATCGTGAGCTTGAAGTGCTGGTCGACCCGTTTGATGCCGCGATACACCGTCTGCCGGATACGGCCGACCGTCTTGCCCCGGCCGAAATGCTCCTCGATACGCTTGCGGATGACCTGGCTCATTTGGTATCCCGCGTGCCGCGATGTACGGTCATCGATCGCGCTGCCACCGGGGCGAGCGTCATTGCGTGCGACATGCGGGGTCACGTTTCGCGCCCGGCAATCGTTTACGAAATCATGCGTGTCGTACGCCTTGTCGGCGCCGACTGTCTTTGCGTGAGTGCCCGGCACGCGGTCAAGCAGTCGCAGCGCATTGGCCCGTTCGGCAAAGCCATCTGCATGGCTTACCACGGCACCGACCACCAGCCCCGAGCGGTTCTCCATCAGAATATGCCCCTGATAACAAAGGATCGCCGGACTCTGCTTACTCTTCTTGAACAGGCGCGCATCCGCATCCGTGCTCGACTCATGCGTGTCGTTGCCGCGCCGCTCTCCCTTCCAGTCGGCTTCGGCATTGCGCCCGCCGCCGGCCGGCGGATCGTCCGAACCGTCCTTGCGGCGAAAACTCTTGTGACTCGCCCATGCCTGAATCAGTGTACCGTCGACCGAAAAATGCTCCCGGGACAGCAGGCCCTGCTTATCGGCGAGCCTCATGACTTCCGTGAAGAACGACTCCATGACTTCATGCTCGAGCAGCCGGTCGCGGTTCTTCGAGAAGACGGAGTGATTCCACACCGTGTCCTCGATGGCCAGTCCGACGAACCAGCGAAACAGCAGGTTGTACTGCATCTGCTCCATCAGCATGCGCTCGCTGCGCACCGAGTAGAACACCTGCAACAGCAGCGCACGCACCAGCTTCTCCGGTGCAATCGAGGCCCGACCGCTGTCCGCATAGATGACGTTGAACAGTCCGTTGAGCCGCTTGAGCGCCTGATTGACCAGCACACGGATCGGGCGCAACGGATGGTCGGCTGGAACAAAGTCCTCAAGCTTGACCGTCGTGAAGAGGGTTTCCTGCATCTCATCCATTCCGCGCATCGAATTCACTGCCAAAGATCATGAACACGATATCCATAACGCGTGGCCCCGAAACCCCGTTTACACGGGATCGAAGTTCAACAGCCTGCTAGATGGCCCGTCGGATCGATGGAGCGGATCGAGCGGCTCCAGCGCAATTCGTGCGAGAGCAGGCTTGTGACACTCGTTTCGACACAGGCATGAGAAACGGAAAACGGTGGAATCGCAACGCTCTCGCCGGTCATGCGCACAGCCCGGCCGATCGCGTGGTCCTCGGCGAGATGATGCGCAAACTGTTCGAAACCGCCGATCATGTCCAGCGTCCTGCGGTGCATTGCAATGGTCGGTCCCATACATGGTTTCGCGAGGCCCAGTGCCAGACCGGTTACCACGCCAGGAACAAACTGATAGTTAATCGCATTGACCGCCAGATGTGGCCAAAACCCTGGGGCTGATTTCCCGCTATAGATGCAGGTCACGAGGCCCACACCCGGCTTCTGCAATTCGCCTACCAAGCTACGCAAATAATCCGCGCTCACACTGACATCGCTGTCCGCAAAGATCATCACATCATGGGCCGCCTGCGGTAGCATGTTCACGATATTGCTGATCTTCCTGTTCGGCCCGTACAGGCGGGCGTCCGCTACCACAGTGATGTGTGCTTCAGGGTAAAGTGTGCGCAGCTCGTCGACCGCCTTCAGCGCCGGATCAGCCGCATCATGCACACCGAACAGATACTGCACTTCACCTGGATAATCCTGCTGGCAAAAGCTCGACAGGTTACTGAGCAGGTTCCACTCGTCACCGTGCAGTGGCTTGACGACCGTTACAGGCGGATAGCTGGAGGCATCTGAACTTGGGCGCGAAAAAAAACGCGAGATCAATGCGCTTGCCAGCAACGTATAACTGATGCCGCCTACGGCCGCCGAAACGCTGATACCTAGCAGCGCGATGAGCAGCAGATGGGCTGCACGCATCGGACCTTCGAAAGTGAGCAGCCCAATCACGAGCAGCAAACAGGACGGCAAGATGACCCACTTAAGGCGCTTCATGTCTGCGCCTTACGCGGGTTGCCCGAGGCGGAGCGCGCGGCGATCACGCTTGGTGGGCGCGCAGGAAGCGGAAGAATTCGACGCCTTCTCGCAGACGCCGTCTCATCATGTCCCAGCTCGTCAGCATTTCGCGCAGGATCTCCCAGATCTTCGACGGCCTGAAATAGAAGCGTTTATAGAAGGTCTCGAGCTGATGATAAATCTCCTCGCGCGACAGATGCGGATAGCCGATCGCGGCCAGCTGCACGCCCTCCTTGCTGACGAGGTTGATCACCTTGTTCTCTTCGAGCCAGCCGTTTTCGACCGCCTGGTTGTACAACGTCGTGCCCGGATAAGGCGCGGCGAGCGACGCCTGGATCGTGTGCGGATTGATTTCCTGCGCGTAGCTGATCGTCTTCTGGATGGTTTCCTGCGTTTCGCCGGGCAGACCGAGGATGAAGGTGCCGTGAATCTTGATGCCCAGCTTGCGGCAGTCGTCGCTGAAGCGGCGCGCGATGTCGGTGCGCAGGCCCTTCTTGATATTCAGCAGGATCTGGTCGTCGCCAGACTCGTAGCCGACCAGCAGCAGACGCAGGCCGTTTTCCTTCATGATCTTCAGCGTCGAATACGGCACGTTCGCCTTCGCGTTGCACGACCACGTGACACCGAGCTCGCCAAGACCACGCGCGATTTCCTCGACGCGCGGCTTGAAGTCGGTGAAGGTGTCGTCGTCGAACATGATCTCCTTGACTTCGGGTATGTTGTCGCGAATCCACTTCACTTCGGCCAGCACGTTCTCGACCGAGCGCGTGCGATAACGATGGCCGCCCACCGTCTGCGGCCACAGGCAGAACGTGCACTTCGAACGGCAGCCGCGGCCCGTGTAGATCGACACGTACGGATGCTTCAGATAGCCGATAAGGTATTTGTCGATCTTCAGGTCGCGCTTGTATACCGGCGCGACGAACGGCAGCTCATCCATGTTCTCGAGGATCGGGCGCGCTTCGTTATGCTCGATCGAGCCGTCGGGGGCGCGATAGCTGAGGCCCTTGATCTGCGCGAGCGGTTTGCCTTTGGCGACGTCCTGGCAGGTGAAATCGAATTCTTCACGGCAGACGAAGTCGATCGCGTCACTGGCGGTCAGCGAGTTGTGCGGATCGACGGCGACCTTTGCGCCGACCATGCCGATCAGCAGCGACGGCTTGCGCTTTTTCAGGTCTTGGGCAAACAGCGCGTCGGTCGGAAACGACGGCGTGCTCGTGTGGAGGACGACGAGGTCGTATTGCGCGGCGATCTCGAGGGTGGCTTCGACGCTCAGGCCGTCGGCGGGCGCGTCGAGCACGCGGCTGTCGGGAACCAGTGCGGCGGGTTGCGCGAGCCACGTCGGATACCAGAACGAGCGCACTTCACGCTTGGCCTGGTAGCGCGACCCCGCGCCACCGTCGAAGCCGTCGTATGACGGCGCCTGCAAAAATAGTGTTTTCATAGTAGTTCTGGCGGGCTCTGATGTGATGAACGCTCCTTGCCGTGGACATCACGACCCGTCCACTTTGGCATGAATCTCTCGCCGTTTAGTGGGAGTCGTCCATCACATCAGAGCCCAAAATCCTATGGCGTAAAAAGTGCGTTCGGATGGCAAACGCCTTTACTCCCGCATCAGGTGAGTTGCGTGGGTGATCGCGCCGCCTGCACGGATTGCGGCTGCCACGACCGCGGTCTCAGCCAACTGGGCGCTAGTCGCACCGGCGTCCCGCGCGGCAGTTGTATGAAGCTCAATACAGTACGGACACTGTGTGGTTAATGCGACAGCAATCGCAATCAATTGCTTCGTCTGAACGGACAGGGCGCCTTCCTCAAAGGCGGCTTTATCAAAAGCCCAGAACGCCGCCATTCCTGCGCATGCATGTTCTTCAAGCTTTTGAAGACGGTTCAGATTTGACATTTCCAACATGCTCATCTCCCAACGCAACGAAGCAGCGTCTGTTAAGACTCCTCGCTTTCGACGATTGATCACATATCGAGAAAACGCGATTGAGCACCGAGTCTGCCGGTGCTGTTCTCCTCAACGGAATCATATGACCATGTGCAGCTGCCTACAAACATACATCGGTATATCGAAAACGTATTTAACGTGCGCTTGTTGACATGTAGGCGCTGCCCCGTTGAAGCGGAAAAAGCTCTTCCAACTGAGCCGGTTCGATGACGTCGGAGACGCGATGGCACCTATCGACGATGTGACGGTCGGCGCGGTTCTGAGGGCGTAAGGGGAATGCAAGAAAGCGACGCGGGTTTCGCACCAAATCGTTTGGGTTCAAAAAATGGTGACAGAGAAAAGCTTCTACCATTTTAGAACGCATCGAATAAAATGGCTGTTCGTCTAGAGGAAAGCCCCCGCTTTGGTATGGACTCTGTCAAGCACATTATCTGCATTGTCTCGCCCCGTCACTGAGTGGGACGATCAACCGGTCGGTTGATTGACCTGCAGATCTATATTCCTTGGGTAACATACTATATGAACTACATTCAGACGTTCGAGGCCGGTGGCCTAGAGTCGGACTGGAGTGAAAATCTTATTGATGGCGCTGCGTTCGCGAGCACCGGCGCCTTGGCATTCTGGGTACATCGCCTTCAGAATTGCGTCCTTTTTCGTGATTGGGAGTGCGCGCTGCAAGCTGAACAAAAAGCGAAACGATTGCTCAGCACCAACCTCGCATACGTCGAGGCCGCAGACGTCTCTTATTACGGCGCGCTCTGTCGAGCGGCTGTATTCTCAAGAGCGACGGAAAAACGGGTGCGTGAAGCGCACCTCCGCGCGCTGGAAGAGCACAAAGAATACCTAGAGTTGCTGGCGCAGTCATATCCGGATAATTTCACCGATCGCGCGGCATTGGTGGCAGCGGAGATGGCGAGGGTACAGGGTCGGTTAACTGATGCGCAATCGTTATATGAAAAGGCGATCGAGCTTAGCCGCAAGCTAAAGTTCGTTCACACCGAGGCAGTTGCACTCGAAGCTGCGGCGAATTTTTATTCAGATCAGAAACTTTCGGTAGTCGCCGAGACATTGCTGGGATATGCCCGCTATGCCTACCGCCATTGGGGCGCGGAAGGAAAAGCGCAAGAGATCGAGTCCCGACTGACACGGACTATCCATCTTGAGCGGAAGAAACCCGCGAACGATACGTGGGGCGAGCACCTGGATACCAGAGCGATACTCACAGCATCTCATGCGCTTTCGAGTGAAATCAAACTCTCCAGAATCCTTGAGGTCCTTATCGGAAACGTGCTCGCGCATGCTGGAGCGGAGAGGTGCGCGTTAGCGCTTCACCGGAAAGGGGAATTCCGGATAGAAGCCGAAGCACGAACGTCTTTGGACGGTATCATATATGTCATCGAATCGCGTCAGGTCCAGGACGTTGAGCTCCCGCTAGGAATATTCATGTGCGTCGCAAGGACTCAACGAAGAGTGCTGCTCTGTGACGCGTCCCGTTGTGGTGATTTTGCAGAGGATCCTTACGTTAGCCAACGAGGGCTGCGGTCGGTGCTGTGCTTGCCGTTGCTGAAACAATCTGAGCTCGTCGGAATACTGTATGTCGAGAACAATCTCATCTCGGGCGCATTCAGCGAGGACAAGACGACACTGCTTGAAGTGTTTGCGTCACAAGCAGCAATCTCGCTCGAAAACGCACGACTCTGGGCAGAGACTCAGGAGAGCAACGCGCTGCGCGAAGCGGCAGAAGAGGAGCTCCGGAATTCGAGGGAGGAACTCGCGCGGGTGGCAAGCCTTACGACGATGGGGCAGCTGGTCGCGTCTGTTACACACGAAGTTAGTCAACCGCTAGTATCAATAGCAACGAGTGCCGGCGCGGCTTTGAGATTCATGAGACTCGACGAGCCTGACTTCTCGGAAGTGGAGGAGGCGTTGCAGAGGATTCAATCCGACAGTACTCGCGCGCGCGACGTGGTGCACAGTCTGCGAGCACTGGTGAAACGGTCAGCTCCCTCCTTTTCAGCGTTCGACATGCACGATGCAGTCGTCGAAGTTTTGTTGGTCACAAGGACTCAGCTTGAAAAGCACGCTATTCGAGTCGAGTCGAATACCGTTCCCGGCACGAGTCTCGTGTGGGGCGATAAGATCCAGATACAGCAGGTAGTCCTTAATCTGGTAGTCAATGCGATTGAGGCAATGCAGGAGATCACCGATCGCGAACGTCGCCTACTGCTGGGGAGTTCGACCGTCAAGGGGCTCGTGAGACTCGTAATCGAGGACACTGGAGTGGGCATCGAGGAGGGTTCCGCTGATTACATCTTTACGCCATTTGTCACAACGAAGTCGCATGGCATGGGCATGGGGCTGCCGATATGCCGGTCGATAGTGGAGGCGCATGAAGGGCGCCTTACCGTCGAACCGTCGACGCCTCGCGGAACGCGGTTCGAAGTATGGCTGCCCGCAGCTGGAGGGTGGGCTTCCGCCCAGCTTGCATCTGGTACTTGATTCAATACGTTTTCAAGCGTCCGCGCATCAACCGGCTTCTCAAGATAACAACTTGCACGATTCGAGATCGCGCCTTCCGAGCCGAGCAGCTCCGGAACGCCGTGATGAGTACGCGGGGATTGTGTGAACTTGCTGATTTAGCATCAACGGCATGTTGGTCCCCCAAGGGCGGCGTCTTGAAACCGGATGCGGCACATTCGCTTTGTTCGAGTACTCCAGATGAAGGCAAAACCTGCATTGACGCAAACGTCCCAGTTTTAGCGCTATTGACCCAACCAGAGTCACGATGGCGTTCAACGGATCCGTCATCGCCGGTGGTGGAAATCGGGATTTCGCGCAACGTCAACCTCGATCAACGGAGAACAGCCCAAAATGCCTGCCTGACATGCCAATTAGCGATTCATAAGATACCTTGGCAACTTAAAGCATCGCTGCGATGAAGGAAACGTACCTGTGCATCACAAGTCGCGAACCTTAGCAATCAGTCGCGTTTCCATAGAAACTGACGGTCTGGCTCGATGCCGAGAATCTCCCCTATGCGGACGAAGTCCGCCAGCGTTCGGCTCGCCATTTTTTTCATGGCATGAGCGCGGTGCGTTTTTATTGTGATTTCACTTAGATTCATTTCGGCCGCGATCTGTTTGTTCATGAGGCCAGCGACGACATAGCCCATCACCGCCCGTTCTTTGGCGTTCATTGACTCGTAACGATAGCGCAAGTCTGCCATCGAGCGTTCGTTTGACAGACGTTCGGCGTCGTGGCGCAATGCCGAGGCGACGGCGTCCAGAATATCCTGGTCCCGAAACGGTTTAGCCAAGAAGTCCAATGCGCCAGCCTTCATGGCTTGAACAGTCATCGGAATATCGCCGTGCCCGCTGATAAAAATGATGGAAGTGGATAGTCCCATTTTTACAAGCTGCTGTTGAAGCTCCAGCCCGCTCCCATGGGGGAGTCTCACGTCGAGGATGAGACAACTAGGTGACTCCGGTTTGGAAAATGACAGGAATTCAGCCGCAGACCCGAACGTCTCCGCGCGCAGACCTACGGAACGGAAAAGGGCGCTCAAAGACCGCCTCGTCGGCTCGTCATCGTCGACGACGTATACGATCGACTCGTGTTTGGACTCTGTTCTGCCTGCTGCAAGTGTTCGTTGAAGCGAGTGGGAACGGTCGAACATATTTCTCCCTTTGAATTACAGTTGACCGTACGCGGACCGTTGCCGGCGCCGGGATGGACTCTTCTGCGGTAATGGAGTATTACACGACATCGCATCGCTTGCTACCTTTGGGGCATAGCTAATCCCAATGGGATGAACCGTGGACGAATGGAAGTCTGACAATTGAGCCAGACCGTCGCACCTTTACCCTTGCGGCAGTGCGGTGGATTCGCTAACTCGGTGACCTGCTCACTGCAGCGGCACTTATAATGGGGCAATATCGACACCCGCATTGCCTTCTGCGGCAATCACTAGAGGATAGTTTGAATGGCGCGCCCCAGAGAATTCGATGAGGCAGCCGCGCTCGACGCGGCGGTGGAGTATTTTTGGCTCCATGGTTACCAGTCCACGTCGGTTCGTGAATTGGCATCCGCGATGGGGATTACGGCTGCCAGTCTCTACAACGCGTTCGGCGATAAGCGCGCCCTTTTTAAGATGGCGCTCGCACGGTACATTGAGACAGGTATCGAAGGTCGCGTCATTCGCGAACGTCAGTCTACCGTACACGCGGTAGATGAATTTTTCAAAGATATCGTCAACTATTCCATAAAAGACAAGAACCGAAAAGGCTGTCTACTGGTGAATTCAGCCCTCGAACTCGGCGACGAAGACACAGAAATGAGAGGAGTCGTGTCAGATGTTTTCGTTGAGATAGAGGCGTTTTTCAGGCGAGCGATAGCACGTGGGCAGGAGCTAGGTGAAGTGTCGACTGGAGTCCCCGCGGGTGACCTGGCCCGCCTCTTATTAGGCACTTTACTTGGGATCCGCGTGCTGGCCCGCGTTCGCCCCAACCGTGCTCTTCTAGAAGGGATTGCCCGTTCGGCGCTCCTCGTTTTGAAGCGGTGATGCGTTCTGTGCAGATGCTCTTTCATTAGCGTCCGAGCGTTGGGCGGCAGCAGGGACGCGTGCGCGGCTCCATCCGCCCAGCTGATTTCGCACCTTAACCGGAAAGGGCATCCTGCGCTTCGCCCCTAGTGCGATCTGGATCGCTTTCAGCGCACCGAGAACGGAAGCACTAATACGTGGGAAATCTGTACTCGCAGCTGCAAGTCTAATCAAAAAGGCGACGTATTCGGTCATTGCAAAAATACGAAGACCAGCCTCGCGCTGCCACGTCCGAAGATGAAAGATCGCTGGCTGATCACCCGGAAAAAGCACAGAATCACCGCGATAGGACCATAAACTTTACGCAATTCTCAGCATCAAATCAAAACGGTTATCGATACCCCAGTTGAGTGAGGCAGTGACCAGCTGTGTTTTGTTCGCGTGTTCAGCGATCAGCATGCTCGGCGGCACTACTGTGAATTTTGATGGATAGTGACTGTTTCAAAATCATAGGTCGAAAAGCGGATGAAGACCGGTTCCATAAAGTCCGAATCCATAAGCCATGCATTCGCAATCGTCAGGATCGACGGGATCTCGAAAATAATGGAGGTTTATATTGCCATCTAAAGTTCAGGTCAACCCTGTTGTTACTGCGTAACGCGAGAGTGCCGTTCTTCCGCAGCGATACATCCCTAACGAGACGGGGGCAAGCCTGCTTCCGATGTGCATCTTTCAACAATTTTCAAGAGATTCATGGGTGAGACGACTTTCAACTTCAGTCGCAAGCATCATCGCGGACGCGTTGAGTGGTCGTGGCTTCGAGAAGGGTTTGTATATGCTATCGCCCCTGTTGATTATGATGCCGCTGAGAGAACAAATTCCCGGTCTGGTCGCGCCAAAACGACGCCAGAGCTGGAAACTGTAACTGCATTGTGTCGGGTCATGCCACGATACTATCACGGTGGATTGTGATACCCGCTCAAGGATATTGACGGTCGCGTTGCGCAAATGCATGTCGTCCGACGACGAGGTTCCCGTTGGCGTTGTCAGGTTCGTCGATAGTATCCTTTCCAGCGATTGCGAACCTGATTGAGCGAGCGACCGCACGATGCTCTTCCATGGTGCGACTGTGGTCGTTGTAGCCGGTGCTTCCATGACTAGTCTCCGGGAACTTCAGGGTTTAGCGGCGGATAACGTGAGATGGCGGTGAAGTCCGAGCGCCCATCAGAGTAGTAGCGCCCTCGATCGCACAGGTGGGGTGATATGGATGTCTATCAACCGCAGATGTTTGTGTGACGGATGAGTGCGGCACCGATGGAAAAATGGTACGCGGCGCTAGTGCTCGAAACAAACATGCATCGGTATAGAAGTTCGACGCCAAAGGATGTCAAACGATTCGTCTGGACTGGAGACGGTTAACTGATGCGGGTCGGGTCGCTGATCTTTGTCCACCTGCAACTATAGGCGGCTTGGCTCTAGCGTGGTCTATCTCTGTGCTTGGAAAAGCAAGCTGTGCTGTCGCAAAAATGAACGTTCGATCGAAGACGCCCAAAGGCACCGCGCAATGATGCGTTCGCGGTCGTACGGCAAACGCGACGTTTTGTGAAATTAGTCCACCGTCATCTTCCGATGCGCGAGCGACGTCCGAAACCTTCGAGAAGAGACCAATCCGACGCAACGGAGTTAGGCGAACCGAGTCGACTACGAGCGAAGGAGCAGCTGCGTGGCAGGACTGAGGAGGTGACGACGGTCGCGCGCGACGCGTACACCGGTGTTCGTTCAAAAAGGTTCCGCAAGCTCCGCCCTGAAGCTTCGAAGCTTGCGCGAAAGCCGTGCCGGGTCAGACACGCCGCCCCGATCGGGAGGAGTTTAAGATCCGCCGGAGTGTCTTACATCAACCGACGCTATTGAGCTGATTGCAGACGAAGCATGCAGCCTATGCTCTAGGCTTCGTCGGCGATGGCTTCCAGCGCGGGGAAATCGATCTCGGTCTCGAAGACATTGCTTACGAAATTGGTATAGAGCAATTGCGAGACCCGCGCGATGATCTCAATAACCTCAGCATCCGTCCATCCTGCATCGCGGACCTGTTGCAGATCGCTTCCTTTCACCTTTCCGCGTGTCTCAGTGACCTTCTTCGCGAACTGCACAGCCACCTCGATCTTTGGATCACTGGATTTACCGTTACGGTTCATCTCGAGTTCGGTGACATCAAGCTTGCTGAATTGAGCCCCGATATAGGTGTGAGCACGGACCGTATAGTCACAACCATTCACTTCCGACACGGCGAGTGCGATACGATCGCGCATAGCAGCATCGAGGGTTCTCTCAAGCGGAATCTGCAAACCTTTGAACGCCGCTAAAGCGTGCGGGCTTTGGGCCATCACCGCAAAAATGTTCGGAACGAACCCAAAAAGCTTCTCGAAGCTGTCGAGGGTGGCCTGCGAATCGGCGGGGATTTGCGTGTCGGATGGGCTAATACTATCGGCCATGTATTCTCCATTCAAACGCGTTGTTTCGATTGGAGGGATCCTATCCTGCTCAACAAGCGTAGATAACCCACCAGGTATGATATGTTCTGTCTCGAGAACTGAGAGGGTGATAAGGATCGGTTGCTGTTCTTGATCCTTTCGAGCATAGATTGGCTAACCAGGCACCTTTGGCGGTATTTGCCGGTTTTAGTTAAGGTGTTTTATTGCGGTTCGTTATGCCCCAACGGAGTCCTGATCCTCGCGACGCGAGTTGTCGACCATAAGTCTGTCTTTGTCACCATTCAATGCGTTAGGCAGTCTCGGGACGCAAAATTCAATGAATCTTCGGATCTTGATGGGCTGCATTTTCTGCCCAGCGTGCACGACGCTGACGGGCATCGGTTCCGGCTCGAAATCCCTGAGGACAAGTGTTAGCAAACCAGCTTCGACCGCGTGGGCAATCTGATAGCAACGAACATGCGTTACGCCGACACCAGTGATGGCAGCATCGATTGCAGCTTCAGCGGTGTTTACGGAGAGGCGGGGGCGAATGCCGACTTGGCGATCCGGCCGCTGGCCTTGACTAGAAGCGAAGGTCCACGTTGCCCCCGATGCCAACGCCTCGAAGCTTACGCAGGAATGGTCTGCCAGATCTTCCGGCTTCTTGGGCTTGCCAGCGCCAGCGAAGTAGGCGGGACTTCCGCAGAACACTCGGCATACCGTACCGACGTGTATTGCTACGAGCGAGCTGTCCGGCAAATGACCGATACGCAGTGCAATGTCGATTTTGTCGTCAATCAAGTGCAGACTTCGATCCGATAGGATGAGCTTGATGCGAATCTCCGGGAAGGCAGCGAGGAAATTGTTAACGACCGGCAAGAGATGTAGGCGGCCGAAAACGATCGGCGCTGTGACGACCATGTCGCCGCAAGGGGTTGAATATTCACCCGACGCGCTCCGTTCCGCGTCGCCGACCTGATCGAGGATAGTCCGGCAGGCGTTTAGATATGCTTCGCCAGCCTCCGTTAGCGTCAGCTTCCGTGTGGAGCGAACAAGCAATCGTGCGTTCAGATGCTGTTCAAGTTCTGCGACTTTGCGGCTTACGGTCGGCAAGGGAATGCCGAGTTTGCGGGCCGCGGCAGAGAAGCTGCCCAAGTCCACCGCGGTAATAAAGAACGACATTGCCTCAAAGCGATCCATCTATCCTCTCATTTGATCAGACGAAACATATCACACATACAGGATTAACAACGAACGCGCGCGCTATTAGCATTCCTTTCAATTAGAAATGGGTAGCCAACAGGGGAAACAGATGCCCAGGGTCACGATTCCTGATCGCGATGACGCGCCAACGGAGTCGCAGGAAATGCCGAAAGCCGTCCAGACAGCCGTGCTTCGCGCCTGCGCTCTTCCGGGCTGCGTCCATTAGCGCTGACGCCGTCATAGGTGGACACAGCTCGGCGGGGCAATATCCAGCATTTGACGCGCGAACCGTCGCGCGCATCGCCTTGCGGTGTCGCAGGTTAACGAATGCAAATATTGCCTGTCCCTCCATACGTATCTTGACATGACCTTTGGGAAACTGAGCCCGGACGAAATGTTGCGCAACCGGGGGGTGATTCCACCGTCGCAAAGTCGACGGCGCTGCTGATGTTCATCCGGAAGTTGCTCGAGAGCATATTTTGTCTTCATTAACCTGATCAACAACGTGGTTGGCACGAAAATTGACCTTTCCCGAAGTGAGCTGCCCCTGAAAGTTCGCCTTCCAGCAGGTCGCGTATAAACTCGACCGAAAGGAAGGAAAGAAGAAATGTTCAAGGTACCGCACCAGGTGGACACGGCGGAGTTCAAGGAAGCCGCCGTGCAACGAGTCAAGGCCGGGCAAGGCATAAGCGCCGTGGCCCGCGAGCTAGGCATGTCGATGCAGACTTTGCGCAACTGGCTCAAGGCTTGCGAAGCAGGCAAGCTGAACGGCCCCGGGGCGAAGGTCGTCACGGCAGAACAGGTGGAACTCTCGCGCCTGCGAGCGGAAAACAAGCGCTTGCAGATGGAGCTGGAAATCGCAAAAAAAACGGCGGCGTTCTTCGCGAAGGACCTCCTGTGAAGTTCGCCTGGATTGACACGCAGTGCCGGCACTATCCGCTGGCGGCGCTGTGCGAGGTCCTTGGTGTGAGCGTGAACGGCTATCGTGCCTGGAAGCGCGGCGGCACGCCTGAGCGGCAGCGGCTGACCGATAAGCAACTGCTGACGTTGATTCGAACGATTCATACCAAGTTCAAAGGCGCTTACGGCTCGCCGCGCATGACCGAAGAGGTGCGTTCTCGCGGCTTTCCGGCTAGCAAAGCACGTGTGGAGCGGCTGATGAGCGCCAATGGCATTCGGGCCCGCCGCAAGCGCCGTTATCGCGTGACAACCGATTCTCGGCACAAGCTGCAGGTCGCACCGAATGTGTTGAACCGCAACTTCACGCCGGCCGTGCCCAATCAGGTGTTCACCTCGGACATCACGTACATCCGGACAGACGAGGGCTAGCTGTATCTAGCGGTCACGCTCGACCTGTTCAATCGGGAGGTCGTGGGTTGGTCCGTCAAGCCGCGCATGACGACGGAGCTCGTCACTGACGCGCTGACAATGGCGTGGTTCCGCCGCCGGCCCGCGCCCGGCGCGCTGCATCATTCCGATAGAGGCAGTCAATACGCCAGCCACGACTTCCAGCGCAAGCTGGCCTCGTACGGGATGCGCTGCTCGATGAGTCGCAAAGGCAGTTGCTGGGACAACGCGCCGACGGAAAGCTTCTTCAATAGCCTGAAGAACGAGCGGGTACACGGCACCCGTTATCGCACGCATCGCTATGCCGTTGCGGACTTGTTCGAATACATCGAAGTGGTTTATAACCGCAGTCGTCGTCATTCATCGCTCGGCTTCATGTCGCCAACTCAGTTCATGCAAGACTGGCTTGCGGCTCAGCGGACAAAGGATACGGCTGCATAACTCGGGGCCTCTGGAAGGCGAAAAACCGAGAAACGCGCACAAACGCAATTCGAAGGAGGTCAGCGCCACCCAATAACCGCAGGACGGGGTGTATCAAATTACGTTTGCGTTTGCGTCCGAAGCTGTATCAACTTGAGATTGCGTTTGACAATGAGGTTGCCAATGCTCAGGCAAAGCGGGTTCATGGTGGCACGGTCGGCACTGTTAGACGTGGACGTCGATGGACAATGGCCAGCGCGCGAACAGCCAGCCGGCTAATTACTCGGTACGATAAATCGAAGTTTGCGGTAAGGATTTTTAGATGCCTGGAAAGAGACGATTTAATGAGCAAGCGGTTTTCAACATTGCAATCGAGGTATTGGAGCGCCGAGGGTACAAGAAAGCCACTATGGTCGAGTTGGCTGAGGCGACGGGGGTGCAACGTGGCGCACTCTACCACGCTTACGGAAGCAAAGAAGAGTTCTTCCTTAGGGCATTCAACTACTTGGCCGGCGAGTTTTACGAGCAGGTTAACCATGCTCTTACGAAGCCTGATAGGCGCGCTTGCCTACAGTGCTTCTTTGAATTGATCACCCCTCTTAATAACACTTCGCGGTGTGTTGCTGTCGTCGCGACCCGGTTGACCACTGAATCAGGGGATTCGTCACGCAGACTACGGGATACGTTAGCGAACTTCTTTGCCAAGCTCGAGCATTTGTTATGCGAAGCTCTTAGCGTAGAGGGAGACGGTATGCAATTGTCCATGTCCGCAGACGACGCAGCAAAGCTTGTTATCGCCACTACGCGTGGGATTGCCGTGATGCGCAACATACACATGAGCCGTGTGACAGTTACAGAGGTTACCAGTGCGCTCCTTAATGCGGTGATCTCGTCTGATCCACCAGACTCGTGACGGCCGTCTTTGATGAGCATAAATCTCTCGATACGGGTTTGTCGCGCAGGGCGTAAGCGCGGTCCTGCCACGGGCATGGCATTTCGATCGTTGATGGTGGCGCCTTTCGTACTCTGGCTTCACGCCCTCAGCCACACCTCCATTTTCCCAACTCTCGGTAAATTAACCGCATCAACCGTGCGCGTGGTTAGGTCGTGCGCGCGGGCCGTCTCGAAGGCAGGGTTACCGGTTTGCGCTTCCAACGCACCCAGAAGTTCTCACGTTTTGAAATTGCACTTTTCAAAATTACTGGCTTATCAGAATTTTGAAGCAATATTATGATGGACTCGGTGCCGTACTTGCTCGGCGCAATCGGAGGAACAACATGTCCCGTATCGACATTCCTGGTCATCGAGAAACTGCTGCGTCCAGTTTACAACCCCTGTTTCATTTAGTTAGCAGGCGTTTTGGTTTCGTTCCAGATCTTTATCGAATCTTGTCCATCAGTCCACACTCGCTGATCGGGTTGATGGAGATGCAGGCAGCGCTCTCGCGAACATTGGATGTGCGTACGCGCGAAAACATCGCGATAGCTGTGTCTGAAGTTAACGGCTGTGACTATTGTGTTTGTGCTCATTCGTACATCGGACACTATTTCGCCAAACTCTTCCCGCAAGAGATGGCCTTGAACCGCGTCGGCCGATCGCTGAACCGCGAAGCAGAATCAGCGATAAGGTTCGCGCGGAAGGTTTCAGTATCGTGGGGAAAAGTGACGACGGAGGACTTAAACGACATACGCGCTGCAGGGTACTCTGATGCGCAGATTGTGGAAATCATCGCGCTATGCGCCCAAGTATTTTTGACCAACCTTCTAGCCAATGTATATGACATTCAGCCTGATTTCCCGGAGTTTTCGAGTGTAACAGCTGTTCATGGAGACTTGATCGGATCGGAGCGGTCAGCGTCCTCCTATGATAACTAGCGAGACGTTTACCTCTTCTGCTGGAATGCTAGAGCGCACACCCGGGCTCAGAACTGTCTCCCTCGTCGATTTCGCAGGTCTATATTGACGGTTTGTGTGATGAATCGGCGCGCTCGGCTTGGTTCAGGCGAAAAAACCCCCACCCTGGCTCCTCGCCGAATTGCAGACTGTCCTTGACCGCCACATTGGCACATTCCATGGCGGAGCAGTCAGAACACAGTCTGCAGCTTCGCTCCGCGAGCCCGGACCTCTTAATGGGGCGACTCTCGTCGGTTCTCTTGAAGGCTATGGTGCCTTCAGGAAGCGTGTTGCTGCAAAGGAAATGTTTATAGGCGACGGGATCAACGTACGCGTCCGGATAGCTCACTACTATGCACTGGTCGACAAGGTTACGAGCTGGTTCATCGGTCAACCGGAAATAGACCCACTGATGGAAGTTGGTTGGTAGGATGAGATCGCCGTAGATTGAATATTCCAGCGTCGCCATCGGTCTCGATGTGCGCTCTCTCGACGTAAGTAAAATTTGACGAAGGTAAGCGATCGCCGCTAATGCAACGCAGATAGCAAATATATCCATCATCTCGAACGGATCGTACATCATGCTCCTCACGCTCGCTACGTAACCCAATGCAGAGATTGAACGAAAATCCGGCGGCTTCGTCAATCATCTTCCAGGCTGACAACAGGATACCTCGGTATATCGCCAGACATCGGTAACCCACCGGTGACAAGTGTGCGAGTCAGCCGATAACACCGCGGCGCTCAGGTCAAGATAGTCCACCATGCCAATTTCGTGTCAAAAATAGCGATGGGGAAGTCGCTAGGTGTGTCGAATACGTTGTTTATGAAATTGGCAAATAGGAATTGCATGCTAAGCGCGATGATCTTGACAAGGTTTGCGTTTGTGAACCTAGCTTGTCGCACGATGTCGAGATCAGATTCCGCTACTTTACCGCGCGTTTCCGGTAGTCTTCGCAAAACGGAGCACAGCGTCCCTCTTCGAATCACTGAATGTGCCCATCGGGTTGAGCGAGATTTCCTCTGGGCTGAGATTGGCAGCGTTAGCTGCTCAAATGGTGTACGCAGATAGGCAGTATCGGCAGGAATTTACTTGCGACGCAACCAGTGCTATCCCGTCTCCTGTCTTGGAATCTAATGTCTTCTCGAGTGCTTCGTGGAGGACCGTCCAACCAGTTAGGGCGTCTGAGCTGAGAGACGTGATACAGAACTGGTTCGGAATAAATTCAAATTGCCTGTGGAACGCATCAGGCATCGGGTTGGAGGCGAGGGGCGGTTCGCAGCACCTCGAGATTGCGAAACGGGTCATTTAGTCGCTCCGGTTAAAAACCAGCGAGGACGACAAAATAGGATCGTAGGAAATCTTGAAATTTATACAGACGGGTCGGTGCTAATGCGATTTGTGACTCGAGAGATGACTTAGTGATCCACCTTTTTTGACAGGCGTGTTTCCATTTTGACGAGTTCAACGAGCGTGTTCGCTTTCATCTTACGCATGAGCTGCCCACGATGTACTTTTATCGTTATTTCGCTCAGATTCAGCTTTGCCGCGATCTGCTTGTTCATCAGACCACCTGTGACCATGGACAGGAGCTTTCGCTCATGAGCAGTCAAGGACTCGTATCGTTCACGCAACTCTCGACGGCCGCGTTCGCTTTCGCGGCGTGCGCGGTTATGAATCGTCGCTGAACAGACCGCGTCAAGCATGTCCTGATCACGAAAAGGCTTGCTGAGAAAGTTGTGGGCGCCCGACTTCATCGTTTTTACAGTCATCGCAATATCACCGTGCGCGGTCATAAAGACAATAGGTATGTAAACCTGGAGTTTCGCGAGGCGCTCTTGTGCCTCAAGTCCGCCGATCCCTGGCATCCGAATATCGAGGATGAGGCAGCTCGGCAAGGCGGCAGCCTTGTTCGCGTTCTTCGCCAATACCTCAATCATTTCCGTGGCCGCGGTAAAGAGCCTTACCTCTAGGCCTACGGTCGCCAACAGATCTGCGACAGATTCTCTGACCGAGATATCGTCATCGACAACATAGACCAAAGAAGACGATTCCATATCATGATTTTCAGATTCTGAAAAAGACATATTCGCTTATTGCTGTAGGATTAGTTCAGGACATCATTCACCGATGTAGCGTCTAAATATTGCAACGTAAACCGGAATACGGTTTCCTGTTCGCACCGATCGGCTTGAATTAGTCCTCCGTGGGCCTCTACGATAGAACGGCATACTTTGAGTCCCATGCCCATACCGCTAGGTTTAGTTGTAAAGAGTGCGTCGAAAAGCTCCTCGGCGGAGTGTTCGCCGAATCCACAGCCATTGTCCTGGACGGTCACCATCGCAAACGCGGAATCATGCGAGGTGGCGTTTACGATCAGAGACTTTTGCGTCCCGACGACGGGTAGCAAAGCGTCCATAGAATTACGTATCAGGTTCTCCAGAACCTGTTGGATCTGCGTGCGATCGCCAAGTACCGGTTTGGCTACAGCGATTTGTAGGCGTAGTCGGATATTCGCGCGATCGAGCTCCCCCTGCAGGAGAAACGCGACTTCCCTGATAGCATCACCGAGGTCCACAGGAACCTTAGTAATACCCGAATTGGATGCCGCGGCCCGTAACCCTCTGAACACGTCAGCAGCCCGACGGGCGTCTCGAGCCACTCGTCGAGCGGAATCGCGTGCCCGAGCTGTTTCGACGGGTGATTTCGACAGCCATCTTAGACAAGCCTCCGCGTTCGTAATAATTCCCGTGAGTGGCTGGTAAACCTCGTGGACGATTGATGCTGCCATCTCACCCATCGTGGAGAGGCGATGGGCACGCGCGAGTTCCGCGCGCGCCGCTTGGAGAGCATTCTCAGCGTTACGTCGTTCTGTGACGTCAACAGTTACTCCGAAGTACTGCAGATCTTCTGTGTCGTCAGTCTGTGGGTGACCTTCCACTTGGACGTATTTGATTTCCCCGAAGCCGACCATGATCCTGAATTCGAGTTTAAAGACGCGCCGGGCGGCAATGGCTTTCACGAGTGCTGTTCGCACCAGCGGGCGGTCGTCAGGATGGGTCAGATTTATTAGTTTCCCGCTGTGGATGTGTCGTTCACGCGGAATTTCATATATTCGGCAAAATTCTGAGGACGCTTCTAACATGTCCGTAACCGCGCGCCACCTCCAGGTGCCGGTTTGACTCATCCGTTGCATGTGCGCCAGCTCTTTCTTATTTGCACACAACGCAACTTCGACCTCTTCGATCGTTTTATTCTCGCGAGCGATGCATGCACGGAGCCGCAAATTCTCTCGTTTCATTGCAGCTTGCGCTGAAAGTATGTTTAGCTGATAAATGAGGGTCTGGTCTAACGGTCGGGTATCGCTGTGTGTATCCAGACAAAGCATCTCCTTGCTCTCCTCACCATTGAGCAGGAACATACACAACATGGGGCTATCCACGGCGTCGGTCTGTGAGTTCGCCGAGGCCCGCGCCTGCATGGAGGAGTTAGTCCCCAAGAAAACCGGCATATAGGGCAGCGAAGCCGTATCGAAGACCTTCCTCAACAGTCCCTCTGATTCGACGGATCGGCTACCGTGGCTGACAATAATTTCGTCATTGTTGTAGCGCCGTGCCTCACATTCGACGAGCATCTTCCCTCTGTCGTTCCTGATGAGCCGAACCCGGGATGCCTTTGCCATCGAAATGGCGCTTTTCAGAAAAGTTGCGACGACCTCCTCTTCGGTGGTATCACGTGCAAGTTGCTGAGTAGCCTGGACCATTGCCAGTAGCTGCGTGCGATGTCCATTACCGATCATGCCTGTTTCAACGCTCAGATTCTGTTTCCGTGTGACGAGAGTTGCCTGATTTCTGCCGTTTGCCTGCTTGGAGTGTTGCATGCAGTGCGTTATTTGCGAGCAGAATTCGATTGGTTTGCGCCTCCGTTGCTTCTTTGCCGTAACTGTCGATAGTCGCTATGTGGCGCGGTATGGACGTCTCTCAGAGGGATGGCCAGGCTACGCCGGGATGTGGTTGGTCGTTCTGTCGTATAGGTCTATCTATGACGCAATCTTTTGAATTGAGTCGGAAGAACCGAGCCTTAAGTTCAAGTGCTGCAGATCACTTTTCGACGGTCGCGCACGCGTATAGCAACCCGTTTGAACTGCTCGGTATGGAGATTTGCCATCCATCCACACTCCATACTGGGACCGTCCCTGTTGACAGTTTGGCAGTTTTCGACATGAGCTTTGGCACTTCCTCCCACCGCCTATCAGTTTCACGCCAGGGCAAGGTCACTGCTGATATTAGCAAGTTCCGAGTTCGTTGCGTTCGGCGCACACGTATGCACCGATATACGTTGGTATGTTTTAGTTGGACGTCTTTGCGGAAGGTGCGCATAAAACGTTTGATTCTAGTCCGGATTGCAAGATGTAATAAAAGTCAAGTTAGTCTAATTACATCGTTACGCTGTAACGATGTGGGAATCCCATTCAAGCTATAAGTGGCTCTTCCAGGAAGTTTAGAAGCTGCTGCGATATCTTATGCGACTATCGTCAATTGGGGAGCGCGCGACGTCAGCCGCAGGGGTTCTCCGTGGCCGCGTCGTACAGCCGGTGCTGCTCACGACAGAGCAACTTTGCGCGTCTGCGGCGAATTGCTGTACTGTATCTGCGAGTTCTTTCACGCGGAAGACGTCATGCTGGATGCGGGCTGGACCGCGACGGGCGAGGACCGAAGAGCCGGCTTTTTTTTGCCTCTGCCTTATGATACACACAGCTGGAGCAACCCGCGCGCGCTGGTCGTCCGGTTTTGTTGAGGACGTTGACCCGCTATCGTGACCGTCAGCGAACGACGCAGGCGCGGGAAGTTGAGTTGATTGCATCGCGGATGACCGCATATGGGTGCAATATATGAGGCACTTCTACAGGCAGACGGCCCGTAAGAGTAACGGGCAGCATCAGGCGTTCGAGCCGAAGCGGTGCTGGCGGGTGATGTGTCCTCTTCCGTGAGTCGAATTGATGCTTCGAGAACTGATCGCCGAGAACGGTTTGCCACTGGTTTTTCTGAACGTACTGCTTGAGTCGCTTGGGTTGCCAGTGCCGGCGATGCCGACACTTTTACTAACCGGCGTAATCACCTCGTTGGTAGGCCGCCATGAGAGCGTTTGGTCGATGAGGCTTTCCCTGTTCAATGTGGTTCTCGTTGCAACGAGTTCTGCTCTCGTGGGTGACTTGTTGTGGTATTGGATGGGACGACGTTATGGGAGCCGGGTCCTAGGATTCCTATGCAGCCTATCGATATCGCGGGACAGTTGTGTGAACAAGAGCGGCGAGCTCTTCGCAAAGTTCGGCGTACGGGTGCTTGTCGTAACCAAGTTTATTCCGGGCCTCTCTACGCTCGCGGTTCCTGTGGCCGGTGCAATCGGCGTATCGCTCAGCAGTTTTCTCTTTTACGATGCCGTCGGGGCTGCACTATGGGCAACCGTGGGGGTAGCTCTCGGCTCGCTGTTTGCTGATACCATAGAACCGATTCTTAGCGTCATCGATTGGTTGGGCTTTGGGACCGCGACTATTGCCTTGATCACTCTAATTATTTACGTAGGCATCCGATGGCGACACCGAGCGACCCTGCATCGGCGTTTGCGCATGCCGCGGGTCGACGCTGTGCAGCTTGTTGCGATGCTGGCACAAGAGCCTCCGCCTTTGGTCATAGATGCGCGACGGAGGCTGAGGCGACAGATCGATCCTGTGCGGATCCCAGGCGCGATAGTGGTAGATCACGATGTATCGGTGGCGCAGCTCGACGGATTGGACAGGAGCAGGAAATTTGTCGTCTACTGCGATTGTCCAAACGAAGTGAGTGCGGCATTAGTCGCGGAGCAGATGAAGACGGAAGGGTACAGCCATGTCTTTCCGCTCGCCGGAGGGCTCGAAGCCTGGCGCGCTGCCGGCTTCGCTCTTGAACCGCTCGTGCTTGACGAGGTGACGCGAGAAGCGGTGAACAAGATTCATCCCCGATCCGCATCATGAGAAGCCGGGGCGGTTCATATTCAGCGGCTGGAGTTTGTTATTGCGCCTGAGTCTTCCTTGCCGTCAAATGGGAAGGGCTCATGGCGGGGCACCGGCGTACATCGCAATGGTTCTGAAGAAGCGCGTTGCTCAGACCGGCAGCAGCGCAAGCTGCTGTTGCTCCTCACAATGATTTGAGGCGAACCGCCCTGGCAATCCGGGAAGTTGGGCAAAGCCCAGCCGTTTGCGGTTTGCTGACGTATCGGCCGGCCTACTGCAGGTACGATACAAGCGCGATCTAGTCTTTTTCAAGCACAGGCGGCCGTATTTCCTTCAGAGTTTCCCGCCAGAAGCGCACTATAGAGGTCGCGCTGCACGCGACTCTACCATCCCCAAATGCGTACTGCCGCTGGCTCAGCGGCTTCCTGGTAACGTGTCGGTGGTATGGTCGTACCGGCTCATTTTTAACCGGCGCACATGAATGATTTGGCGCTGCACACCGGCTCGTTCGGCCTTGAGGGTCAGCTCGCTCATGAATTGTCCAGGCGCGCGGACGCTGACGCTGCGTCCGTAGCAAGTTTGCAAGGCTTTCGGAGGAGACGCCATCGTCGCGCCATGTCCGTGCCCCGGTAAGCAGAAAGTTCGCGTCGCGCCCATGCGCCTGCTTGCGCACGTCCGCCTCATAGCGATACATCTCTGCAAGCCGTTGTTCCGCTTGCAACTGCCGAAGCGAGCGCACCCAGTTGCGGCAGTCGATTTCGGCGTGCGGACGCTCGACCTGGAGTGCGAACCGCTGAACTGCGCCGTGTCAGCCGTAACCGATGCGATGTTCTACGGACCGATATCGATGTCGCCGACCGATCCTTGGGGCACGAGGCGGCGCAGTATGCTCGCCTTGATGGGAGTATTCCCGTCCAGAACGAGCTGGACGAACCAGCGCAGCTTCTTGTGGAGTACCTTCACGCCAGCCGGCAGTATTTGGTCTTGAACTACAAGGCGGCTACGAGCCGCTCATCCTTTCGCAGGTCTGGCATCCTGACCCTGATGGATCAGCGGCGTTCAACCAGCAGGAAGCGAGCTTATGCATCCGGGCGCATCATGCCCGTGTTGCTTTTCCTGCAAGAGTGTGCAGCGTACTTCTCGCGCCTTTAAAGCGCGGGCGGCCGCGCTTGCCGAACAGGTACCGCTCGAGTGCCTTGAAGACCCGCGTCGCGATGACCTGAATTTGGTAAGAACCAAATCCGGTCCGCAAAGCCAGCTGCGCTCTCGTGCGCGACCGCGAGCGAGTGAAAGGCGTGTTCGGCGAAGCCGTGTGCTTACCGTACTGCCCCAAAGGCATCGTTACACGCGGAGCCTTTGGCATCCTGCGTGCGGCGACCCACCGCTCATCGGCACGAATTGCCTCAACAACCTGCAGGCCGGATATCAGCATGACATTGCGTATCCGCTTCCCATATACAAAGCGCGAGCGGAGGCCGGCCACTTCGGCTGGCGACGTGCCCGACGGCAACGTAACGATGAAAGTCGGGCGCTCCTTGCGCAGCATCTATTGATTTGGGCCTGGTCCGATAGGCATGCTGCAACGGTTTCACCAGTGCGTATAGCAACCGTTTTATTTCGACGCGGGAGCGGAGTCTGGACTGTCGAGGAGCGACCGGCTGAAGGAGCGGCTGCTATCCTAATATGAACATTACGCATGGCAGGACACCACGGCGCAGCGCTGTGCGACGCGGCGCACACCCGGTGCGCGTTTGCAAACGTTTCGCTAACTTCGCCCTGAAGGTCGGAGCCTGCGCAAATAATTTTCGAATCAAAGCTGGGAGATCAGCGTCGCAATGACCACGGAGCAAAGAAATAGCGAGAATGCTCGACTTGCGCGGATCATCCTTGGCTTGCGAAAACCGGGTGGTAGATACTGTATCCCCGTCGTCATCGGTCGAACCAGATCTTGTCGCTTCACGATCCGGTACAGGGCAATAACTGCTATGTGGATAGTGACACACGTCATCAAGATCGTGAACAGCAATCCGTGCACAGACACCAACATATTTGAGGTATCGCCGGAGAAGATGCCGAAAAGCGGTCCTACCTGGGCCACGTCGTTGTAGGCATATAGTCCCGTCAATACCTGCATCGACATTAGCAGGATGAGCAAAACTACCATCCATCCGCCGGCGGGTGTGTGTCCGACGTGCGTCGTCCCAGCGCAGGAAAAGAAGCGACGCGCATAGACCAACGCGCTCGAGGGGCGTACGAGAAACCTCCTGAACCGCGCGGTTTCGCTACCCCAAAAGCCCAACAGAATCCGGAAAATCAGTAGCGTAAGGGTTAATTGCCCCAGACGAACGTGCCACGTCATCCAGTTGTATCGGGATGTCACATACGCCCCGATGACGAGACCGACAATCGACCAGTGAAAGATTCTCACTGACAGATCCCACACCCGTACGGGAAGGTGTTCTGTTTCAGAGGAAAGTGACTCTGACGGCTTATCCAAAATCTACCCTTTTTGGGGCAATCAATCGAGGGAGTTTACGCTGCGAGTGTACGTCATGCGAGCCACCTTTCATAAGTATGTCATGCAGATATTTGGTATCGATGTCTTATACCGACGTATTGCACCGCATTTGCTGTGCGTAATACGATAACAATTGTATTGAGGAAGAAACGATGCCTGCCGTCACAATGCGGACACAAAGATACGGGAAGTTCACCGGATTTTATAGCGACAAGATATAAGGAGATTAAGACGGAATTGGCCGACAAATATACCGACGGATGCAGTGGCGATACGCAGTGAATATTGTAGCGTAGCTTCTCCATCGTTAACATTGCCTCTTAGTCGCGTCAAGGGCGGTAATCAACCATGGGCCGCCCAATTAGGGTCCCACGCCGGGCGCAAATACCACGGCCAAATTCGCCACTCCGAAGAGCACAGCGCACGCGTAATCGGGATAGAGAAAGTTCACTATTTGTGATATCGGCCAACGAAAAAGGTGTCAAATGACTCTAGAAGCTCGCGAAGACATTATCGAGAGAGCGTTGCTGTGCCTTTTAGCGCCGGCATCGGCTTCGGAAGTCGTGCTTGTAAAAGAAAAGAAAATTCGTCTAACGAAGACCCCGCTCTGTGAGAGGGCGAAGGAAAATGCGACGAGAGAACTGTTGCCGGCAAGGGTTTCTATAGTTGAACGGCTTTCATCCGTCACGCTTAGTGTTTGCTGGAGCGACTCGACTATGGGACATTTCGGCGAACAGATCTGGAGGATAGGTCTAGCACACGGACGATCATTCTGCGCACTGAGTGGTATGCCGATCAAGATCGGGGATTCAGTTTTTCGACCATGGGTGAGCGAGACACGGGTGCCCGCAAACAGTCATCGAATGATTCTTGCGTCGTGCGTGCGCGTACCGAGCTCATGACGATGATGGCGGGGCACTGATCAAACTGACAACGCGTCTTATTTTGGCAGTCGAAGAGAGAACTGCGTTAGTTGTGGCACACGATGGTCGGGTTTCCTTCGCCGCCGTTACACGTGCCAGTTGCGAGGCCGCGGCGCGGCCGTCCCAGGTCTTAGAACACCGGAGCGAACATGTCGGCCACTCGTTCGAGCAGAACAGAAAGACGACTCGAGAACGTAGCTAGTCGAATCAACCCTTTCCGAGGGGAAGAGGTGGGATTCATCGCTAGACTGCTACCCGTAATTGCACGAGCCGCGCAGTGCGCGCTTCCGCTCTCTGTTGCAGTATGGTCGATATTTGAATTGCCAGTCGAGCTCATACTCGCACAATCATCACCGGAGCGTTTCGCTTCCGCGACGGGGAGACTGATATGGGTCGCGTTAGCCATCGGTACTGTAGTCAAGATCCGGTTTGCCAGGGCTATATTCCTTTTCCTCTGTGCGGTCAGTTCGATAGTTATCGCGCAGGCGCTATCGATGGCATATGAATCGTCTTTGCTGGTGTTTAGTGTGCTGGTGGTGGATCTTTTGCTTAAGGTAATGGCACTTGGGATATCGCTGATCCTTCCTCTTGTTGCCCCACATTCACGCTAAGCTGTTCTGTAAGACCGTCGTCGTTTCCCCGAGCTCAGGCTCGAAGTCTTCTGCTGTGCGCTGAGCGAGTCGGACCACTGTTCATTCGTAAGGTTGGGGCATAAATCCATAAGAGGCGCATCACTTCCGTACTCAACCGGTCATGGAAGGCTGCTTGATTTCTAAAAATTCCGTTTGCTGGCGTCCATCTCCGCCAGGCGCTGCCCGTCCACGGCGGAATTTTCATCAACTGTTAGTCTTGGTTGGCGACCAGCTGATCGACCCGAAAGGATTTGCGGTGTGCGCAAGCGCTTTAGTCCGAGCATGAGTGCTGCTTATTTCTCAAGCCTCAGTACGCAGACTTTCCTTAGACGTTCCGCGCTTGTGATTCCGCTTCTATAGCCCGCGTTTCTGACCTTCGTTGAAGGGCATATTGCAGAAAAAAGCGCCTGCGAAGAAGGCTGGCAAATTTCCTTTCTAGTCCGACGACAGGGGTGACGTCAAGGTGAGCGGATCACCGACATAGCCTAACCGGTAATGCTTTGTTACGCGGTAACGGGAGACGTGTGAGTTCGGTTTGATTGCCGTTACTCAATTGAACGAAACAAACGCCGCCTAATAGCTTATGTATTGCAGTACGACCCGGAGGTTTGGCGTGGGGTACGTAGCCGCGCCTCGTATATGGCTTTCGTTAAGCGAATGCGGTTCATAGCCAAAGAAAGAGGGGCACTTCAGCCAGTTTCAGGACACGCGTGAGTAACCCCAGTATCGTATGCGGCAGTATATAAGTCCGATACCCACGGGACGTTGCGGCTTAATGCACATCGCCATACCATCAATTGCCAGTGTGACATGCTGTCCTGTCAGGGAGCCGATACGGTACGTCTCGGGGGGCAGTATCAATGAATAGATTGTCTAGGTTGTTCCAGATTTTCATCCAGGAAAGTCTCTCGAATAGCCAACATCGCCCAAGAAGCCAACGAGGAGGTTGAAATGAAGTCTTGTCGTCGTGAGTTCATCGTACGAAGCGCTGGATGGCTAGTGTCGAGCGCTTTCTTTCCGCTCGTCGCTCACGCAGCGGAAGAATTGTCCGAGACAGATCCGAGCGCAGTCGCACTCGGTTACCGAGCGGACGCGACCAAGGTGGACAAAGCCAAGTTTCCGAAGTACGCCGCCGGCCAGAACTGCGCGAACTGTCAATTCTACCAAGGCAGTGCATCTTCAAAGACTGCTGCCTGCCCGCTATTCACAGGCAAGACCGTCGAAGGGGCCGGCTGGTGTAGTGGGTACGCGCAGCGAGGATAACTCAGTTGGTTTCTGCCTGCGCGAATTGCAAGTTCTGCAACCAATTGTGTGATCGAATTTCCGTTCTCCGGCGGCGTCGAGTCAAGCTGAAGGGGCTCTTAGCCGCCTTGGACGTCGCCTGCCCGAAAGCCTGTCTCCGATATACACCACATCACGGATGAACGGCCTGTGAGGCATATTTTCCAAGATCGAGGTCGAAAATGGACATGACGTCAGGTGCTCCGCATCGCCCATCATTGCGCGACAAGAAGGTGGTGATCGCACCCTCTTCACGCGTTACGGTCTGGCAACCGAGGATTCCCGCGAAGACGTTGCTTCTTGATGTGCTGTTCGCAGTGACCTTGGTCGGCGGGGCAGCGTTCGCGCTGACCAAGTATCACTCGCACATGAGTTTTGACGACATACTGGTGCTGGTATGCGCGATTCCTGCCCTTATCACGCTGGGATGGCGTTGGAAGCCAGCGCGCATGCTACTAGTCGGTATCGCTGGCTTATCCCTGTTTGCGATTAACCTGTACGGCAACGTTCTCGGCCGAGCAGATCATGCCTTTTTCCTGAAGTACCTTCTATCGAGTCAATCCGCTATCCTTTGGATGAGCGCGCTATTTGCCCTGGCAACACTGTTCTACTGGATCGCCATGATAGCCCGCTCGCCGTCGGCGGGTGCGATTGCATCGAAGCTCACATGGAGCGCTGTTCTGATGGGTTTCGTCGGGATGATGGTGCGCTGGTACGAATCCTATCTGATCGGACCCGACATTGGGCATATCCCAATCTCGAACCTGTATGAGGTTTTCGTACTGTTCAACCTCATCACGGCGCTCTTCTATCTCTATTACGAGAGCCACTACAACACACATGCGCTCGGGGCCTTCGTGCTGGTCGTGGTTAGCGCCGCAGTCGTTTTTATGATGTGGTATTCGATATCACGGGATGCACAACAAATTCAGCCGCTTGTCCCGGCGCTCCAGAGCTGGTGGATGAAAATACACGTACCGGCGAACTTCATTGGGTACGGCACCTTTGCTCTATCCGCGATGGTTGCCGTTGCCTACCTGATGAAAGACAAGGGCATCCTGGATGATCGTCTCCCGGCGCTCGAAGTACTAGACGATGTGATGTATAAGTCAATTTCTGTCGGATTCGCTTTTTTTACCATCGCGACGATTCTAGGTGCGCTATGGGCGGCGGAAGCGTGGGGCGGTTATTGGAGTTGGGATCCGAAGGAGACCTGGGCGCTGATAGTATGGCTGAACTATGCGGCATGGTTGCATATGCGTCTGCTCAAGGGCCTTCGAGGCAGGCCTGCAGCATGGTGGGCGTTGACGGGGTTGGTAGTCACGACATTCGCGTTCATCGGCGTGAATATGTTTCTTTCGGGTCTGCATAGCTACGGCAAGCTCTGAAAGTGGTGTGCGCCTTCGTAGGAATTCGCGGTCTACGGGTCGCTGTGTGCGTGAAGAGGGTCATGCGCTGCCGTGCCGCCTTGAGCGGGCGGCACGCGCCGGCTGACTCCAGCATCCATGATGGATTTTTCAAGTTTGCAGCAGTTAATGCTCAATTCGCACGGGCAAAGGCGCTCAGGCCAAGCATTCTTCATTGTCTTCCTGCCCTGAAGGGCGGTTTCCCGATGGTGAATCGTGGCGCAACGCGATGTTCTTGACAGCCGGGCATTGCTAAGACTGGTTCTCGCGTGAGCCGCTATCGCACGTTGACAGGACTTTGAGTTCTATCGCGCTGCTAACCCGCGAAGGTCCGTAGACGGAAGCGCTTGCTGAAAAGGTACCGTTCGAGCGCCTGAAAGCACCGAATGCGTCTGATACCAAAAGGGACGCCAGTTCCCGTTCGGCCCTGTGCAACCGCCAGCTCAGTGCCGTGCCAACCGACACGGCCGCATCGAGTATTTCGGGTCGCAATCCAAGGGGACAGCCTCGCCACCAAGATATTCGGAGCGGTCGATGCGGTCAGATACGCATCGCGATGAGGGCCGTAGTGGGCATGCGTCCGCAGCGGGGGGCATCGCCCGCTGCGGACGAAGTTGACTGAAAGTCCTGCCACGCGGACGGCTATCCGTGTGCTGGTCGGGGTTGACCATCATGCAATCCCTCGATCTCCCTGCAAGGAAAGAAGGGGATTCACGTATGGCCGCCTGACGCGGCGTTCATGCAGCGTACAGAGGTGCGGTGCAGGAGCGATGGCTCTCCACCCGGCGATATCTGCGACGCCGGACTGGGAAAGGCACCACTCGGAAACGGCGGGAACACCATGCCGCTTAGCAGGACGACCGTTACTCCAGCGCTCCAGATCTGTATGTATGGATTTGAGCACGACTAAGTTGGGCATCAGCCTCTACACGCGCGAAACGCCATAGCTTGTGAAGGGGGCCTTGCACAGTAAGTGCGAGCGCCATTGGCGACGCCGCAGGCGCCCGACGCTAAGACCGGTAGCCAGAAAGGCCACTATCGGCGGCGTCCGCCATCTTGATCGGCAATGCGCTGGCTCCGCCATCGTAATATCAATGCAGCTGAGGACATCGCGGCAGGACGTCGCCAGCTCGCGGAGGAAATTCCAGTCCATACCACGCGATGGAAGGCTGCCGCAGTCCGAGGCTAGGGAGGAAATTAACGGTGTTTTCGGCACACCGGAGGAGAGGGATCTTCGGCGGCGGGTCTCGCCTTGTGGTCTACGCGCGATTAAAGGGTGTAAATAATGCCTGCAAAGATCGATCCGAACAGGAACCACTTAACTGCATAGTAGGTGGGTCGATGCCAAGCCTTCATCCACTTTCCCAATCGACGGATTGCGTAAACGTATTTGAATACACGGTTCAGAAAGCCGGTCCGGTCGCCGGTTTCGTTCGGAGAGGTGGCGGCGCGGAGCACCACGTTCGAGAAAGCCCTGTTGAACGCAGCAACCCAGCGGTAACGCATCGGACGTTCGATATCGCAGAAGAGGACGATGCGCGAGATTGTGGTTTCGTTCTTTGCGTAATGGATATAGGTCTCGTCGAACATGACCTCCTCACCGTCGCGCCAACAATATTTTTCCCCATCCACCTCAATAAAGCAACTGGGACTGGAGGCCGTGACGAGCCCGAGATGGTAACGGACGGAGCCGGCGTATGGGTCGCGATGCCTGACGAGGCTCGCGCCAGGCGGTAACTGAGCAAACATCGCTGCTCGTATGGACGGAATCTCCTGTAGCAAACGTGTCGTTACTGGACAAAGCGCCATTGCAGACGGATGAGGTTGGTCGTACCACTTCAGATAGAACCGGCGCCATCCGGTCTTGAAGAATGAGTTAAATCCGATGTCGCCGTAGTTTTCTGCAGCCGCAATTTTCTGTGCTGCGTCGACTGCCATGGCCTCATCCCGGATGGTCTTCCAGTTCGCTTTTAACGGCGCCAGTTCAGGAAAGCTGGACGCGTCGATATACGCGCCTCGTTTCAGCGTCGAGAATATGTAGAAGACGGCATTAATCGGCGCTAAAAACGTTGAATGGTCCGATAATTGGCGCCAGAACTTGAAGCGTACCCTGCCTCGCATTGCCACGTAGGAAGCGCTAGCAACAAACCAGAACAAGACCAATACGCGCACCATCTACTCCTAAATAATTCGCCAAGATTAAACTCGATTTGCAAAAGTTCGCTTCAGGCAACACGTGGTACGTGCGACCGTGTACCGAAGTTCTGACTTAATGCGGCGGTTCATGCCGGTCTGCTGCGCCGTCTTTGCGTCACCCGAAGTGAGAGCGACGGGAAATACCCCGGCGAAAACCAAGGGGCTCGATCTGTCGATGGATTGCACGGCCGCGTCTCGAAAGGCTGCCGTGCATTAACCGGCCGAAAAATATATCCGTTCCTTTTTTCGTTTCTCTCGATGACCAGCGGCCACATGCAAGCGCTTCGACGCAAATCACGAGCTTCCGTCATTTTAAATGACGTCAAAAGGGAAACGCTGCATCCTTCAGTATACGCGGTTGATACGTGAGCATCTTTGACGTGGTCGCGCGGCACTTTCAGAGGATCGTTGCTTTCGGTGATAAGTTTGCTGTGGGTCGCAGTCCGGTCCGTTATAAGCTCCCTTTTCGAAGTCATCGCGTGGTCCTGCGCCACGTGAGCGTGAACCCGGAGGCATACTCACGCATATTGCTTGCATACTCAAGCGCCGTTGCACCTCTAAGTCTTTCAGCAGGAAACTATGTGTGTTCATCAACACACGAGGAGCAGTGCCATGAGAATTGCCGGTGTCTTGTGCGTCGCCCTGGCAGGATTGTCTGTGACGGTCGCTGTTAGCGCCTACGGGCAGACGGAGACGCGCTTACCGTACAAAGGGGCGACCGCCGCTGTTGTCGACGGCAAGGGGAATATGCACGTGCCCGCCGATTACCGGACCACTTATCAGATGCTGGGCAGTTGGGCGGTCGCCGCAGACAGTGGCCCGGGCTCAAAGCAATTGCACGTGGTCTATGCATCACCGGGAACCATCGCGGCGTATCGCAAGGACGGACATTTTCCGGATGGCACTATTCTGGTGAAGGAAGTGTACAAGACGAATACGAAGCCAATGACGACCGGCACAGTAAGCAGTGCGGGCACCCTTTCAGGCTGGTTCGTGATGGTTAAAGATGACGTCGGTCGCTTTCCGGAAAACAAGCTTTGGGGCGACGGATGGGGTTGGTCCTGGTTTGATGCAACCGATCCGAAGAAGACTACATCCACGGACTATAAGAAAGACTGTCAGGGGTGTCACATACCGGCGCAAGCGTCAGACTGGATATATACGACGGGTTATCCGCCTCTCAGTCGCTAAGTCAGTGCACGGCCTCGGTGTTTGTCGAGCCGTTGCACTAGCTTGAGCACTTTGGGAAAGCGAGGATCACGGCGTGGTGCTGATTGTTCTTCGCTTTTTAAGGTTCCCGTGGCGCCTGATATGAGGCGTCGAACGGTTTTCGACCCGCTGCTACGTTTCGGCGAAAAACCTAGGAGATAAATCAGATGAAGGCAATCATTGTGACGGACCAGGCGGCCGGGACGGCCGACATGAAGCTCGCCGAGAGGCCGGAGCCAGAGGCAGGGATAAACGACGTGGTTGTTCAGGTCCATGCGTCGGGATTCACTTGGGATGAGTTGACGTGGCCCTCGACGTGGACCGATCGTCAAGGTCGCGACCGGACACCATCGATTCCCGGACAAGAGTTGGCAGGTGTAGTCACCGCCCTCGGCTACGGCACGAGGGGACTTTCGGTGGGACAGCGCGTGTTCGGCCTTACGGACTCGTATCGCAGCGGTACCTTGGCCGAGTATGTGGCGATCGAGGCGCGCAACCTCGCGCCGCTGCCAGGCGACGTCGACTTCACGGTGGGGGCAAGCGTCGCAATGCCGGGCCTGACCGCGTGGCAGGGACTATTCGACCACGGTCGCCTTCAGGCAGGACAAAGCATCCTTGTGCACGGAGCAGCCGGTGCAGTCGGTTCGATGGTAACCCAACTCGCACGCGAGGCAGGCGCCCATGTCATCGGCACAGGACGCGCTACACACCGTCAGACGGCGCTCGAATTCGGCGCGCAAGAATTTATCGATCTTGAGAACGACGACCTGAAAGATGTCGGTTCAGTAGATCTGGTGTTCGATGTGTTCGGTGGCGAAATCGGGAAGCAGTCGGCTCGTGTAACTCGAGCCGGAGGAACGCTGGTGACAATTGCGGGGCCGGCCGAGGCGCGACCTGTTGACGGCCTGGCGATCGACTTTGTTGTCGTATCTGATCGCACCCAACTTGGCGAAATCGTCCGGCGAGTGCGTGAGGGTCGGTTACGTCCGCATATCGGCAAAGTCTCTAACCTTGAGGGCGCCGTTGTTGCGCTTAACCCGACCGGAAAGGCCAACGGAAAAACGATCATCCGAATTCGTCCGTGAGCGATACGCGGCCGTCACTGCGACGGTTCCAGTAAAGAAGCATGCAACATGGAGAGAATGCACATGAAGGCGATTGTGGCAACGGATCAGACAGCAGGATTGGCAGGATTGAAACTTGTTGAGCGGCCGGAGCCGTCGGCAGGGATAAACGACGTTGTTATTCGGATTCATGCATCCGGGTTCGTCCCCACCGAAATGGCGTGGCCTTCGACGTGGACCGATCGCAGCGACCATGACCGAAAACCGTCGATCCCTGGCCATGAGCTGGCCGGAGTGGTCACCGCTCTCGGCTACGGGACGACGGGTCTGTCTGTGGGCCAGAGGGTGTTCGGCCTCGCCGACTGGTACCGTGACGGAACCTTGGCGGAGTATGTGGCGATTGAGGCGCGTAACCTGGCACCGCTGCCCGGGGATGTCGATTTCGCAGAGGGCGCTAGCCTGCCGATCTCAGGGCTGACCGCCTGGCAAGGGCTGTTTCAACATGGGCGGCTCCAGGCAGGCCAGCGCGTGCTCGCTCACGGTGCCGCCGGGGCGGTCGGCACCATGGTGACGCAACTCGCGCGAGAGGCCGGCGCGTATGTCATTGGCACAGGGCGCGCCGCAGACCGTCAGAAGGCGCTCGACTTTGGTTCGCAAGAGTTTGTCGACCTCGATAACGATACGCTTGAGGATGTCGGCGGAGTTGATCTTGTTTTTGATGTCATCGGTGGCGACATCGGGAAACGATCCGCAGGCCTGGTTCGAGCCGGAGGGACACTGGTGTCCGTTGTCGGGCCGTCCGAGGCGCGTCCTTATAACGGGCGTGCGATCGATTTTGTTGTCGAGTCCGATCGCGCCCAATTGAGCGAGATTGTCCAGCGGGTGCGGGACGGACGACTACGGACCAACATTGGCGAGGTCTCGACCCTCGACGATGCCGTCGCGGCCTTGAACCCGACCAAACGACGCGAAGGGAAGACGATTATCCGCATTCGGCAGTGAGAAGTCAGCAAAGCGCGGTACCCGATACACGTAACTATTTGCTTGCTCGCCTAGCGCGTTGCTGCGGTCAGTCCGGCCAAAATGCAGTACATGAGCGATACATGTAGCTTGACTACCAACGGTAACGCGTTCCGCGATCAGCAAGGGAACGGAGTCTCATGACTGCGGTGTCGAAAGTCGCAGGACGCGTTCGCGTTCGAACGACGGCATACTCGCTTTGTGTCGCCACGAAGACGGGAACGGAGGGCGCGATCTTCGGGAAATAACATTCCGCGCCACACGACGGTGTTGACTTGTAGCTCGGGATTGACAGGACCAAGTCGATCCAATCCATGGCTAAAGTTATGCTCGGGGTGTAGTCCCCGAGTATTCCCGGTAGAGAGCTGCTCTGCCAGTTTAGTGGCGCTCCACCGTTGGTTCGTCAAATAGCGATGGCACGTAGAGCGAGCGTGCGTCACAACGATATATCCATCGGATCAAGGAGGTTTAACATGCATCAGCGCGCTGTACTTGCTGGAGGATGCTTCTGGGGAATGCAAGATCTAATCCGCAAGCTTCCCGGTGTTGTTTCGACTCGCGTCGGGTATACCGGGGGCGACATTTTGAACGCGACCTACCGCAATCATGGCACTCATGCGGAAGGGATCGAGATAGTCTTCGATACAACGCAGACGAGCTACCGGCGCATTCTGGAGTACTTCTTTCAAATTCACGATCCGACGACACTGGACCGTCAAGGTAACGATGTGGGAACAAGCTACCGTTCGGCGATTTTCTATACGACCCACGAGCAGAAAAAGGTGGCGCTGGAGACCATTGCCGACGTGGAAGCATCGGGCCGGTGGCCGGGCATCGTTGTCACTGAGCTTGAGCCTGTCGGAGACTTCTGGGAAGCTGAGCCGGAGCATCAGGACTATCTTGAGAAGCAGCCCGGAGGGTATACCTGTCACTTTCCTCGTCAAAACTGGGTCCTTCCAAAGAGCGAGACAGTAGACGATTCCGCGACAATTCATGCTCTTGCTGGCGCGAATACCCGGTCTTAGGTGCAGTACGTCATGCAAGAACTTTGCGTCTGGCCAGATGGCAGTTTTCGCACTGGGTGCCGGGTGCTCAATGCGGTGCGTCTCGGTTGCGAACGAAACCAGCGTCGGTTGTTCAAAGACGTGAGCTTCGGCATCGCGGCCGGTGACATGTTGCGCATCATAGGTCCCAACGGCAGCGGAAAAAGCAGCCTTCTGCGTCTGTTATGCGGGTTGGCTCAGCCGGCTGAGGGGCATGTCGAGCTGTTCGGTCAAGCCCTTGCCCAGCAGCGCGGAGCCCTCGCTTCTCGGCTGCTATGGATTGGGCATGCCCTCGGTGTGAAGGCACTCTTGACCGTTGAGGAAAACTTGTCATGGCTAGGAGCATTGCACGGGCGCGATGCGATCGCCGCCGTAGGGCGGGCGATTGTCGCGGTTGGCCTGCGCGGCTTTGAGGACACGCATTGCCATGACCTGTCGGCGGGCCAGCAGCGCCGCGTCGCATTGGCGCGCCTGTACCTGCCCGGTGCGCCAATGCTGTGGCTACTGGACGAACCGTTCACCGCGCTGGATAGGGCGGGCACAGCGCAACTTGAAGCGCGCCTGGCAATGCATTGTGAGAGCGGCGGTGCGGTAGTGCTGACTACGCACCACGAACTGACCCAACGGGCGCGAGCTTACGCTGTCCTTGATCTTGGGCAGTACGCGACGTGACCATGGTCGTGATTTCCTTACTTAACCGCGAGTTGCGTCTGATAGGTCGCCAACCAGGGGACGTTGTTAACCCCTTAGCGTTTTTCTCCGTTGTCGTCGCGCTGTTTCCGCTAGCGCTGGGGGCGCAATCACAGTTTCTGCAAAAAGCCGCGCCAGGGTTAGTGTGGGTCGCGGCGCTGCTGGCCATGCTGCTTTCGCTAGACGGGCTGTTTCGTGCTGATTTCGAAGATGGCTCGCTGGAGCAATGGATGCTTTCATCGCACTCGATGCTCGTGCTGGTACTGGTCAAGGTAACCGCGCACTGGATTTGCAGCGGTCTGGCGATGGTGGTGGTGGCCCCTCTCCTTGCCTTGATGCTGGGCCTCCCGGCCCATTGCTTCGGCGCGCTGCTGCTTTCCCTGTTGCTGGGCACGCCTGTGCTTATCCTGCTCGGTGCAGTCGGCGCCGCGCTCACGGTTGGTTTGCGTCGAGGCGGGTTGTTACTGGGGCTGCTAATCCTGCCCCTGTACGTCCCGGTGCTGATCCTAGGTAGCGGTGCTCTGCAAGCCGCGTTGCAGGGCCTGCCTGTTGCGGGATACCTGCTGTGGTTGTCGTGCCTTACCGCGCTGGCGATGACTTTGGCGCCGTTTGCGATTGCCGCGGCGCTTTCCATCAGTGTCGCCGAATGACGCGCCATCCGTGGTGCCGGCCCGACGACCGCTCAAGAGCAACTCGAATGAACTGGACCTGGCTACACAAATGGGGCTCGCCAAAGCTGTTCTACTCCATGAGTGGCAGGTGTCTGCCATGGCTCGCATCTGCGAGCGCGCTTTTGCTCGTGATCGGACTGTCGTGGGGACTAGCATTTGCGCCCGCAGACTACCAGCAGGGCGACAGCGTTCGCATCATGTACATCCACGTGCCGGCCGCTCTGCTTGCTCAATCGATCTACGTCATGTTGGCGACTGCCGGGGTCATCGGGGCGATCTGGAAAATAAAGCTGGCGGACGTCGCGCTGCAGCAGGCTGCCCCCGTCGGTGCCTGGATGACATTCATCGCGCTGAGCACTGGGGCGATCTGGGGCAAGCCCACCTGGGGCACTTACTGGGTATGGGACGCACGCCTGACCTCCATGCTCATCCTGCTGTTCCTGTATCTAGGTGTCATCGCGTTGGGTCAGGCGATCACCAATCGCGATAGTGCCGCGCGCGCCTGCGCGGTGCTATCCGTGGTCGGCGTTGTCAACATTCCCATCATCAAGTATTCGGTCGAATGGTGGAACACCTTGCACCAGCCCGCCAGCTTCTCGCTTACATCTGCGCCGGCTATGCCGGCGCAGATGTGGCTGCCATTGTTATTAACCGTGCTGGGATTCTATTGCTTCTTCGGAGCAGTATTGTTCGCGCGTATGCGCCTGGAAGTGCTGCAGCGCGAGACCGGCAGCCGTTGGGCCGACGCTGAGGTCGCCCGGCTTCTGGAGAGTCGGACATGATCGCATTCGCGTCGTTCGCTGATTTTCTCGCCATGGGTGGACACGGCGCCTACGTCTGGAGCGGCTATGGTTTGTGCGTTGCTCTATTGGCATTGAACGTGATGCTGCCTTTGTTGGCACGCCGTCGGTACCTGAATAAACTCGCGCGCAGCCGACGCCGGGAGATTTCGCAATGACTCCTGCACGCAAAAAGCGACTGTATTGGATGCTGGCGCTGCTCTGTGGAGTAAGCGCGGCCGCGGCGTTGGCAATGGCGGCGTTGCGGCAAAACATCAATCTGTTTTACACCCCAACTCAGATCGCGGCTGGTGAGGCGCCGCGCGGCACTCGCATTCGCGCGGGCGGGCTGGTAGAGACGGGTTCGTTGAAACGCACGCCGGGTTCACTGGCGCTGCGATTTGTCGTGACGGACGGGGAGAGCAGCATCCTCGTGCGTTACGAGGGCATTCTGCCTGACCTTTTCCGCGAGGGCCAAGGCATTGTCGCCATGGGTCACATAGAGCCCGGCGGCGCACTGCACGCTGATGAAGTCCTTGCCAAGCATGATGAGAAATACATGCCACCTGAAGCGATGGGTGCGCTGAAGAAAATCGGTGCGAGACGCCAGCTTCCGCGCGGCAAACAGGAGTCGTATCGATGATCCCGGAACTCGGACTATTGGCCCTGATCCTGGCGCTGTGTCTCGCACTGGTTCAAGCAAGCGTCCCATTAGCTGGTGCCTGGCGGGGCGATCAACGCTGGATGGCGCTGGCGAAGCCGGCCGCGTGGGGACAGCTCACGTTCTTGATGTTCAGCTTCGCCTGCCTGGTGCACGCATTCCTAACGGACGATTTCTCGGTTGCGTATGTCACGGAAAACTCCAACAGTGCGCTGCCCTGGTATTTCAAGGTCAGCGGAGTCTGGGGTGCGCATGAAGGTTCGTTGCTCCTATGGGCTCTGATACTGGCCGGATGGACAACTGCGGTCTCGATCGGCGCGCGCCAACTACCGGACGCGATGCTGGCGCGAGTGCTGGCTGTGATGGGCATGATAAGCACTGGTTTTCTGCTGTTTCTGATCGGCACCTCCAACCCGTTTGCGCGCTTGCTACCCAATGTCCCAGTCGATGGCCGGGACCTGAATCCTGTGTTGCAGGACGTCGGTCTAATCGTCCATCCGCCCATACTGTACATGGGCTATGTTGGCTTCTCGGTCGCCTTCGCCTTCGCCATCGCTGCCTTGCTGGATGGCAAGCTCGACGCCGCGTGGGCACGCTGGTCTCGACCCTGGACAAACGTGGCGTGGGCGTTTCTCGGTGTGGGCATCGCCGTCGGGTCATGGTGGGCTTACTCTGAGCTCGGGTGGGGCGGTTGGTGGTTCTGGGATCCCGTCGAAAACGCGTCATTGATGCCCTGGCTGGTGGGCGCGGCCCTGATCCACTCCCTGGCAGCGACTGAGAAACGGGGCGTATTCAAGAGCTGGACTGTGCTACTGGCGATCGCCGCTTTCTCGCTCAGCTTGCTAGGCACCTTCCTGGTCCGGTCGGGCGTGTTGACCTCCGTGCACGCTTTCGCCACCGACCCGGCACGCGGCGTCTTCGTGCTCGCGTTTCTCCTGGGCGTGGTGGGTGGGTCGCTTGCGCTGTTTGCTCTTCGCGCGCCAGTGGTCAAGAGCCATGCAAGCTTCGGAATCTGGTCACGTGAGACGCTGCTGTTGGTCAACAATCTGCTGCTGTCGGTGGCGGCGGCCGCGATCCTGCTCGGCACGCTCTACCCGATGGTTCTCGACGCGCTCACCGGCACGAAGCTGTCGGTGGGGCCGCCTTACTTCAATGCCATGTTCGTGCCGCTGATGGCGCTGCTGATGGCGACGGCTGCGGTCGGCATGTTCACGCGCTGGAAAGCCACGCCAGTGCGCTGGCTCGCGCGAATGCTTACCCCTGTGCTGGCGGCTAGCCTGATGCTCGCGTTGGTCGCGGCTACCTTGCAGAGCCGGTCGCGTTGGGCGGTGGCTGCGAGCGGCTTCCTGGCTGCGTGGATCGTATTCGCGGGCGTTCGTGACGTGCTGGACAAAACGCGTAATAAAGGATTGCTCACGGGCCTGCCAACGCTCGGCCTTAGCTATTGGGCAATGCAACTGGCCCACCTGGGCTTCGCTGTGTGTGCTTTGGGCGCCGTGCTGACGAGCGTCTGCAGCGTTGACCGGGATTTGCGTATGACGTCAGGCAAAGCCATCGAAGTCGGGGGCTACGATTTCATATTCGAAGGCACCACGCGGATTCAGGGGCCGAATTATGTTGCCGATCGCGGCAGTGTACGGGTCCTTCAAGACGGGCGTGAGGTTGCAATTCTGCATCCAGAAAAACGCGTCTACCAGGTCCAACGGACTCCCATGACTGAGGCCGCTATCGAGGCGGGTTTCACCAGAGACCTGTTCGTAGCCTTGGGCGAACCGCTGGCCGACGGCGCCTGGGCGGTGCGGGTGCAGATCAAACCTTTCGTTCGCTGGATCTGGGTGGGTGCGCTCCTGATGGCGTTGGGCGGCACCCTCGCGGCGACAGACCGGCGCTATCGCGCCAGGTCGACCAGGTTGACTCCGGAGCGACGCATTCGCGGAGCGCGAACATGAAGCGGTTGCCGTTGCTCTTGCCGTTCACAGTGTTTCTGCTCATCGCGGGTCTTCTGTATCGCGGTCTGTTCCTCGATCCGACCAACGTGCCATCCGCGCTAATCGGAAAACATTTTCCCGTTTTCGCCCTGTCGGCTCTCGACCAGCCGTCGCGCACCCTGACACGCAAGGACATTGTAGGAAGACCGGCGTTGGTTAACATCTGGGCCTCATGGTGCTCATCATGCCGACAGGAGCAGCCGGTGTTAATAAGATTGGCCTCTCGAGGCGTAGTCATCTACGGTGTCAATTACAAAGACGACCGGTCTGCGGCGCTACGCTGGCTGGGTAAGTCGGACAATCCGTACTTGCTGGACATTGAGGATAGTGTCGGGTCCTTAGGTGTGGACCTCGGCGTTTACGGCGCCCCCGAGACGTTTGTCATCGACGCTCGAGGTGTCATCCGCGACAAGTATGTTGGAATCATCGACGAGGACGTTTGGCGGAAGAAACTTGCCCCGGTTTATTCCAAGCTGTTGCAGGAGGCCGGACCATGAAGCGTGTCTTCGCTGCGATCGCGCTAGCGCTCGGCATGCTCAGTGCCAGCTACGCCGCCATCGATCCCCGTGACTTTGCTAACGACAGCCAGCGCGAACGGTATCACGAACTGGCCGTCGAGCTGCGTTGCCCGAAGTGTCACAACCAGAGCATCGCGGAATCGGATTCACCGATCGCAAACGATTTGCGTGGTCAGATTCATCGCATGCTGCGCGAAGGCCGAAGCAACGATCAAATCATTGACTTCATGGTCGCGCGCTATGGGGATTTCGTGTTGTACGACCCACCGCTTTCCAGCCGCACGGTGCTGCTTTGGCTTGGCCCTGCAGGATTGTTATTAGCTGGAGGCGCGATCGTCGCGGTTATCGTCGCAAGCCGGCGTCGCTCACGCCACACAATAGCAAGTCCATTGTCGGACGGTGAACAGCGTCGCTTAGCGGGCCTGCTCGGAGCCGCGGACTCATCCATTGGACAAGATATATGATCGTTTTCTGGCTCTACGCAGGACTGTTGTTTGCAGCAGCGCTAGGCTTCGTCCTAGTGCCCCAGTTGGGCCTGTCGCGCAGGCGCGTTGATGCCGATCGCACCCATATGAATGTCGTCCTCTACCGCGAACGTCTGCACGAATTGCAAGAGCAGCACCACGTCGGCGCGCTCGACGCGGCCCAGCTCGATCTCGGGCGCGTCGAGGCTGCACGTGAACTGCTGGACGACACGCAGCGTGCGGAGGATGCGGTTGATTTCCCCCTAGGCCGAATTATTCCGCTTGCAGCAGCGCTATCAACGCCGCTGCTGGCGCTGGCGCTTTACCTGCACTGGGGCTCGCTTGACCAACTCAAGCTCGCACGTCAACGCTCCGTTGCACAAAACGTCGAGAAAATCGCTATGCGCGAGGAAGCAGTATCACTGGCTGCCACGTCGGACTCTGCCGATGGTTGGTCATCGTTGGGCCGCGCCTACATGGCACAAGGACGGATGTCCGAAGCGGCCCGGGCGTACGAGCGTGCAGCGGCGCTAGCAGGGCGGGCGCCGGAACTGCTGGGTCACTGGGCCGAGGCCGAATATTTCGCAGATGATCGTAAATGGACTGCCAAGTTGCAGGCACTCATCGACGAGGCCCTCGCCAGCAACCCGCGAGACGCGGTGAGCCTTAAGTTAGCAGGCATGGCCGCGTTTCAAGCCGGTCGATACAGTGACGCAGTTGGCTACTGGGAACGTCTTGCGGCCACACTGCATGAAGGAGACTTAAGCCGCATCTCGATTGCCAAGGACATTGCCCGCGCCCGCGATCTGGCGAAGTAGCGACGCTTCCAAAACGTCTTGGTCAGGTTCGTACGGACCGACGTCATTTCCTTGTTCCGCGCCGCATGCAAAAGTCAGGTATTGCGCGGCACTGGCGCCTTCATGTTGAAAGCGACCAGGAGCCAGCATAGGATGAAAAACGTGCACGCATAGAACACTGCGCTCGCGCCGAAGTGTTTGAGCAGCCACCCGCCCACCACGCCGCCGATTGCAAGACCGATTGACTGGGTGGTGTTGTAGACGCCCGTGGCTGCCCCTTTGCGGTTGCCCGGTGCGAGCTTCGACACTAGCGATGGCTGTACGGCTTCGAGGATATTGAAACCAAGGAAATACACGAACAATAGGATTGTCACGACCGCTATAGTATGCGTGAGCAAACCGAGCATAAACTGGCCAATGAGGACGAGTCCAATAGCTGAGACGACCACCGACTTCATCATATGTCGCTTTTCGGCGGCAATGATAGCGGGCACCATCAGGACAAACGAAAGGCCCATAGTCGGCAGATAGCTCTGCCAGTGCGACGCGACGGGGAGGCCCGAGTCCACGAGCAGGCGCGGGACGACCAGAAAGAGCGCGGTCTGAGTGGCATGAAGCACGAGCACGCCGAAGTTAAGACGCAGCAACTCTTTATTGCGCAGTACTTCTGCGAACGGCGCCCGCACATGCACAGGCATGGGCGCATCTGGCACGATCCATAGCACGACGGCTATCGCAAGAATCGAGAATGTGCCGACGAGCGCGAAGAGGCCGCCCATGCCTAGCCAGTGGAACACGATGGGCGCGCCGACGATCGCCACGGCAAATGACATGCCGATCGAGCCGCCCACCATGGCCATGGCCTTGGTGCGGTGTGCTTCGGAGGTGAGGTCGGCGATGAATGCTAGCACTGCGGAGGAAACCGCACCCATGCCCTGAATTATTCGACCCGCGATGATCCACGTGATGTCGTGCGCGAAGCTCGCAACGAAGCTGCCGATAGCAAAGATCACGAGGCCTGTGATGATCACGGGCTTTCGTCCCAACTTGTCGGATAGCCAGCCGTAGAAAATGTACAGCAGCGACTGTGTGACGCCGTAGGCGCCGAGAGCGATGCCTACGAGCAGAGCATTGTCGCCGCCAGCGATGCTTTTCGCGTATACCGAAAACACGGGCATGATCATGAACAGGCCCAGCATGCGCAGGGCAAAGATCGAGGCGAGCGAGAGCGTCGCGCGCAATTCCGGTGCGCTCATTTGCGATTGGAAAGTCGAAGATGTGGAGGAGGCGTGCATGTTGATCAATCAAAAAAGGCGCGATGGCGCTGGCTAGGGTGTTGCGCTCGTTGGAAAGCGGTCCATTCTCTCGATGAGCTTAAAGCGGAACGGCATTTGTAACGACGTGCGGGCTCACCGATTTTGGTTCACGGTGCATATCATCTTTCATCGCCCGTTTCTGCATTTTCGCGGACCATCAAGGAAGACGTGGCCGAGGGTGACTGTCGACTACTTACGAGTATGTCGTGCGATTGCCTCATGTGTCTTCTTGTATAGGTTCATACTGACCAAGCCACGCATTTTTTGTGGCTCCATTTGAAAGGTCTATAATTTCTGCTGTACTCTAAGACGTTCCCGAAGGAAATGAAAACATACTTAGGTATTGAAACAATATCCCCGTGATTGCGCTACTTGAACTTCGGGATTGCGCATTGGCAACCACGATTGTTGTGGCAAGCGTGCAAAGCAAACCTTCGTATATGCGGAGAGACGAACCGGTTCTCCAGTCTGCACTTAAGGCAAACGTCGAGCTTCGTGACCTGTTTTCGTGCTGCCTTGAGCCCCGCCTTCGGCTGTCTCATTTTGTGCGAAAAGGACGGGAATTCCTTCCGCAATACGTCGCCGTCCAGGCGCTCGAATGGAACTTGAGCACGGATTTCGCCACCCGTGTTCTGGCGAGCGTCGATGCGTTACGGACGGCTGACGACAGCGAGACGTTGTATATTCCCGCATGAAGCGGTGTAGTATTCGACCGCCACGCATTTTTGAACCATACTCTATTGATGTGATGACCAGAATGACTTCATTTGAAAGAACCGCGCAGGCTGCGCGGGTGCGCCGGAGTAAGGCAGCATTGTTACCTATAGCGCGTGCCGAAGCGGACCGTGTCAGTCTGCAGGTGCACGTCGCACTCGATGCCATGCGACGAAAAAGGGGCAATCTCGATGCCGCGCGTACGCTATGCCAAGTCATGCTTGTGACTGGCCTGCTCATCGAAGCGGGCTATGGCAATGCTACGTTCGAACAAATGAAGGAAGCCGAAAGCATTCTGTTCGCGGCATTCAATCGAGGTCGACATTCCGACTTATGGATGCTTGAGGAAGAAGAATTCCAGCATTTCGCTACCATTGTCACCACATACGATTATCAAATGCGTCGCGCGCCACTCGCGGCAATCATCGAATCCGGTCACCGTTTGGAGCGGTTTCGCGCCGGAGAATCGTTTGATCGGATGGGCTACAGGCGCGCTTGACCTTCTCCCGAGCCTGCAAGAGTAGCTCGGGAGAGATCTGGTTGGCTCATAGCGTCGATTGTTCAGTCGTCGCCGAGACGGGTGCATTTGACAACACTTGGGAATCGACGGTCTGTGGGCTATGATTGGTTTCGTGACTAACCACGTGAAACGTAGCCCAGTGATAGACTCCTCTCGATTAATTTCGCACAATGTTCAGGCGGATTTCGCGACCCAGCGAGTGGTTGAGGCAGTGAAAGCCCGGCTGCGCAGGGACGAAAATGTTCCCGTAGCGACTCTCGAGCATCAACTCGCTCTCGTTGACCAGTTGTCCAGGTTTGAATTTGGCAGGTTTCTGTTGGTCAACCGTGGGCTCGATGCATACTGGACACACAGACTTGTAACTCACGAGACAGACTCCTTGCGGCGTGGCGAGGTTTCCGAGCTCGAATACCTCATTTTTGAAAGGCTTCCGGCGGTACTTGCCACTCGCGAACGCTTCAAGATTTTTTGTCGGGAATTGCAGGCGAGGCTCAAACCGGGACTCGTGCTTGCGTCTATCCCTTGCGGATGGATGGGGGACTTGTTGCTGCTCGATTACAAGAGTTGTTCTGACGTGAGGTTGTTGGGCCTTGACCTCGACCAGAACGCGCTCGATGGAGCACTCAAATTAGCCAATGAACGCAGCCTCGCTCGACAGATAGAGCTACGCCGTGCCGACGCTTGGGAGATGGACCTGAACGCTGAAGTGGATATACTGACAAGCAATGGTCTAAATATATACGAACCCGATAACGAGCGCGTGGTCAGCCTATATCTCAAGTTCTTCGACGCACTTAGGCCCGGTGGTCAGCTTGTTACGAGTTTTTTGACGCCGCCGCCTGATCTGTCGGATGAATCGCCATGGGACATGAATGCGACCACACGCAGTGCGCTTGCGCTGCAACAATTACTATTTGTACAGATATTAGAGGTCAAATGGAGCTCGTTCCGCACTCATTCGGAAACACGAGTGCAACTCGAGCGCGTTGGTTTCAGGGACGTGACTTTTGTGAACGACCGAGCGTGCATGTTCCCTACCGTCATAGCTAGAAAACCATCTTGATATTCCCTGACCTTCGCCTACGGCTATCGCGAGGGAGCATTCCTTTTGCAAGGCGGCGACATTTCACCGTAAAAATGTCCTGCCACTTGGATGTCGCAATGACGGGCTTCATCGCTTGGCGGTGAGGACACTTCAGCGCGGCAGCGGATCCACTTCTGTGCTCAGACCGCGAAGGTCCAGCTTGCCGTGCTTCCGATCACGCTTCGCGAACTTAAGCTAGACTTTGGTTGTCTCCGCCGTGTCGTAGGTCGGTATCTGCTTTTTCGATGTGGATGTCGACGCGATGGCTCGATCCTAATCCAGTCCTTACGGGCCATCAAGGTCATCGCCAAGGGCCGGACAGCTTCGGCTGGCGGAGCCGATGCCCGTTCTCGGACGGAGAGTGTGAACTGCGCGTAAGGAAGATGGATCACGACTACACAATAAGCGGGCATCAGACGTGCTTCACGACTAGATATTCACTGCTTCGTCGAGAACTCCAAATCGTCTTTCGCGGCGATAATTTCGACTGCAACTAACCTGCTCGATGGATCAAGATGGGGCACTACCAAGAGTGTCGAAGCAGGTGTTGCACCTTTAAGGTATTTTTCTCGGATCGCTGAATATAGAGGTATATGTTCTTCGAGCTTTAGATACTGCGTCACTTTAACGATGTCGTGCACTGTCATTCCTGATTTCTCATGCGCGTCGACCGTGCTTCTCCATATACTCTCGCTTTGCTCTTCTATGCTTGTAGAGATCCACTTCGAGGCGAAAAAATTCGCGTCGCCTGACATCATCAGCCATCGGAGCTTGGGTCGGGTGGCGGGGTTGTTACCGCCTGCTTTCGTCTTCGATGGGGTGGGAGACCCAAGTGCAGAATAACGCATAGATTGCTCCATGGTTGAATGAAGTTGAAGGTTTTCGTCGGCTTGAACGTCGATAAGCTCACGGAAACGATATCAGTGCAAGCGCGTCGAGAATTTTCGATCTGTGGGCCACGTAATCGCTCTTTTGCGACGTAAAGCTAGCTATTGTGGCTGGGTCAGCCGCTTCGGATACGGCAAGCTCTCTTCGACGTGCTTGCCGTTCTCCATGTGCACAATAGCGGACGATACCAATATCGTCAGATTGAACAGTCCGATCTGGGTTGCAATGCGCGAAGCGAGCGACGTGACGCAGTCGGGAAGTCTGGTTTTCGCCAACCCACCGCGCGGGCACTTCTAGCTCGAAGGTTCGGCTATCGGTGCAGAGCCGCTTCCGTTTGGACCGGCCAGAAAGATATTTGACACCGGATCGAAGCACTATCGATAGAGCGACTCCCGTTGGTCCTCGCGAGTAGTGGCGGTCAATGCGATATTCCATAAGCGATGCCTTGCAACATATGAAAAGTGAATTCTTATGTCTGACCGAATCACTAGCAGTCCAGTAACAATGGTTCATGAAATGAAGTGTCAAGTTCTCCGCCCCCCCTATTCAATGTTCGTTGGCCATATGTTAAACCTGAACGAAGTATCGAAAGCGATACATCCGTATATGCATTTCGGAAGATCTCGCCGAGAGACGATGCGAGCTGCCGGGAGAGTTTGAGGCGGTAACGGTTGGTCTGCACAACCTGACCAGGACGTTCAGAAGCCGTTGCAACAGGACATATCTATAGGAGATATGTCATGGGAGCTGTTATCTATTGGTGAGACGGCGGTGGAGCCGGGCGTCGTACCCTTACATCGGCAACGGAGTATCACACGGCTTTATCGAAAGATGGCGCTTCATAGGAAGCTCCGGCCTTGAGGCAGAGATAGATCAAAAAGGTTTTGAAGCCGGACTAGCGAAGGTAGCGCGTCCAGTAACAACTGCCTTTCGTTGCGCCCCGATAAGGGCGGTAGAGTCGCCAGGAATGTCGGTCGGTATTGCTCGCCGCCGCTATCTAACAGCGTGAGTGTCGACGAGCGTATGGCGCAACAACCTAAATGAGAGACCGCTGTGTTCTCATCTTGATTGACGCGCCGCAACGAGCGCGCGATCGGCCTCCATCGGAAATCCGTGCGGTTCGGGGTCCGCCCCCTATGCTTTTTCGTCGACGGATGGCACGCAAATGGACGTATTTCTGGGGCCGGACGGGAAGCGCCGTCGTCGATGACTTGAATGATCGCCGCTCGCACGTTCGATGAAGTGACGTACTGGGCGCGGTACGTGAGCGCGTCCAAGGCGCACCGGAGCACGGCCCGGTTCTCTGCTTCCTATCTCAGGCGGCCGCTGAAGGCGGTGGCGGTGCAACCACGCCACCTCATGCGCACGACGCATACGCGGCGCTAGCTGACAATGGTATCGCCGGCGGCGAAGAGTGGGTGTCGTGCGAATTCTTCCCGCGCTCGCCGGAGGGCGTCCGTTACCGCCTCGTCGCCATGCGTGAGTCCTTGCAGCAACACGAAATGAGTGGTCTTCAATCCGATTGACCGGAGCGCGTAACGTAGATACGGGGTGAGGAAATCGCCTTGCCACGCCCGGTCGCCGCTATGAAAGCCACCGGAACCGACGATCACGAAGGAAGGCCGGTCGCGCATCAGACCGACCTTCCCCTCCGGCGTTACGGCGAAGGTGCGATGAACCCGAAGTACGTAGTCAATCCAGAGCTTCAGCGCGGCCGGAACCGTGAAGTTATGCATCGGTGTATTGATGATGAGCGCGTCCGTCATTTCGATCTCGCGAATGAGCTGCTCTGACACGTCGAACAGGCTTACATCAGGTTCACGTGATGTAATGGCTTTCGCATAGTCCTGCGTGATCGGCGGCAATGGTGTCGAAACAAGATCGCGCTTCACCAGCGCGCTATGCATATTCTTACCCAGCGAGCGAATCATCTCAACGGCGAGACTATAGCCGTGACTCATTTCGCCATGCGGGCTCGCGTTCACGAAAAGAATTTTCATTGTTCGCAACCCGATCCGCCGTGCGCAAGTGATTCAACGAAGTGCATACCTTTGGCGAGCAGGCCGTTGCGGAAGTAGAAACGTTGCGCGAGCGGCATGTGTAAGCCGGTGTCGAGCACGAAATGCGCGCAGCACGCTTGACGCGCAATCTCGCGGACCTTGTTGAGCAGATCCGCTCCTATACCACTGCGTTGCAGTCGAGAAGTTACGACAAGGTCGTCGAGATAGATGAAGTGCCCATACAGTGTATTTGTTTGCGCGCGATATCCGGCTAGACCGAGGATTGTCCCATCTACGCCGCACGCGGCGAGCAGACGATAGTTCTCTTTGTGCTGACAGCGCAATTGCTCACAGAAGGCTTTGGGGTCCGTCAGATGCGGCCGCAATTCCTTCATGACGTCGAAAGCGCGGATCCAATCATCGGGGGAATCAAGATGCTCGAACGTCGCGTTCGTGCCCATATCGTCTTCTCCTTGTTACATCGCGCGCATTGTATCCAATTAACGAAACGCACTGTAGGGACAAGAAACGATCGTCCGACCAGGTCATCTTGGATGGCTCGCGACCGGTCTGACGATCCCGATTGTTAGCGGCACTCTTGAAAACATCGTCGACCGTCCTCGTCGTTGCCGCTCGAAAGGGACAGTGGATACCTCGCTTGATGGACGCGCATGCGCAGCCGCGCTAGCTGGTGTCGATAGACCTTCGCGTCGCGCTTCGAGTAGCAGAATCGATGGCTGTGGTAGCCCACGTCCCAATCGACGGCGGCCCTCTGAGCGGCAAGCGATGCTCCTGTACCGGATGCGGTTTGTGTCATCATCGCCTCATCAATGCAGCAGTGAAGATGCTCGGAGCCAGGACGGCAGGCTTGCAGCAGTAGTTGCGTTGCGACCCCGGCTCGATCCTGACGGATCGTCGGAGCACGAACCGGGAAATTGGGCTGACGCAGAAGATCCGAATATGGGCTGGCAATTCACGATGCGCGGATATTAGCTGCCTGCTTGCCTTTCGGACCTACACTGATCTCGAAGTAAACTTTTTGGTTCTCCCGGAGTGACTTGTATCCGGTCGATCGAATCTCCGAGAAATGTGCAAAGAGATCTTCGCTCCCATCGTCGGGCTTGATGAAGCCAAAACCTTTTGCATCATTGAACCACTTCACAGTACCGGTAGCCATTTGCTTTTCCTTTTGAAATTGGTTATCGAGATAGTGCGTCTGAATATGGGATTGCTGCCGACCGACAAAACGGGTGCCGACTATCACAAGATCGCAGCCTATCGGCACATGTCGATCGAAACGGCGAAAGTCTTGCGCTCGCCTAGTATGGGGAGATCACCATACAATTCTATTGGGCGTTCAGGCAATACTCAACGCGCCTCTGGTATTCATGTATAGACTCGCGTATAAGGTTTCACACTTCAGCCCTGTCTCGATGCGTATGCCACCGCACAGATGGTCGACGTATAGGGCCGGGTCAACCAGGATCAGTTCGACTCCTACCCGGAAGCACGTTGCCGCGAGCAGTTGCCGGTATTTCGCGTGGAGCGGCCCTCGGAGCCCTGCTGACTAAACGGCTTACGTGTGCCGAAGCAGGTGCCCGGCATAGCGCCAAACTCGAGCCCAAGCTTGCAACAAACGCCGCCGCTGGCTCTTATGTCTGCTGCATCACGCAGGGACTGCCTGGATGTATTTAGGTATTAAACGTTTATACCTTTGGAACGTTGAATAGTGTTCTGATGTCGCGTTCAATTGTAAGCTAGTACGTTTGAGACCATTGAGCCCGTCATCGTAATCGGGATTAACAGATCTCGTCATGCAGTTTTCAATCCGACGTTACAAGTGATATGAGGTAGTTATTAATGTCAGTCTCCGGCTGGTTTATTCTAACCTTGGCTGTATCATTGGCCAATTTCCCTTTCACCACAGGCAGGTTCTTTGGCGTTATCACCCTTCGACATGGCAAGACAGCCTGGGTTTACATAGCGGAGTTTGCATTGACCTACATGATTTTGGCTTTAGCGGCGTATGCGTTGGAGGCACAGGAGGGCAGGGTGTTCGACCAAGGATGGCAATTCTATGTAATCACCGTATCCCTATTGATGGTGTTTTCGTTTCCGGGATTCGTCTTTCGGTTTCTGCTCTCACGGACATAGCTTCGCCGACAATATCATTGAGCGACGGTCGTTGACACGTCGTGTTCCAGCCGGACTTGTTGCCCGGCTGGTTGAAGATCTCAAGATCTCAGCTTGTCTAAACGCTCTTCGCGTCCAGTGCCATGTGTACCGCGTCGCGCGTGCTTGCGAACTCCCTCTCGAAGTCAAGCGTTCGTCGAGCGGTGGACATGGCCATCAAGACTTCTGCGCCACCTTCTTTTGAACTCTTGATCCAAAACCAGAGACGCCGCTCGCGCACATAGAACATCGAGAATATGCCGATAACTAGCAAAAGGCTACCGACATATACCAAGATCTTGCCGGGTGCCCGAGTTAACTGGAATGCCGACGCCTGAACCTGCGTGAACGAGTCAAGCTGGAGGAAAATCGGCGCCCCGTAGTAGAAGCTGTCTGACAGTGCTTCGACCGAAGCCCGAACAAAGGAAATATGTGACGGATCCTGTTTCATCTCAGGCTCGCCATGCTTAATGCGAGACAGCTGCCACAGATCCCACATAACACCGTTGAGCGTGCGTAGGAGGGTCATCGCCGCCCTTTCCTGTTGCGCCGCGGGCGTGGAGCGGTCGATCAAGCCGGCAATCGCCGCGAAGCCGCCCGCTGATGCCGCGACTGTCGTTGGGGTCACATTTCGCTCGAAGCCGGCGAAGTGGTCCAGCAGCCGAGATACGTCGGATGCAGCAACTTTCTGAGCTTCAGTATCGGCACCCGAATACGAACGCTGTGCGAATCGGGATACGGCCTGGCTCCGCATGCTCGGAGACTGCAAGGCGGCTCGAAGATTCATCCAGTCCCTTACTGAATTGTGATCGTCTGCGGGAATGCGGAGAAAGCGGAATGGTTCGTTGATCCCCAACCTTACGCCGGTCAGAAACATCTGCTGGCCGGAGACATTTACTGGAAGCAGAAAGGTTTGATATTCGCGGGCCTGCCCGTTAATATCGCGTACCTTGTACTGCATCGAGGGCCCTAGATCTCGTAACGTGGTAGATAGATTGCTTTTCGCGCCTGAACCGAGTCGTGCGTCAATCTCGCTCTTGAGCGAATGTTCTTTGAGAGCACCTGGCACACTATGGGCACCGTCCCTGTTATGAGTATCTTCGACGTTGATCGAACGAAAATCGGTGAGCTCCACCGTCTCTCCACTTTCTCCGGCGGTCGGAAGGTGAATACGCGTAATACCCCCGATTGTGCCCTGGAGCTGCTCAGTGAATTCGGCCGTGCCGGCCATCGGCCACACGGTCATCGCGACCTTGGACCCACCATCCTGAAAGCTCGATTGATAAATTGAAATGCCGTCGTAGGTGAACGGCTTGTTTACCTGGACGCGTGCCTGAACGCGCTGCCCAGTCTTATGATCCGTGACCACGATATCACTGGCAAAAAGTTTTGGCATGCCGGTTGAATAATAATCAACCACGAACCTTTTCAATTGAATTGAAAATGGCAGATCTTGGATCAATGAACCGTCCCGGCGACTAAGTACGACCGTGCTCGTCTCCCGGCCTTCGGGTACGAGAGAGAACCCGCGGAAAGTTGGGTTTGAAGGGGATAGTCGATGGTCCGGAGAAACTGCGTCTACATCCGTATCCAACTCGGTCGCAGTCTTTCCGGAGAACCACATCTGCAGCTGGATCGGCAGATTGCTGTCCAGCAGCCCACCCATGCAGATGACCACGATCGCCAAATGGGCCGAAATATAGCCTAGCTTTGTAAGGGCGCCACGTTTACCTGCAATCAGGATCGCTTCGGTATCGGTATTACGGGTGACTAGCTTATAGCCCAGCTGACGTCCGAGGCTCATCAAGAGTTCGGCAGTTTCAACGCCAGTTAGGACCGCTGCGCGGAACTCACTCTTGTGATGGAATGCGCGTAGGCTCCCTTCGCGGACGCGGTCCTTCCAGCTGCGCGCGTCCCGGACCATCTTCGGGGCGTTGTCAATTACACATAGTGAGACCGAGATCACAAGAAAGACCAGAATCAGCATGAACCACCAGGACCCGTAGACGTCGTAAAGATCTAGCCCGCGGAAGACGTCGGCCCAAAATGGACCGAACTGGTTCACATAATTGACGTACGCATCCTCCTGTGTGAGGACAGTACCGACGATGCTTGCAATCGCCAGTATCACCAGCAACGCTATGGCAAAGCGCATTGACCTGAGAAGATCGATGGCGTGCTTGAGCTCGTATGCATTTCCACGAACTCTCAAGCAAATCTGGCCTACGGCCGTCGGACGCTCGCTCAAGGGCACTCCAGATAATTGTGAGTAAGACGGTTGTAAAGGATCGGCATCGTTGTCACTCCGACTGTCTCCGGGCTGTGGACAATCAAAACAATCCTCAATTCCGATTTCTACACGAGTTTTTGGTGCGAACAAAGAGTGGCCGACTATACATGCGTATATCGAACGGTCAGGCCTTATCAACTCGTCTCGCGAGCTATGTTGCTTATTGGGAGAGCGGGCTGATGGACCGTCGCACTGCGCTGGCTCACGGCATCAACGTGGCGCACCCATAAGGGCATGAATCATATACCTGTGGATCGTTGAATGATGACCTTCAAGAGTATTTAATTCCGTAGCCAACACAGGCTACGGACTGGGACGTCGCAAAGCGTACTAGATTCCGGTTATCTCGTTCACGTATAGGAGAACCCGCATGTTGAAGCGACTCTCAGTCATTAGTGCAGTATTGATCGCGTGCGCATCGTTTAGCACCGGCGCTTGGGCTGACTCTGATGGGCAAGACCTTCCCACGGTAAAGCGGCAGCTGCCGCAATACACCTCGGATGGCCAGCTACTGCTTCCAAAGAATTTTCATCAATGGATCTACGTCGGAAGTCCGTTGACGCCGAACGCCCTTAACGGGGGGAAGGCAAACTTCCCTGAGTACCACAACGTCTACATTGAGCCGGGTTCGTACGCAATCTACAAAAAAACCGGCGAATTTCCTGAAGGGACCATTTTTGTCAAAGAACTTCAGCTGACCCAGCCGCAGCAGTTTCCTGACGGCTCAAGAAATGAGCCGTCAGGGCGAGGTCTGTTCCCTGGAAAGTTCAATGGCGCTGACGTCACGGTGAAAGATTCAAAGCGCTTCGCTGCGACAGACGGTTGGGGATACTTCAACTTCAATCACTTTGAGCCGAAGGCAAAGATGGCGAAAGTCAAGGCGAAAGAGGAATGTGCATACTGCCACATCGCTAGCGCGAAGAAGGATGATGTCTGGACACAGTTCTATCGACTGCTTGACGATGATGGGCACCTGAACCCGAACTACAAGCCAGAAGCTCAATAAGATCGCGCGCCTCGGTTATAGCCGCCAGGTAGAGCCATCGGCACATATGCTGACACCGCGCTGGTCATCGGGTGACCGTCTGTCTTGATCAGCGCGGAAAGGGAGGTGCGGGTGTGTGGTGCTCGTTGGCGATGTAATGTCTGCCTCTGCAAAGACTCGTTAGCGTTTGGTAACTCGGCTCCGCGTTATAGAAGTTGAAGCGCGGTGTACCGTTCTCCAAACAGTCTGCCGTCACTCGACGGATCGGCAATGGCACTGCACGATTGCAGTTCAACGCAAACCCGTGCCATTGTTGGAGCGACGAGGCCAGTGTAGGCCGTACATAAATCTGTCGCGGCTCCGCGTGTCGGTTCGGCGCACTTGGGACGGTGCGGAAGCACGGACTCACGCCCGGATTTCCGTACGTGTCCAATCCAGATTCCGTGTCGAGCAATGTCCCGGATCCGTTTAGAGCTTTGCATGCTGGACATCTTCAACCCTGTCCGAATTGCCATGGGAAAATTAGGTGAACCCGAACGAAGACGAGGATCAAGCCCTTGAACGCATCGTTCTCGATGGGCCGAAGGGCGCGATTGTTCTAGCAGGTACTGCGACATCAATCGTGATCCTCATATGGATGGTATTTTATGTACTTGTTTTCCTTCCGCGTGGCGTTATTCAATGAGCGACGATATTATTGAAAATCCGTCAGTCAGTATCGTTCATAAAATCGAACGGAGGTGGGCGATTCTGATGTCGGCAATCATGCTCATCCTGATGCTGACGGTCGTCTTCACGGGATTGCACTGGGCGATGATGCCGCCGTCCAGAGTAGAAACCATACGCATAGCATCCCTGGAAACCAATAGCGAGTTTTCAGAAAGTAACTTGGGAAGTGCCGCATCCAAAGACGGATCCGTTATCGTCCGGGTACTGGCGCAGCAGTATTCGTTCACGCCTCAATGTATCCTTCTTCCGGCTAACACGCCCGTCACCTTCCGGGCGACCAGCGCTGATGCGATCCATGGGATGCTGGTAACGGGGACTAACATCAATTCAATGATTGAACCAGGGTACATATCCACGTTTAAAACTGTGTTTACGCAGCCAGCCGAGCATTTGATGCCTTGTCACGAATACTGCGGGACGGGTCATCAGGCGATGTGGGCGCGCGTCAAAGTTATAGAGCGCGCCACCTTCTTCGAGATGCTTAAACGAAAAGGGGCGAACGGGAGGCTGAACTGTGTTAATTAACAAGCGGCTTGTGCTTCTTCATTTCTGGCTTGCTTTCGCGAGTTTCGCTGTTGCGTTGGCGTTGGGCGCCTGGCAGATGTACGTGAGAAGTCCGCTACATCCATGGATAAAAGATCCGGAAATTTACTATCGGTCCGTGTCGGCGCACGGCTCGACTATGGCATACGTCTTCCCGACTCTCGTCGCGATGGCCCTCGGATACGCCGTCATTGAGCTTTCGCTTAAGCGCGCCATTGTCGGAGTGAAGCTGGCGTGGGTAGGTTTTGGCGCCGTCGCCTTGGGTTTTATGCTGGCCGTTATCGCAATAGGAAGGGGTACGGCTTCAGTTCTCTATACGTTCTATCCGCCAATGATCGGCAGCTCGATCTACTATATAGGCGTCGTCCTTATCGTTGTAGGGTCATGGGTATGGGTTGCGCTGATGGGCGTCAACCTTGCGAGCTGGAAGCGCGATAATCCGGGCGTTCCCGTTCCGCTTCCTATGTTTGCCTGTGTCGCGAGCGCGTACCTCTGGGGATGGACGGCCGTCGGTGCCGCAATCGAAATAATTTTTCAGATTATTCCGGTTTCTTTGGGATGGAAACACAACATTGATGCGGGTCTCGCACGCGTTTTCTATTCATGGACGCTGCATGCAATTGTGTACTTCTGGCTAATGCCAGCCTACATTGCTTATTACACGATCGTTCCGCGTGCTATTGGCGGGAGACTATACAGCGATTTAATGGCGCGGGTGTCTTTCGTAATGTTTCTGGTTGTGTCTATGCCTATCGGCATACACCACCTGTTCGCTGATCCACAGGTGGGATCGGGCTTTAAATTCATGCACTCGGTCTTTACGGCATTGGTCGCCATTCCTACTTTGCTAACGGTGTTCACGATCTGTGCTTCGGTTGAGATCGCGGGGCGGCTGCGGGGCGGGAAGGGTGTCATAGGTTGGTTGAAGGCTCTTCCATGGGGCGATCCCATGATGCTCGCCATCACTTTTTCGTTTGTGATGCTGGGTTTTGGAGGAGCAGGTGGACTCATCAACATGAGTTACCAGTTAGATTCGACTATACATAACACTCAATGGGTGACTGGACACTTTCACCTCATCTTCGCCGGCGCAGTCGTGATCATGTACTTTGTGATCGCCTACGACCTGTGGCCGCAGATTACTGGTCGCGCGATCACAGACATGCGACTGATCCGTATCCAGCTATGGCTCTGGTTCATCGGAATCATGGTATTGACAATCCCCTGGCATTTGGTGGGCATCATGGGTATGCCACGAAGAATGGCATACTTCGACTACACGAATGGTGAAATTTCGTCTCAGGCGCTGCCGGTGATCGTATCGGTCATTGGCGGAGTCATCTGTCTGGTTGCTGGTCTTCTCTTTGTTTTCATTTTGGTTCGCGCCCACCGCTCGACGGTCGATCTTGTTGAGGACTACACCTTTAGTGTGCCGATTCATCGAACAGAGAGTGTGCCATCTGCGTTGAACGGTTTTCGACTTTGGCTCGCCTTGATGATCGGTCTCACATTGTTTAACTACGGATATCCGATTGCGTCGCTGATTGCCCGCCCAGACACCTCCGTGCCTGGAATTCCGATCGGCCAGGGGCATTGACATGGACGCGAAGCCAGTGTTCTCGCTGACGAACCGATGGCTGGTAGGCAGCGTATGCGGTACCCTCGCCGTCGCGGCCACCGCTGCTGCGATAGGGTTTGTCCTTCTGCCGTCGGTGCAGGGCGGCCCACAGTTTCGAGGCATATGGAATGCGATCTGTAGCGCGGCAGGAGTGTCCCGCCACTGGGCGCTGAACGAATCAATCGTCTATCCCGCTGACGGCTCGGTAAGTGCGGTTACTATAACGCCGCAGACACTTGCTCATGACGACCCCGACGCGGTCCGGCGCGGCGAGGTGCTCGCAGCACGATGCGCTGCCTGCCACAATGCATCTCAAGCCGTTGCGCCGCTTCTGGTCGGGCAAGACGCTGCATTCGTCTATAAGCAGCTTTCAGATTTTCAAAGTGGTGCGCGAACAAATGTAATAATGACCTCGATGGTCAAACGACTATCCGAGAGAGATATGCGTGACCTCGCACTCTACTTCGCTTCAGCAGGGCATTTGACGGGCGGCGTTGCGACGGTCGTAGTGCCGACGATCGTCGCACGTGGAAACCCTACAAAGAATGTCGTTTCCTGTGCTGTTTGTCACGGAGGCATTGATCACAAGGCCGGAGCACCATTTCTGCAGGGTCTTTCAGCATCCTACCTAGGCGCTCAACTAGATGCCTTCGCAGCAGGTCAACGACATAATGATTCCGGTGAGCAGATGCGAAATATCGCGCGGAATCTGACCGAAACGGAGATAAAGGACGCGGCGGCATACTATAGCGGGTTCACGGATGCGAAAGGACGAATATCCCTGCCCTGACACCGTCAGCACGGGCGCTGACGGTGTTATCGTGGTCAGGCGGGACCAGGTCAGTTCCCCGTGAATACCGGAGCAGCAGGTTCATAGTAGACTAGGGGCTGTTTTTTTTCGTAGTCTCGATTTCGTCTCGGACTCGCCCATGAATAACGCGCAGTTACGTGAGCTTCCTGTCCTGGAACGCTTTCTTGCCGCTCTGGACATCGGCCTGACGAATTTCACGCTCTGTGACATTCGCGATGGCTGGAGCGCTCGGTTCGAGGCCTGCGCAACGGCGAGTCTGCATTACTGCATGGACGGAAGCGGTGTTTTAATAACGCAACACGGTGAACGAGTATCGCTCAGCGCGCACAGTTTCGTACTTCTGCCGCCAGGTATCGGTTACAAAATCGAGAGCGGCAAATCGTGCGCAACGCGCGAAACGAATCGCTCGCGTGTCGGTGACTGGCCTTGGCAAGAGACCGTTCCGACTGTCCAAGTCGGTGGTGGCGACAATGGTATTTCCACCGCATGTGGCGAACTGCGTCTTGACACGACTTCGGGCAGTGACCCGTTCAAGACGTTGCGACATCCGCTCGTCGCCCAGTTCGACGGCAAGTCAGGATTGAGAGACCAGTTCGTTTTGCTGCTCGCGGAGTCCGCGCGTCCGGGGCTTGGCTCGCGTACCCTGGTCGAAGCGTTACTGAAGCAGTGTCTGATCCTCGTGCTTCGGCGACAGATAGACAGCGGCGGTGTGGACCTGCCCTGGGCAGCCGGCGTTGCTGACAGGCGTCTCGCCAGTGCGTTAGAAGAAATTCTCGAGCGATCGGCGTCGGCCTTGTCAGTCGAGCGTCTGGCACACATCGCCGGAATGAGCCGCTCAGCGTTCGCTGCACAATTCATAAAAGCGTTTGGGCAGTCGCCAATGGCCATGCTTAAAATCGTTCGCTTGAAGAAAGCCGCGGAATTGCTGGCTACCACCAACTATCCGGTAGCAGAAGTGGCGAGAATGGTAGGCCTTTCGAGTCGGAGTAACTTCTCACTGGCGTTTAATGCCTTGCACGGGTTGGACCCGAGCGCGTTCAGACGTCGTCTCACTTCTGTGCGCGAGCGCCGACCCGAGTAGGCTCTGTAGCCGGCGAGGAACAGTGATGCGGTGGCCAGGCTGGCATTTGCCGGTCGGCGATAGGGCGTTGTAACAGCTTTTGGCGCGTTTTCCGTCGACCAGGGCGAGTCATCCGCGTTTTCAACACCCGCTTGTCTACCACTCTTTTGCTAGGCGTGGGCTGAATGCACGGTGTTGCTGTTTCCTGCTCGTTCGAAGTACAGAATGTACGTTGCTCGTCCCGGAGACGGCATGGCAAAAAAAAAAGTTTTTCCGGGCAACGAAGAAGCGGATTGTTCGTGGACGACGCAAGAAGCCGGAGAAAGGGCTAGGTGAGTCGGAGTGACAGAAACGAAGCCCGCGAGGAACGGCTGACAAGCTGATTGACTGGCATGCGGAAAGCAGGTTGGAACCATACAGAGACGGTGTGAGATGAGAAACAACGTCATAGTCGCAATAGGATACTTGTGCCTGAGCACCGCGGCGAATGCACAAAGTAGCGTTACCCTATTTGGCGCATTAGATGAAGGCGTTAATTTCACCAACAACGTTGGAGGCCAAAAAGCGTGGCAGACATCCAGCGTCGATCTTATTACGAGTCGCTGGGGCATCAAAGGAAGAGAGGATCTCGGCGGCGGACTTCACGGAGTCGTCGACCTTGAAAGCGGGATCGTTCTCGACAACGGCACCGCATACTACGGCGGGCGGCTGTTTGGATATCAATCGTATTTGGGCCTTCAATCGGACGTCGTTGGGACACTTACAATGGGAAGACAGTTCGACACTGTGACTGATACGATCGGGCCAATGACAGCCAATGGGAATTGGGCCGGCTATCTCTTCTCCCATCCGGTAGACAATGACAACACAAATGCGTCATTCCATGCAAACAATTCAGTGAAGTACACGAGCCCTGTCATCTCTGGTGTTAGCGTGACCGCACTCTACGGTTTTAGCAACGCTCCGGGGGGATTCGCAAACAATCGTATGTACGGCGTTGGATTCAAATATGCGTATAAGTCGTTCACGGCCGCGGCTGTTTTTCAGGATCTCTCTTTGCCAGGGGGGAGCGCGGGCGGAACAGTATCCTCAGATGACTACGGCTTCGCCGCGAACAATCAAAAGATATATGGAGCTGGTGTGTCTTACGGGCTCGGCGCCGCCGCGGTTGGCGTCGTTTATACGCATGTACACTTGCAACAGCCTCAGTCGTCGATATATGTAGGCTCGCTGGGCACGGACCTCGCAAGCGTTACATTCGACAATCTGGAAGTCAACGTTAAGTACAACTTCACTACCAGTTTGTTCGTAGGTGCGATGTATACTTATTCGCGTGCCAATATCGGCCGAGATGAGTCGAGTCGTTCTCTTCATTGGAATCAAGTCGGTCTAATGGGCCAGTACTCCCTTTCAGGTCGTACAGCGCTATATGCGCAGGTCGTCTATCAAAAAGTCAATGGAACATCCGATTCTGTTTTAGACAATGCATATGTGACGGGGTCTGCGGGTGTATCCAGCAATTCTCATCAGGTAGTCGGGCGCGTGGGAATCATGCACGCTTTTTAATCGACGTTCTGTGCGATGAATGATGCTCCGATGCCCTTAACCAAGGTGATGAGCGGTATGCGGGGAGCTGTTTGTTGGTTGACGGCGCGGTGTCAGGTGCGCGGGCAATAGTATCAGTTTCGTGCGAAAGTAAGGGATCTTGAACTGATCGACGGGAAATTTTCAAGAATCGTCAGGTCGTGCGTGTGACTTTCAGATTGACCGAACGTTTTTCCGATTACCTTCTCATAACCGGCCCAAGTAGTGATTCGTGAAAGTCGCTGACGGTACTAAAGAGGGAAGCAGTTCGACACCTATCTAAATGCTAGCACCGCCAGGTCTACAGGAATAGCGAATCGGCAAATTTTGATCAGAGATTCGCAGTTCCTCTGTGATGATGGAGTTTTCTTGTAGTCTTCCTGGTAAGGAGGGGCGATCGCTAACCCTTTCCGGCAGACTCAGAAGAAACTGGAATTCAATTGTCCACAGGAGAGATTGTTGATGAAAATGCCATCTGTTATAGGCGCCGCCTTGGCAGCGGTCGCGTTTACCGTTGCGTTGCCAGGGGTGGCGCAGGGGACGGGCGAAGCGATCACGCCGAACTTTGATCACGCGATTCCAAACATTCCTGGCAGGTCTTTGACGGCCGTAGTCGTTGACTACGCCCCCGGCGGGGCATCGCCGCCATACAAGCACGCCAAGTCAGCCTTTATCTATGCTTATGTCGTATCGGGTTCTATCGAATCACAGGTGAACAACGGCCCGAAGCTGGTCTATCATGCAGGTGAGAGCTTCGTTGAGGAGCCTGGTGCGATTCACCGCGTTAGCCGAAATGCTAGCAACACAAGGCCCGCTAAGCTACTCGCGGTATTCGTCGTGGATACCGACGACAAGCCCCTGACGAGCCCCGCTGAGTAATCTCTCCCAGCGTAAGCGTGGCAGTTGTCGGCTGAGGGCGGGGAGGACGAGGACTTTCACGAGCGAACTGTGGCCTTCCGGTCCCCGACTCGGTGATGGCGCGATAGACCGTTGTTTGCAGCTGACGAGGCGCCGGATACGCTGATGATGGCAGCAGTTGAGTCAGCCAAAAGCACGATCTTTCCGCCCTTGCCAAGGGTGCCTTTCGCACTCCGGCCAGGCAAGCGGCGCCGGGTGGCGAGCCAACGCTCGCGCGCCACACCTCTGTACGTTGCATGAACACTGCGCGAGGCCGTCATACGCGAATCTCCGTCTTTTGGTTTGCGCTCGCCTTTGCCGCGCAAGCAGTCTGGTAGCTTTTCCAAGGAATTTGCTATCACCGTTTGAGTCACGCCGGGTATCGGTAAGATTTGGTAGTTACTTGAGGTGGACATACAGTTTCGATAACGTTACGCAGTAACGGACCGAGAGAACAGATGTTATAAAGAAATCGCGAATTTACGTTAGCAAATTCGAACGTACTGCGCACGTCGATCGCATTTGGCTGAGGGGTGTCGTTATCAACTAACGAAGAGAGAGAAACTAGCTATAGCGGACGAACGAATGGTTTTTATCGGTCGCCGTTATGTATAAGTGCAGTCAGGTGGTGTCGATGTTACGCAGTAACGATTGGTGCGGTCAAGCAATGGTGCGGTCGATGATATCTTTTCAGTGCCGCAAATCGAAAAGAATATTGTCCCTCATTTGCGATGGGACGATGCAGTTCGATCTATATGGTGTCCTTCTTCCGGCTTGCAGTCGTGAGGAATGCATGAGTGGTGTCGCGCGCTACGCTCGTTTAGATGTCACTGGTTAGAGTCGGGTTGGAACCGTTTGGTGAAAATTGGAAGACGACGGGAGCAGAAAGAGGCCGGCGCACGGCTTTGCCGGCCAAAAGGATTCCTGGAATTCCGAGGCCCTCTGGTCCAGGAATCTGAGAATACGCAGTATGCCATAATTTTATCAAGTAAGACTTAATACAAACGTATCGGAAAGTTTTCGCGTCGATCACTGCGTCTTAATTGGGTTCCACGTTAATGTTGCGCACTCGCAGCGGACGAAGAGATTGATGTTGCCAGGCTTTGTGCTGTTGCTGGCCGTTGATATAGATATCCTTGAGCGTAAGGAACTCCGACCGACTCCAGGCCGTCGTGTTGTGATTGGGTCTCCACACCTTCAGCGATGACCTTGACGCCGAAAGGTCGAGCGAGCGCAACGATTCCGGCTATCAGGTCGGCCCCGACGGTATCAACCTGACTGACGAACTTCCGGTCAATCTTGAGGTAGTCGAAGGGAAAGCGACCAAGCAAGTCGAGATTGTTGTACTGGGTCCCGAAATCGTCAATCGCGAATCTCACACCCTCGGCTCTCAGTGCGGAGAACGCGGCCGATGTTAGGGCGCTTTCTGAGAGCAAAAATCGCTCGGTGAGTTCGAGCACCAAGGTGGTATTCGGCGGCAAGCTCCTGACTGCGGCTACAACTTCTGCAACGAAACCCTTGCGCTGCAGATCACGCGGCGCAATATTGACAGCAATTCTCAAGGGGAAGGCCGGTGTCAGGGCGCTCATTTCCGCGAGTGCCGTTTGAAGAACGAAGCGAGTCACCTCTTCGAGCATGTCGCTAGACTCGACTTCTTCCATGAAGATCGCCGGACTGATTGGTCCCCACTTCGCGTGGTGCCAGCGAAGCAGGGCCTCGACGCCCACCACGCTGCGGTCAGACACGGCGACGATAGGTTGATAAACGACATGGAACTCCTTGCGTTTTAGTCCTTGCCGAACCGCCGCCAGCAGTAACCGACGTGGCGCAAAGGCGAGCAAATACATTGCCGCAATGAGACCGGCTACGAGTAAGCCTATGGCACCTGAAGCCACTGCGAAGGCCCAGCGCTGGCGTGTCATCAGGCTGGGCGACGATGCTACGAGGATCGTGAACGGCCAAGCGCGGGATGTAACACCCGTTGAGTAAGGGGCGTCAGCATCGATTGCTGTATGGAACCGCCCTTTTTCATCAAGCACTCCGTTTCCTGAAATTGCGAAGGCCGCACGCTCAGCTCCATATCTGACCCCGTGCACCAGAACGTCGCTGAGATATTCGCCCTCAATGATATATAGCACACCGCTGTTGCTCGTGGTCGAACTGAAAACGGCGAGAACTGGTACACCTGGTTGAAACGGCGTTTCCGCAAGAAGTGTGATGTCTTTTGCGCGACGTCGAGCCTGCACGTATGCCGACAGAGGGACATCTATTGGTCCCAATGCGGAAGAGCAGTACACCCTGCCATTCTCGACGAGTGCGACTGTGCGTACGTAGCGCAGATGCGTTTCCAGTTCTGCGAGCTTGCGCTCGACCTCGATGCAAGGCGACCCTGGAAGTGTTTTTACATTTGCCCGGCTGCTGGTGCTCGCGCCGTCAAGGACCTTGTCGACCGACGCAGCCAGGTCATTGCCGATCAGCCGCTCGTTTTCGCGGAGTGCGAGCGTTGCGAGATGTTCACCCACGCCGATGGCAATGAACATAAGGACGGCAGCACCGGCGACCATGGCGCCCAGCGTTGCTCTCGATGACAAACGCCGAAAAGAAGATGAGATCTTAGAGAGTTCGGCCTTTCTTGCAATCTTCTTATGGGGATCGGACATCTTTCGGGGACAAGGAGGGACACCTCTACATTGAGTAATGACGGCAGCGAACTGCAAGAACATACCTCAGATCGAGTCCGAGGCCAACCACGACGGCGCTGGTGCGCTAAAGAGTTGCAGTTAGCGCATAACGCTGGACTTTCTGTCATGTCTTTCGGATTTACCGTTCTAAGAAATGTGCGAGAGTAGAGCGCTCGCGTCAGTCGGCGCGAATCATTGTTTATGAAAGGAGTTGCGCGATGCTTTTTCCTCGTCAGACGGCACCTGAACTTGTCGTCGATACTTTGGAGCACGGCTCGTTCGATCTCGCCTTGGAAGTTCCAGAGCGAATGACGCTGATTTGTTTTTATCGGGGGCTTCATTGTCCCATCTGTGCAATGTATCTAAAAGAGCTGGAACGACTCACGCCAGAATTCGCTGAGCGAGGAATTACGACGATCGCCATCAGTTCCGATAGCGAACCTCGCGCGAGAGACATGCAGAAAAAGGTAGGAGCTAACAGCTTGCGCATCGGTTATGGATTGTCGCTATCGGAAGCTCGGAAGTGGGGACTTTATATTTCCACATCACGTGGCAAAACATCCATCGGGGTCGATGAGCCTGAGATGTTCTCGGAGCCTGGCTTGTTCCTGCTGCGTCCAGATCGGACCATTTACTATCTTTCCGTCCAGTCTATGCCGTTTGTGCGCCCCAATTTTAAGGAGCTACTCCAGGCTCTGGATTTTGCGATTCAGCATGATTACCCGGCGCGCGGCGAGTACACGGGTGACTTATGAGCTTTGAGGTCGGTTCGTGATAGTTCGAGCGCTCACCGTGAAGGGACAGGCGCTCACAGTGGACCGGATGCGCGGAGACAACGTCCTGCGTCCGGAAGGCAGCGTCAGCAACGGCGGGACCCCGGGATCCGTCAACGGGACCACTGTTCTCCGCGAACAAACGCGCGTCATCGAACTAGCGCTGACTATATGGTCTCAGGGACAGGTTCATGCTGCAGGGCGGCACCGAAACGCCAATTTAGGCGCTAACCACTCGCTGGGTGCTCGTAGGCGCCGTTCATTCTTCGTATGCCGCGATGGTCGCCGCGCGACGCGGTGTGTTCTATGAGCGGCTCGGGATATCGATAGCCTTTACGACGGCTGGGCGCGCGAGGAATGTCTGAAATGCACGCGTTACATGCGGGAAATCAGTGATACCGACCAGTTCACCAGCTTCGTAGAGGCCGACGAGATTTCGTACCCACGGAAAGGTGGCTATGTCAGCGATCGTGTACGCGTCACCCATGATCCAGGAGCGCTTGGCAAGGCGGCCATTGAGCACGTTTAGCAAGCGCCGCGATTCGGCAACGTATCGATCGCGTGGGCGTTTGTCCTCATAATCCTTCCCGGCAAACTTGTTAAAGAATCCGATTTGACCGAACATCGGGCCTATGCCGGCCATTTGAAACATCAGCCATTGAATCGTTTCGTAACGGCCTGCCGGGTCATCCGGGATGAACTGCCCTGCCTTATCGGCGAGATAGAGCAAGATGGCGCCTGATTCGAAGAGGGCGAGCGGCTTGCCATCGGGCCCTGCCGGATCGAGGATTGCCGGAATCTTGTTGTTGGGGTTGAGCGAAAGAAATTCGGGCGACATCTGATCGTTAGTATCGAAGCGCACCAGATGTGGTTCGTACGGTAGTCCCGTCTCCTCAAGCATCACCGAGACCTTGACACCGTTTGGCGTGGGTAGCGAATACAGTTGGATGCGATCAGGGTGTTGTGCGGGCCATTTGCGTGTTATGGGGAAGGCGGAAAGATCGTTCATCGGTGGACTCGCTCCAAGGAGCAGTGTTTATGGGAGGATGGACCGCCGCGTGTGCGGTCTCATTGGTCGGCGGCGTACCGCTCTTTGCGCGCCATCCTAACGATAGACAGCTACGCGGTTTGCATCTTGCACGGTGATGGCCCAGAAGCACAGAGTCAAAAATTGCTTTGTTTTATGGGTCATCAGAACACTCACATGAGTTTCAGTATGCGCCGTCCGAGTTTTTCGGCGGTGATCTCACAGTCGATGTTAGTGAATCCGAGTAGCAGGGCCGGTTCTACGTGTCTACCGATGCTCCAGTCGCTCAGCGCTTGCGCATACATACCGTGAGCGCGTATTCGTTCGGCGAGGGAACGATCAGAACGGCCACGCCGCATGCGAAGTACTAGGTGCATTCCTCCTGGCTGTGGATCAATACGCATGTGCGCGCCGAGGATTCGCTCCAGGCCGGTCGCCGCCGCTCGCCTGCGCTCGCCGTACAGCTTGCGCATGCGCTGGATGTGGCGGGAAAAATGACCTTCGGTCAAGAAGTCGGTGACTATGGCCTGCGTGAGTTGCGGACCGCCGCATGAAAAGATCTGGCTGACGCGCTCGAAACGTTCGATTTCTGCTTCGGGTACGACGAGGTATGCCAGTCGAATACCCGGAAACAGAACCTTGCTGAAGGTGCCCGCATAGAGCACGCGCCCGTGTCGATCAAGGCTTTTGAGAGCAGGTAGCGGACGGCCGACGTATCGGTATTCGCCGTCGTAATCGTCTTCTACAATCCACGCCTTGTTTTTTGACGCCCATTCGAGCAGTGACAGACGGCGCGGTAGAGACAACGACATGCAAAGGGGACTCTGATGTGCAGGCGTAACAATGGCCGCACGCGCACGTGATGCAGTGGCAATTCCATGCGCGACGTTCAGCCCTTCTTCATCGACCGGGATGGGGGTGGCTGAAATATTTGTGTGTTGCAACAACAACTTTGTAGGGGGGAAGCCAGGATCCTCGATCCATACATGATCGCCCGGTTCGAGGAGCGCATGGACGATCAACTCCAATGTGTTGCGATATCCAGATGTGATGAAAATTTGCGCGGGCGAGCATTCTATGCCACGTGCGAGTTGAAGGTACGTTGCGATCGCACCCCGCAACGCCGCCAGACCATGCGCGGCGGGATACACCAGATCGGAGATCTGTGCGGCCCGTACGCAGCGCGCGGCTAGGCGGCTCCAGAGCCGTCGAGGAAAGGCGTCTAGTGCCGGTAGTCCCATCTGCAGCGGCATAATTGAAGCCGGGCGCAAGTTCACCGTACAGGCGGCGTAAGCGGAGGGCGCCTCTGAAGCTGCTCGCGACAACACCGGCGGCTTCAGGCCAGACGCAACAAAGGTGCCCGCCTGGCCGCGAGGCTGGAAGTATCCCTCCGCTATTAAGGTCGAGTAGGCCGTCTCAATGGTTCCCCTGGACAAGCCCAACTCTGTGGCCAACGCGCGAGCCGACGGCACCCGGTCGCCCGGAGCAAGGCGGCCATCGGTGATTGCGTTGCGAAATCGTACATAGACTTGCCGGTAGAAGGGCTCCTTAGAAGCCGGGTCCAGTGGAGATAGAGTGCCTGTTTGTGTGCGAGTCATGGCCTGGTGAGCGCGCCGAGTCTTGGCTCTATGCGATATGCCATCGAATTCATAGTATAAGCCTTGGTGGCACTCCGCCGCTGGTACTTAGGAGCTTACGATGCCGATTCTTAACGCCGACATGCTCGACGTGATCCAGCGAACGATCCTTTCGTTCGTCGCGACGGTAAACGAAGATGGATCGCCAAATCTTTCGCCGAAAGCGTCGCTTATCGCACGCAATGACGCATTGTTTTTCGCGGATATTGCCTCGCCTCGAACCATCAAAAATGTCCGGCGTAATCCGGTAATCTCGATTAACGTAGTCGACGTCTTCGCCCGGCGTGGGTACCGTTTCAACGGGAGGGCAAGTGTCCTGGCTGCTGGGGATGTTGATCGAGAGTATGTCGCCGAGTGGGTTTGGCGGACGAACGGCTTGGATTATCCGGTTAATCATGTTGTCCGCGTCGACGTGCATGAGGCGCTACCGCTTCTTTCCCCTGCCTACCTCTTCGGAGAGAGAGCATCGGAAGAAACACTCCGTGAAGTGTATATGGCGAAATACGGTGTCCGGAAGCGGGATTAAAGCACTGTAGTAGGTGAGACCGTTGCGGACGACTATGAGGGACCGCCGGGGATAAGCCGGTCATCAGGTACGGCTGCTGACATCGAAGACCAAAAAGGAATCACCTTTGATGTTATTTGTATCCTCCTCAGACACTAGCGCCGAGCAACACTTACACTCTAAGGCGCAGGGAATTTGTTCGCCACATGACATGCAAAGAACATATCGCTACAAGGGTTTTGAAGTATCCGTAGACCTTGAACCCGTGTGGGAATCCACAGGCAGCGCCGTGCCGTCGCTGCCCATCGGCTTTGTCGCAAACGTGAGCATCGCGGGTAAGGGGATGCCGAACTCGCTCACGCTTCCGATTCGCGTGACAAACGACAACAAAAAGCTGTTCGGAACGGAAGCCGCTGCGCTCATGGCCGGGTTCAGCGCCGCCCAGCGATTGATTGACCAGACGTGCTTGTCGGACTGATTGTGGTTGACGCTGTCGTCAAGGGCCCCCGACCTCGGGCGACTGCTCCAAGGCCATTAACTACGAGGACTCTTGCTGCTCGTGTAGCCGACCATCTCAAGGCATGCGGGGGTGTGTGACTCTCTTGAGAGGCGGCACTACGGGCGTCGGCAACGGATGTGATGAGACGAATGAGCATTCTTTTGCTTCGGGGCAGACTGGTGAAAGGCATCGACTGAGCATACAGTGAAGACTCCTGATACGACGCGCAAACGTGCTACGTCGAAATATGCGAAAGGTGATCAGTATGCTGAAGATCTCGTCTCGTTATAGTCACTTCGTTTTTGGCGTTCTTCAATCGGGGCTGACTAGTGGCATTGCTGCCGCGATTGCGAGCATCTCGTTTCTCAAAGGCGGCATGTTTGTGCCGCATTGGCTGACGTCATGGGGTATTTCATGGCTGACAATGCTTCCTGTTGTCGTGACTGCGGCCCCGTTCATTCGCAGGCTTGCGGACCGAATCGCGAGTTAACTTGCTCCGGATCCCTGCTTTGAGCTGCCGCAATATGCCCGGTAATGAGGGATCTCATTTTTGCAAGACGGCGACGTCCCTCCGCGCGAATTGGCGTTGACCGCCTTGATGGCGCGCGGCGGCGTAATCGTCCCTTTGCTGCAGCACGTCTGGTACGGTCTCCGCACGGAGCTTGCGGCAGTAACGGTCGATTCTGTACAGATCTGATCAGGCCGTTCAAAGCGGTTCGCTGCACGAGTTTCTCCCGGGGGATATCTCGCGCGACTGTTATTGAATGCGAAACTGGAGCCGAGTCGGGCTTCGCGGTACGTACGCTGCGACGTTGGTATCGGCACCGACTGCTGATGTCGTCTTCCTAGACTACCGGCGGGCATCGGCGTCACGAGCGCAGCACACTGCAGTCCGTGGTCGGGGCCAGGTCTGCTGGAATCGGCCAACCAGGCTGAATAGCTGAAGGTAGAGCGTTCAATTAACTTGTGTCCACAGCGGGGATGAAGCCCGCTGTCGCGGCATAGAACGCTGCGCCAGGCCGCGATACGCGAATCTCCGTCTCATGCAGCGTACAAAGGTGTAGTGCGCGAGTGTTGACTCGCCACCCTCGCGCGGCTTGCCGTGCGGAAGTGCAGAAAAGTCGCCACTCGCAACGGTGGTAACAGCGTGTCTCTTATCAGGACCACCGTTACTCCTGCGCCCGGAATCTCTATGTCTATGGGCAGATTTGAGCACGATTAAGCTGCCGGAGTGCGATTGTCTCGACGCAATGATGTGGGCGAGCCGCAACTGACAGGAAGTCAGACCGAACTGCTCGCAAGACACCAATCAATTCTCACGAGCGGCAACCAGGTTTCTACGGTTTTCTCTGCGAAAGATTCCGGCGAGCCGCCGGCGGTCGCAACATCTCCGATTGGTTTTTCGCCGGATGAAGGGTTCGCTCTCGCAGGCCGGCCCCGCGAGAACAAGTTTAGATGCGAACGCCGAGCATCCCTGCCACGATGATTACAGTCCACACAGAGCTAGCGGCGATAAGGGTCCAGCAGATTCGATTTGCTTTTTGGATACTTACACCGTGCGCCAACATAACAGTCCGAAGTCCACAGGCGATATGCGAAAGTATAAATAACACGCCGAGTGAATAGTGAGGAATCAGGCGTTCCGACCACGCGTCGCGAATCAGACCTGTGGGTTCATCAGTTGCCCACGCATAGTCGGTATCTGTGCCGAAGTAACGGGCGAGGATGAATACAGAATTAATATGCGAGGCAATGAAAATGACAAGATACGCCCCGGTTGCCGTCTGGACTGCTGCGAGAAAGTCCTGCTTGAGGTTAAGCTTCGGCGCCAAGAGTACCAGTCCGCTTACGATTTGAAAGAAAAAAAGTGCGATCAGAATAGGTTCAAGCCACCCTGCCCGGTAAACGTGGCGCAACACAAGCATGACGGACTTATGGACGTCAGTGCCGAAGATGCCGACGGCGTGGTTACCCAGATGAGGAAACAGGTACACTGCGATGATTGCGACGGATGCTATGCCGTGAAGCACACGGACACGACTCGTGTTCACGGTCGGTCGCGAGAGGACGGTATCACTCCGCTCAGTGGAAAGTGTCAATAGGCTGCCGACAATCACGGCAGACCACAAACCGAGCCAGACCTTTCCGTCTGCGCCGTTTATTTTCATGAGGTATAGCAGAACGCCTAGGATTACATACAGCGGCGGTGAGGCGAATGTCAGGTGCGCAAGACGACGCAAAATGACCGCGTGCCTTCCACTTACGTCGAGCCGGGCGAGCGTCAACAGGCTGACAAACGCGCTAGCAGGCACCGCGTATACCAATGCTATAGCGAACAACGCCCCGACGGTACTGTGGTTGCCGGTCGATTCGTAGAATTTCGTGAGATACCACGGATAACCCAGCGCCAGCACGGTCGGTGCAAAGTGCCAATAGAGTGAGGAGGTCCGATCAGCTCGTGCAATCGTAGAGTTCATAGTCGTGATTCCGAATGTTTCACCGCGAGCAGGCGCGGAGATATGCCGCGTAGATGACGCTCAACGATTCTACGATTTGGCAGTTGTGGACGTGGGCCGATGTTGCCCACGTGAATTGGGCCGTAGAAAAACCTTCGTCTGGGAAAACGAACGGTCGACGGAAATGTGAAATTCAGAGGGAGGCCGCGTGGACGACCTTTTAATTAGGCTAGACGGAGTGGGTCCGATCCAGCAGCAAGTGTACGAAGGCATCTACTCTGCCCTGACAGACGGGCGACTGGAAGCGGGCCAGCGTCTGCCTGCATCCCGAACTTGGGCGATCCAGCTCGGGGTGTCTCGCAACACGATAAGAGAGGCTACCGCTGCATTGATAGCGGAAGGCTGGCTGGAGGCCCGCGTCGGTTCGGGTTTATACGTACGTACCGTTCCACAACACAGTAGTTCTCCGGTAATAAGTTCCGGGTCACGATTGCGTCTGGCTGAATGGTCCGAGCGTCTTCCAGTGAAGACATTCGTGCTGCAGGACAAGGACGTTGATGTAGATTTTCGGCCCGGAAAAGTTTCTGAAGAAGCTGAACAGATTTTCCGGCGCAGGCGCTTAGCTCGGTGGCCTTTAGATATGCAGCCGGGACGCCTTTCGGAATATGGTCCGCCAGAAGGCGATGTGCGCCTACGCGAGCGGATTGCGGCCTACTTGCGGCAATCTCGATCGGTTCGTTGTACCGGCGCTGATATCGTTATTACCACCGGCACTCACCAATCTCTTGATCTTCTGTCGAGACTATTGCTGGGGCCGGGAACGTCGTTTGGCGTGGAAGATCCCGGTTTTCCTGTGGTCTCGGAGATCGTGCGGCTATCCGGAAGCGAACCTTTCCCGCTTCAAGTGGACGAGGAGGGAGTCAAGGTCGATGAGATTCCCGGTGGAATAGTCGGACTTTACTGCACGCCCAATCACCAGTTTCCGTTGGGCGTTACCCTGACGCCGGCGCGGCGGAAAGCGCTGCTTGAACGCGCAGCCAAAGACGATTTTGTGATTCTCGAAGATGACTACGACTGCGAGTTTTATCACGGCAAAATGCCATCCCCGTGCCTTCAGTCGGCTGATAGGGAACAACGCGTCGTTTACCTGGGTTCGCTGTCAAAGACCTTGGCGCCGGCCTACCGGCTCGGCTTCATTGTCGCTCCTCCCTGGCTGCTCGATAGCCTTAGAAGGGCGAAATGGATAGTAGACAGGCAAACGTCGATGCTCGTTCAGAATTCCTTGTTGCAGTTCATGTTAAGTGGCGATTTCGCTGTCCATCTGGCCGGCATGCGTGTGGAGTACAAGAGGCGGCGCGCGATTCTGCTCGAGGCGATCCGAGCCCGTCTCTCCACATGGCTCACACCCTTGGACTCGACGTGTGGACTGCACATTTCCGCCCGAGTGAATCACGGTTACGACATCGACTCTCTGTGCCACGTAGCGGATGAAGAAGGTGTTGGCATATACAGGGGAGACACATTTTCCAGCGCCGGGCGTGCGTCCAATGTGCTGGTGTTCGGTTTTGGCGGAACACCAGTGCAAGACATCACCAAGGGTATCAGCCTGCTCACCGCGGGTTGGCAGAGCCAAATCGTTCGCTTCGCCTACTGTCGTAGCGAATGAACACCGTGACACAGTGTCGTGACACTTCCAAGGAAGACCATCGGCCGCCTGTCAGTCACCGGTCACTATTGCGCTGCTGGGACACTATTGCGCCCGCTTCCCGGGCCTTGGTCATTGAGGGACTTCACGTTGGGCGGGACCATGTTTATGTCCCAGTCGAATATTCGATTTTTGTACCTGTCGAGCGGTGGCCATTCTTCTAAACTGGCGAGTTGATAACAAATTCGTCGCCGACGTGGGCGAACTGCGGTCGAATCTCGACGATGAGGCGGCCAGCACTGACGGTTCCGGCTTCAGAGAAGGCGTGCTGGGCGGTAATCGGCTCGCCGGATGGTCGGGACAGCGGCTCAGTGCAATCAGTGGGTTCTCGATTGCAGGCAGTTCTCGCGACCCGATACACAGAGACGCAGCTGGCGGACATCTCGCCGGCGATCGCGTTGTCCATCTTCACCATACACTTAACCGTATCAGCAATACCGCCGGCGATTTTCTGTTGGTGAAGGAGGCGTTACGTAATCATGGAATCCGGACATTCACTGCTCGAGTCAACGCCCGTTTGCGCGTCCAGTGCAATACGCCCGACTCGTGACCTTGGCGTGGGCATAGGTCTTCGCCATGAGTATTATCCCGACTTCCTCGCCGCAAAGCAGTCGGTCGATTGGCTAGAGGTTCACACAGAAAACTACATGGGCGATGGTGGCTACGATCTGCATGTTCTAGAGCAGGTCAGGGGAGATTATCCGTTGAGTTTTCATGGCGTAGGGCTCAGTCTCGGGTCGGCGGGACCGCTAGACCCTGAGCACCTCAATCGGGTCGCATCACTGGTTAAGAGATTTCAGCCAGCATTGGTATCCGAGCATCTATGCTGGTCGACTGTATTGACTCGTCATTTGCACGACTTGCTTCCTTTGCCTTTTACGTTGGAGTCCCTTGATGTGGTGACACGGCACGTTGCCCAGATGCAGGACGTGCTGAAGCGGAACATCTTGATCGAAAACGTCTCGAGCCACGTTCGCTTTCGACAGGACGAGATGACGGAAAGTGACTTCCTCCGGGAACTCGTACGCCGTACAGGGTGCGCGATTCTCCTCGATATCAATAACCTCTATGTGAACCAGTGCAATCACGGTGAAAGTGCATTCGACGCGCTCGGGCGTATCCCACCGGCTGCTGTCGCGGAGATACATCTGGGAGGAAATCTGTCCACAGAGCACTATGTCGTGAATCACCCTGGCGACAGGATATCAACCGATGTATGGCAGCTTTACGGGTACGCGGTCGAGCTCTTCGGGGCTGTGCCAACGCTTATCGAATGGGATACCGACGTGCCTCCGATTCGTGTTCTTCTTGACGAAGCGTCGACAGCCAGAAAGGTTGCTGAAGCATTCGACAGGGGAGGAAGAGATGGACAAAACTCTTGAAGATGTACAGCTCGATTTTGCGACTGCCCTGCTGAACGTCAATGCCGAGCAGCGCTTGTTGCAGGTCCTCGTCGGCGACGAAGCGAAAAACAGGAAGAGGGTCGCACTCTATCGGGACAATCTGAGGCAGATGTGGCACAGGGTTCTTGCATCCGCTTATCCCGTGCTTCGCGAACTGTTGGGCGACGACTTCTTTTTATCGCTTTCACGCGAGTACGGCGCTGCGGATCCGGCCTGGTCCGGCGACCTCAACCGTTTCGGAAGCCGGATGGCGGAACTGCTCGAGGCCTGGCCTCCGACAGCCACCTATCGCTATCTGGCGGACGTTGCTCGTCTCGAGTGGCTTGTGCATCGAGCGTATTTTGCAGCCGACGCTGTAACGCTGACAGCGGACGGACAGGCGCGGTGCACGCGAGAGACACTGGAAAATTCTTCCCTCCGGCTTCATCCAGCCGTTGAGCTGTTGCATACTTCGACGAGCGCGGCGGATCTTTGGCTCTCGGCTCACGACTCTGGGCAGAACCTTGAGCCGCGCGACTACGAACGGCCACAGTGGATGGTTGTCGTCCGACCTCGCTGGATACCCGACGTGATGGTGATATCGCCGACTGCATTCGCGATGCTACATGATCTGCGCGACGGTGCCGCGATGGGCGATGCGCTCGACGCCGCGCTGGTGCGCGACAGCAATTTTGACTTCGAGCGAGACTGGCAAGCGTGGATCAATCACGGAATCGTTGTCACCGGTTGAACTCTCTCGCGCCGCCAGAGCAAGCCGCAGCCTCCCACTTCACTTGAATCCTAGGCGAGCGAATTCCGGTTATCGTTTCGCGGGTCAGCCTCGGACTCCCGTAGACACGGCAGCAGGTTCAAGTTGGTATCGGCGGGTGCCGTCCGTCTTTCTCACAACTCGGTGGAAGATGGACAAGGCACGTCGGCGAGCACTTCCGGCGCCTTTCAAGGTCAAGAGAGAATTGGTTCCGGCTGCCCGCCGCGTGGGTCCTAAGCGATGCATCACTCCTAGAACAAGTGCGAGGAGTGGGTCACTGCTCCGCCGGCACGGATTGCTGCCGCAACGAGAGCCGCTTCGGCAAGCTGCTCGCTGGTTGCTCCAGCGTTGCGAGCGTCTTTGGTATGCAGTTCGATGCAGTAAGGACATTGCGTTGTCAACGCGACCGCGACCGCGATGAGCTGCTTCTGCTGAACGCTAAGCGCCCCCTCAGCGAACGCCGCGTCATTAAACGCCCAGAAGGTTTTCGCGGCTGCAGGTGCGTTTTCATCCAGTTTCTTCAGGCGGCTGAGGTTCTTCATGTCGATCATCATTTTCTCCGAATTCAAAGGTTGGTGAGGGAATAATATCCAGTGCCCGGTTCTATTTGGTCTCGATTTGGTTCCGATTCGTCCAGCCGCATCAGCGCTGCTTGGGGCAATTCGAAGCGATGGGGCTTCAAAGCTCCAGGGCCTGCGACGCGCGATGCGGTGGATCGCAGGAAATGTCATGTGTGGACGAAGCTTGATGGGAGGGGCTTGCCGAGACTGCCACCCGAGTTGCATCGAGTCTGATCCAGGGTATGACTGCGAGCGCAATTAGGGCTGAACGCTGCTGCTGATGTTGACAGCAGCGATCCGTCTAGGTCGTCGCGAAGCGTGCTGCCGGATGACGCAACAGAATGCCGCGCTTGTTGAGCAAGCCGCAGCCTCTGCCACTTCACTTGAATCCCCGGCGAGCGAATTCCGGTCATCATGTCGCGGGTCAGCCTCAGACTCCCGTAGACGCGGCAGCAGGTTCAAGGCGGTATCGGTGGGTGCCGTCCGTCTTCCTCACAACTCGGTGGAAGATGGACAAGGCACGTCGGCGAGCACTTCCGGCGCCTTCCAAGGTCAAGAGAGAATTGGTTCCGGCTGCCCGCCGCGTACTGGTCGCAAGCGATGTGTCGCTACTCGTGCCGCCCGCTCTCCCCTCCGTCGACGCTTGCCTGGAAGAATTCTGCGGGTGTGGGCGAATCATCTCTCCCATCACCGATTAGCCTGGTTGGACACGCGTGTCAGGCCCTCAATGCCTTTCCAACTTCGCTGACGCGAATGCGTTGGCGTCGCGCCGCGGTCCGGGGCCAGGAATCGGGTATCCCGGCTGCAAAACATAAAGTATATACATATGCGAGGGTTGCTCTATCTGAAACGCCCATGAATAAGGAGCGCCGCACGAAGCGACGTAAATGTATAGACATGAAATGCCAACCTTGCTAGGCTTCGATATCGGCTGACTGCTGCTCGCGACGTATGAGCCTTACCAGTCCCATATCCACGATCGGAGAACAACTAAATGCAATCTATTTATCTCACGTATCTCAACGGCCCAGACATTGCTCATCTGGCGTTGACAGATCGGGAAATCCTGGACGCGGTCGAGAAGGGATTGGACGCACAGGGCCGGGGGCAAACCGTAATTGAGCCGCGCGTGCATCTGATTCCGGAAAACTCCGAAAAGGGGCATTTCAATGTGCTGCGCGGTGTGATCCATCCGTTGGGCCTAGCGGGCGTCAAGACGGTCGGAGACTTTGTTGACAACTATAAGCACGACCTTCCGTCAGAATTGGCTCTTCTTAATCTGTTCGATCCGCAAACCGGCGTTCCGAAAGCAATACTGGACGCGACCTCGATCACTGACATGCGCACCGGCGCGACAACTGCGCTCGGCGCGAAGTACCTTGCGCGCAAGGACAGCAAGGTGCTCGCGCACATCGGAGCACGCGGAACCTCTTACTGGAATGTGCGATTGCTCGATCACTTCTTCAATTTCGAGGAAATTCGCGTCCACTCGAAGCGTACAGAAAGCCGCTACGCGTTTGCAGCGAGGCTTTCGAACGATCTTCACAAGCCAGTACGTGTCGTCGATAACTGGGAAGCGTGTGTACGAGATGCGGATATCGTTGTCGAGGCATCTCGTCTACCGACCCCGGAGCCACTACTCAAGACCGAGTGGATCAAAAAGGGAGCCTTCGTGGTGCCGTACGGCACGATGAGTGCCGTCGAGTTCACGTTGACGGACATCATGGACAAGATGATTGTCGATGATTGGGGGCAATGCAGGAAAGGTCTACCGTTTGGTGCGCTGCGGGCGCACGTCGAGGCAGGCAAACTGAGTGAAAAGACACTGCACGCCGAACTTGGCCAGATCGTCGCGGGCGTGAAGCCGGGACGCGAAAGCGATGACGAAACCATTCTTTTCTGGCATCGGGGTCTTAGCCTGAGTGATATCGCACTCGGGCATGCCTTGCTGGAAAAAGCGAAGAAACTGGATATCGGTCAAACGCTGCGCTTCGCGTGATTCGATGATGAACATTCGGACCTGAACCGGTCCCTCCTGCACCTCGTTCGGAAATATCATGAACCATCCAAAGCACATCGACCCGCGTCTCGACCCGACCCGCACGATCCGCGCACCGCGCGGCACGGAGAAAATCTGCAAGACCTGGATTGCGGAAGCCGCGTACCGGATGATCCAGAACAACCTGGACCCCGAAGTGGCCGAGCATCCGCATGCGCTCGTCGTGTATGGCGGCATCGGCCGCGCGGCGCGCAACTGGGATTGCTTCGACCAGATCCTCGCGTCGCTGAAGGACCTCGAAGAGAACGAGACGCTGCTCGTTCAATCGGGCAAGCCCGTCGGCGTGTTCCGCACGCATGCCGACGCCCCGCGCGTGCTGCTCGCAAATTCGAATCTCGTGCCGCACTGGGCGAACTGGGATCACTTCCACGAGCTCGACCGCAAGGGCCTGATGATGTATGGCCAGATGACGGCGGGCAGCTGGATCTATATCGACAGCCAGGGCATCGTGCAGGGCACGTATGAGACGTTCTTCTCGGTCGCGAACCAGCACTTCGACGGCAATCCGAAGGGTCGCTGGATTCTGACGGGCGGCCTGGGCGGCATGGGCGGCGCGCAGCCGCTTGCGGCGACGATGGCGGGCTTCTCGATGATCGCCGTCGAATGCGACGAGACGCGCATCGACCTCCGCCTGAAGACCCGCTACGTCGATAAAAAAGCGAAGACGGTCGACGAAGCACTCGCGATGATGGATGAAGCGAAGACGACGGGCACGCCCGTTTCGGTGGGCCTGCTCGGCAATGCCGCCGATGTATACACGGAACTCGTGAAGCGCAACATCACGCCCGACTGCGTGACCGACCAGACGAGCGCGCACGACCCCATTCACGGCTACCTGCCGCAAGGCTGGACGATCGAAGACTGGCGCGAGCGTCAGAAGACGGACCCGCAGAGCATCGTGACGCCCGCGAAGCACTCGATGGCGGCGCAGGTGCAGGCGATGCTGACGCTGCAACAGCGCGGCGCGGCCACGCTCGACTACGGCAACAACATCCGTCAGATGGCGCTCGAAATGGGCGTGCAGAACGCGTTCGATTTCCCCGGCTTCGTGCCCGCGTATATCCGCCCGTTGTTCTGCGAAGGCAAGGGGCCGTTCCGCTGGGTCGCGCTGTCGGGTGATCCCGGGGACATCTACAAGACCGATACGAAGGTCAAGGAACTGATCCCCGACGATCCGCACCTGCACAACTGGCTCGACATGGCGCGCGAGCGCATCGCGTTTCAGGGCTTGCCAGCGCGTATCTGCTGGGTCGGCGTGAAGGATCGCTATCGTCTTGGCCAGGCGTTCAATGAAATGGTCAGGAAGGGCGAGCTGAAGGCGCCCATCGTGATCGGCCGCGATCACCTTGATACGGGATCGGTGGCGAGCCCGAACCGCGAAACGGAAGCGATGAAGGATGGCTCAGATGCGGTGAGCGACTGGCCGCTGCTCAACGCGCTGCTGAACACGGCAGGCGGCGCGTCGTGGGTGTCGCTGCATCATGGCGGCGGCGTCGGCATGGGCTTCTCGCAGCACGCGGGCGTCGTGATCGTCGCTGATGGCACGGATGCCGCGCACCAGCGCCTCGGCCGCGTGCTGTTCAACGATCCGGCCACCGGCGTGATGCGTCACGCGGACGCCGGCTACGAGCTCGCGCAGAAGACGGCCGGCGAAGCCGGCCTTAGGCTGCCGATGTTGGGCCGCTGACCATCAGCAAGCGCACGACCACCACCACGAGTTGCGCACAGGCGCTGTATGGCGTTGCCCTCGCGGAAGGGCGAAAAAATCCTCAGTTCGCGGTGTCGTCGGCGAACGTAGAAAAAGTAGAGAAAGTGTCGTTTCGAATACTGAACTTTCGAAGCGGTCTGCGAACCTTCACGAGATTCGACTGGTCCTGCTGGCGACTCAGTTCGTCGATGACGCTGTCAGAAATATCGATGCACATACGCTTGGCCGGTCTTATCGCAGCATCGCGAGGGTGTTTGTCGAAAATCCGTCTCGTCTCAAACCAAGAAACGTGAGAACAAGTAAATGCGAAGATCCTTTCGTTATGTGGTCGGCATCGCGGTGGTTCTCGCATCGCTTTCATGCCAAGCTGCCGTCACGTTCGACGGAATTAGCGTTACGCCCGAAGCAATTGCGCGCGTTGCTGATGGTGAGACTGTTGAAGTTCCCGCTTCCTCTCTTGCACGCGTCGCAAAGGGACACGATGTCGTGCTGGCTGCAGCTGCGGATGGTCAGCGCATCTACGGCCTGACCGTTGGTGTCGGCCTGAATAAGGATCGCCAGATGGTCGATGCCAAGGGCCGGCTGACACCTGAGGTCATCGACGCATCGACGCGCTTCAACGCCGCGTTGCTGCACGCGCACTCCGCAGGCGTCGGCGTCGACATGGATATTCGCGATGCCCGTGCTGCGATGGCGGTGCGTCTTAACCAGATGCTAGTCGGTGCTGCAGGCGTCCAACCAGCGGTGGTGGACATGTATGCGCAGCTGCTCAACCACGGCATTACGCCTGCGATACCGTCGAACGGTTCTATGGGTGAAGCGGACATTACGCTGCTGGCGCACGTCGGTCTGACGATGATGGGCGAGGGCGACGTTTACTACCGTGGCGCGAAGACTGATGCGTCACATGCACTCTCCGAAGAAGATATCCAGCCGATCAAGCCATGGGGAAAGGACGCGCTCGGCGTTCTCAGTTCAAACGCCTATACGACCGGCATGGCGAGTCTCGCACTTGTCGATCTAACGCAGTTGAACAAGATGGCCAAGCTGGTCTACGCAGTCGCTCTACAGGGTCTGAATGGCAACGTTTCGCCGTTTCTTGAGGATTCGCTATCGTTGCATCCGTTTCCGCAGGTAATGCGGACCGGTGCGGCGCTACGTTCAATCCTCGCTGGTAGCTCATTATGGCTACGGGACGATGCCCGAGCACTGCAGGATCCGCTCAGCTTCCGGGACGCACCGTACCTACTGGCTGAACTTGACCGCAGCTCTGAGGAAGCGCGCGATCAAATCATGATTCAACTGAACTCCTCGGACGACAATCCGGGCGTCTCGTTAGGCGTCAAGCCGACGTCGGATCTTTATCAGGCCAGGCGGAGCTACGTGAGCCGAGACGGTGTCACGGGTGCAGTTCTGCCAACTGCGAACTTCGAACCACTGCCGTTCGTACTGACGTTCGAAGAAATGGGCATTGCAATTGCGCACAATTCCCTCGCATCCGCACAGCAGATAATCAAGCTCAACGACCCTCGATTCACGCATCTGAGCCGCTTTCTGGGCACTGACAACACGCTGCATGCGTTCGGCGCGATGGAAAAGCCTCCGGTCGTGCTTGCCACGGCGAATAAAGAACTCGCGATGCCCGTCTCTCTCGACTATCTGCCGGTGGCGGGAGATATCGAAGACATTGCGACGAACGCACCGCAGGTGGTGCGCCGCGTACGTACCGAAATCGACAATCATTTTCAGTTGCTTGGCATCGAATTAGTGTCTGCTGCCCAAGCGGTTGACCTGCGGATGCAACAACCGGGTGGCTTCTCAGCATCGCCCCAGACTGAGATGTTCATCGGTGCGTTCCGACGCATAGTGAATTTTCGGGACACTGACAGGCCGTTTACGCCGGAATTTCAGAAGGCCGCCATCTTCCTGAAGCACTATCCCAACTGAATGCGATGCGCAGAAGAGGTAACCTCGCGCTAAGCCAGAAGGCTTTGCTCTTGAGGTCGGAGATGAACGGCCATTGTAGGCAGAGGAGCGCGAGACACGCAAAGCCCGGCGGCTGAAGGATGTCGGCCGAGAGCGCATCGACGAAGGCGGCCAGACATATCGGTGAGAAAGACGGACTACAATGGCGCCAAACATGATTGGGGCCGAGTCGTTCTGATGGCCAAATGCAACCTGCCAAAAACACACGATTCTGTCCGGTCAGTGTTGTAGTTATGTGGAGCTATGTTATGCATGGAATCGATGACTCTCGCAGAGCATGGGTGATCGTCGTCATGGTCTTCCTGTTCATGCTGGTCAACTTTGCCGATAAGGCCGTCATCGGCTTGTCTAGCACGTCGATCATGAAGGAGCTGGGCCTGACACACGCGCAGTTCGGCGCGCTGGGCAGTGCCTTTTTCATCCTGTTCTCGATTTCCGGCATAGCGGTCGGCTTTCTGTCGAACCGGGTCAGCACCAAGGTCATCATGCTCACAATGAGCATCGTCTGGGCTATCACGTTGTTACCGATGGCGGGCGCCGTGAATTTCAGCGTATTGCTCGCCAGCCGCGTGGTGCTTGGCGCGGCCGAAGGACCTGCATTCCCGATCGCGATCCACGCGGTCTACAAGTGGTTCGGGGATGCCAGACGCGCAGTGCCGAGCAGCGTGGTCGCATGTGGTGCGGCGTTTGGGACAGGCGTGGTCGCGCCACTGCTTACATGGATCATTGTGCATTTTGGCTGGCATGCTGCTTTCATGGTGCTGAGCGTGGCTGGCTTTTGCTGGGCCGTCGTGTGGTTTATGCTTGGGAAGGACGGTCCGCTGGACCGCGGTGCGACAGACGGCATGAGTTCGACGCTGAAAATTCCGTACATGCAGTTGCTGCTTAGCCGTACCGCACTAGGCGTGTTTATCGCTGGATTCGCCGCTTACTGGATCATCGCGCTGAATATCGTTTGGCTCGCGAACTATTTGATCCGGGGATTGCATTTGACGCCCTCATACGCAGCCTGGGTCGTGTTGCTTCCGTCGGTGACACAGATGGTCCTTGCACCATTCTGCGCGTTTATTTCTCAGGGCATGACGAAAGCTGGTTATTCCAGCCGCTATTCACGTGGGCTGTTTGGTTGTGCTTGTGTCATGACCGCTGGCGCGGCGATGGTGTGCCTGCCGCTGGTGCCGATGGGACCGTTGAAAGTGGCGCTAATCGCTGTGAGCTTTTCGATTGGTAGCGTCATTTTTACGCTCGGATCAACGTTGATCGGGGAAATCAGCCCGCCGTCGCAACGTGGTGCAATGCTCGGTATAACGAACTCGATTCACACTATCGCGGGCCTGATCGCACCTATTGCTATGGGCATTATTGTCGACGTTGGTGCCGACGCGGCCGAGGGCTTCCGGACGGGTTACATCGATGCCGGACTGCTGGTGGCTGCACTCGGTCTGATTGCCGCGTGCCTCATCCATCCAGCGGCTGATTTGCGCCGCTTCCAGTGCCTTCGCTCACAGCTAGATGAAGGGAATGCCGGACAGCGGAGTCAGGCTGTTTAACACCTTCACTATGTCACGAGCCTCGCTGTCCATTTCGGAGTGAACAGCGGGCGCTCCATGTGCTTCCCGTGATGCGCCCTGTCGGAGAGTTCGGGCCCCGTTTGCAGGAGAAGTTCAACTCAATTAGCGTCCGAATCGGCTTTTCGGCGCCTGGCGCGACAAAGGAGGGCGGGTGTATTGAGATCGGAGACCGATCTTGTCACGCTCGCAACGCTCAATATCTACCGTTAAGTTTGTATCTGCTAGCCGGATGCCAAAGAGTGACATCACTTGCAATTTGTCGTTGGGCTTCTGTCCTTCGTCGCAGTACCAGACATGGTTCGCCTATTGGCATCATCAGAGCCTGTCTGACCATCGCATTGGTCTTACGTGCCGTTATCCAGTATTCCGCCCCCTGTGCGGGCGCAACGCGCATCATGTACTCATTTGGCGTCTCGGACTCGAAATCTTGGTCCAGATAGTCCGGGAATATGAGGCTATTGACGTAACGGTCCTCGAATTGTATCGGCACGTCGTTCTCGAAATGCACGATGCGTGAATGGAATGCAGTACCGTTTTGTGGTAATTCAAGGGTTTGCAGGGCGGCGGCGTTGTGAGTCGCTTCAAGGAGCAGAACCTTGCTGCGATGCGCGTCGCCCCGTGAGCGAATCTCCTCGGCAATACCGCGGATCTCGATTAAGGTCGATTGATAGCGACGATCGGTGATAAAGGTCCCGCGACCACGTACGCGTGTCAGGACATTCTCACTCACGAGTTCGCGTAGTGCGCGATTTACGGTCATTCGCGACAACGCAAATTCGGCGGCCAAGGAGAGTTCTGTTGGAATCATGTCACCCAGGCGCCACTGCCCCGTTTCAATCATCTTCCGAACGTAGTCCTTCAGTTGCTGATAGGCTGGCGTCGCTGTCGTCCCATTCTTTTCCGCATTCATACGTGGATGTCTTCGGGGACCAAATTGCTAATTGTATCGGCATTCAGGCAGCGTTTCGAGTCTCGGACAGGAATAGAATCGAATTTGTGGCAGTGACCGCCGCGTTATCGGTGGCGAGACATCCGGAAATCACGGAGCTGCGTTCAGAGAGAATCCTTGCCATCCGGCTGGATCGCGTCATCAATGCAGCTTCGGACATGCTTTCGGGTGGACGCGGCTGTCTTCCAGAAGGAATACTGACCGGTCCTTGCCGGGCCGTGCGCGGTGGCCCTTGGAACCTGTGCGCCTCTTGCAGCAACGGACCTGAGGCTGTTTTGGGAGATCTCTACTAGGTCCAACGTAGATAGGCGAACCGAGACGGCGTAACAGGCGGCTCGCTGCCGAATTCCAACTTTAAACCGTTACGATCCGTTCCGCGCAGACCAACGCAGTGCAACAATCTTGGGGGCGTGGGAGAAGCCGCTCATCAAGGTCGACGTGGCGACGAGGGGCAGCGTTCACGCGCGACGCGCTCATCGCCCTCGTGCTACCTGTAAGGAAAAGTATAGATTCTCCTGAGAACGTGGGCGTCGCTAGCTCGAGGTTCGAGCCAAAAATACGTTTCCAGCGCTGTCAGGGCGATCACGCAGGTGACCGTGCCGTTCGGAAGCACCACGCTAAACGTCACGCCGCGACGATTCGCAAGCTCACTTCAGGTTGGTTGTCAACGGTTTCCATCGCCGTTAGCAGCACGTCAGTAAAGTGGGACGTCGAATGAATTTTCACACCCAATGGGATTTGAGTAGCTGAACAGACGACTCGGGACCGAAAGGTCCGCCGACGCGACTCGTCTTTCCGGCGCCAGAACGCTTTTTGAGATTCCCGATTTGAACCTGTCGCGCGGGGGTATCCCAAAAAAGAATGCCCGCACGAAGCGGGCTAAATCCATATCGGGAGGTGATACGGAGGAGACGGTTTGAGTATAGGTCCAATTGGGGGAAACCCGCACAAGTGGGGCATCGGAACGTTGCTGCGGTGCAACGCAATGGACTGCCACGGACCAAGTTCCGGTCATCAGCGATTGCTTCCTCTCGCGCGCGCCGGCCAGCCGAACAGGCACGATTGTCGGCGCAAAGCGCTGGACATTTGCCCGGTTTCTGCGGCGAACGAGCTCGCGAGAGCATCGCCTTCCACTCGGCAAAATTTCGCGCGAGGGCTAAAATTGATCGTTACAAATATCAAAAGACTTTTCGAAGTCGAGAATTCACACCGATATATTCGAGATTTCGGCGGGAAAGCTGTTCGTCTCAGAGGCGCCCGGCGTAGCGCCGGGCCGGGGCGTCTCACGACGCCGTGTTTCCCAGCGCGCTGCGCTGAACCGCTGGAGTTGAAGCAGTGCGGTTGGTCGGCGCTACGACACGCACTTGCCGCTAAAGCAGTTCGCGAATAGGCGTTGAGCCGGCGGCGACCACATGATCGAGACGATTGATGGCGGGTCGTCTATATCCGACGTACACCGCAGTTCCGAAATGCGATCGATTCTTTCGGTACATGTGACGGTGAGCATCGCACAACACGAGTGGCAGACAGTTGCCGTGCGAGGGCATGAGATTGTTGTAAGCTCCTGTCTCTAACATTTCTTTCGCTTATCTAGACGGCTATACGAGGCTTTGCGTCGGGGAATCTGTTCGATGTGGTATGAATCCAGCCCTTGGGCGGTGGGGCCGAGTTCTCCCGACTCAGCCGCATGCCTCACGCCCCGTTGGACTTGCCCCTGCATGACCGGACACGCGGTCACGCTTAGGTTGGAGAATTTGTTTGCTGGCGAAACTCGCGTGGCGAGCGGTATTTCAGGGCGCTGTGTGGATGTGACTCGTTGTAGTGGTCGAACGCGATGGCCAAGTTTTGCAGCGCCGTTCTCGCGTCAGGTTTGGGCATCCACGAAACGTAATCGCGCTTCGTCGTCTTGACGAAGTTCTCGGCCATCCCATTGCTCTGCGGACTTCTCACCGGTGTCGTGACCGGCTTCAGACCGATTTTTCGCGAGAACGTCAGCGTGTCATCGGCAATGTAGCAGGAACCGTTGTCGCTCAGCCACTCGATTTCGCTCTCAGCCGCCGAGGCACCGGCAAAGCGGCTTTCGACCGCCTGAAGCATCACATCCCGCACCATGTCGCCCGTGTAACCGCCCGTGGTCGCAGCCCAGCTCATCGCTTCCCGGTCGCAGCAGTCCAGAGCAAAGACGACGCGCAACGGCGCACCATCATCGCAGCGGAATTCGAAACCGTCCGCGCACCAACGCACGTTGCTTCTGTCCACGGCGACCTTGCCGTCGTGCCGACGCGCAGACGGAGCGTAACGAGGCCGACGTTCGAGCAGCGAGCCGTGGCCGCGCATGACGCGGTACACCCGCTTTGCATCGACACGCGGTTGGCACAGCGCGTCCCGGCTTCGCCGCAGCAGCGCCCATGCACGCGGTAGCCATACGTCGGCAGGTCGGCGACGAGCTCTCGAAGCTCAGCGACAAGCGACACGTCATCCAGAGCGGGCTTCTTGCGCCGGTCGTCCCATTCGGCGGGGCGCCTCAACTTGACCGCGAGATTCGAGCGCGACACACCCAAGACTTCACAAACCGTCTTCAACGGTCGTCCCCCGGCAGCAATGGTGAGCGCGCAATCAATTTTTTTGCTCGACCATACTCCACTGCTTCACGGAGGATTTCCACCTCCATTGTTTTCTTTCCCAGCAATCTCCGGAGTTCGCGAATCTGCTTCATCGCTTCAGCCAGGTCCGATGCCGGTACAACCTGTTCGCCGGCACTGACCGCCGACAGGCTTGCATCCTGATAGAGCTTGCGCCAGGCAAAGACCCGGTTGGCATTCACCTGATGGCGACGCGCAACGCCCGAAACAGTAGCCGCCAGGCCCGAACGTCTCGCGCACTATTGCGAACTTTTCTTCGACAGAGCGCCGGCGGCGCTGCTCCGGCTGGGTTAGAACTTCGACGGGTTCCACGTTGTGACTGGGCTTAAACATAGGCGGAAGACTACCTCATAATTTAAGCGTTACCCAGTGTCCGGTTTTCGCGGGGGCCGGCCCACACGGTTCCTCTTCAGCAGCCCGATATCGCCAGTAGCGATCCGGTTTAACCCATACAACCGTGGTGTCGGGGAGCTTCCGAAACCGAGCGAGCACCTGCTTACCGACCACTAGATCGCCGTCAGTATTTTTCAGTCGCGAGGTCTTCCCGCGCCACCTTTACGAGGTTATCCACCACGTCGTCCTGGTAGATGCACCCGTCTCGCTCCAACACGCCCAACATCCATCGCGCAACGTCCGACGCAGTCATCTTACGATTTGCTCCCAGAATCGCCGCTCGATCTCACGCCGATGCGACGGCGCACCTGGCGAGCGCATCGCTCCTCGCCCTGTCAACTTATGCATCCGACCCGCTGATCGTCCCATAAACACCTCCTCGATCAAAGGTGTTGCGATGACCGGTTGAATCCGCCTATCGCATGATAGTGGTTTTGCTGGTCTCGTCCCGTAGAGAGACTGGTTTCCGTGAGAGTCATGACGAATGTACGTGTCCCATTATAAAAGGGCTCTTCACGCGAACCTTCAATCGCTTAGCCTGCGCGAGCAGTCTTGGTTGCAAGATAGATGCAGTGCCGGTAGATGCGTTCTAGATTTTCCTGGCTCACCCACGGGTAGCGTTCGACGAATAACTCGTCAAAGCGGCCTTGTACCGAAGGAAGATCCGTCGTCGCGCAAAGATGCAATGCTGTCTCCTGTCCGAAGCGAACGGCCTCCGTACAGACTTGATTCAGCATCTCGAGCTGCTGCTTATCCAGAGACGGTTGACTAGCCTTCAGCCGCTCCCGAATCGAGCTCAGCCAGTTGTCGAAATCAAGCGCCAGATCCAGCGCGCTGTTCAGGAGAATGGTCTTGGCTTCGATTCGGCCTCGTCGGCGCCAAGGGGCGTTGAAGATTTTCATGAATTTTCCTTCGCAAATGGCGCTGCCCGCGCGCCATCCCGCTACCGGCGCGCTTCCATCGCCATCCGAACGGCTAGGCCCGTCAACACAGTCCCCATCATCCAGCGTTGCATCGCCAACCATCTGGGCCGGCGCGCGAGAAAGCCAGCGATAGAACCCGCAGTCATCACGACTACCGCGTTCACGCTGATACTCACCGCAATTTGCAAGGAACCAAGTGTTAGTGACTGCCCCAGCACGCTACCGTGCCGCGGATCGATGAACTGCGGCAGCAGCGAAAGATAAAGCACGGCAATTTTCGGGTTCAACAGATTCGTGACGAAGCCCATCGTGAACAGCTTGCTCGGGCTGTCGACCGGCAGGTCGCGTACCCGGAACGGCGAATCTCCGCCGGGCTTCACCGCCTGCAACGCAAGCCACAGCAGATAAAGCGCGCCACCGAGGCGCAATGCGTCGTATGCAAACGGCACTGAGAGCAGCAGCGCGGTGATGCCAAGTGCTGCACACAACATGTAGACGACAAAGCCCAGTGCGACGCCGCCTAGCGAGATCAGCCCCGCGACGCGCCCCTGGCAGATCGAACGTGAGACTAGGTAAATCATGTTCGGACCCGGCGTAAGCACAATGCCGAGTGCGACGAAGCCGAAGCCCAAAAGAGAAGAGTGTTCAGGCATTGCATGTCTCCATGACAAGATCGGGGTAATGCTTAAGCGCGCGGCAGTCCGCTGCTCTGGCCGAAGGGAAGCGACGTCGAAGCACGGTTCGCGTTCCCTGAGAGTGACCCATCTCGCAGCGCCAGATGCGTTAGCCCGGTGATTGCTTCACGACAATCGCCGTCGTGTTTGGCTGCGTCATTACGACGCTCGTCAATTGCACAGTGGGTTGAAGAACCATCGGAGGTCCTCGGCCCGTAGTGCCAGTTGTTCCAGAGCCGTGAAATAATCAAGAGACTTAAACTGCCCGAAACCGGCAAATGCAACATGTACCGTGTGCGTGCCCTGCTTGGTACTAGGCCTGCCATGACCCGTGCGCGGAGGTTGCCGTTACAGCGCGTCGAACAACGACCGCTGATGCGATGACGCGGCACGCGTCCAATACGCTCGGGTCATAGCCGGTTGAGCGTACTCTGCGGACCGTACACTGGTCGCTTCAATGCGCAGCAGCCGCTCTTTCGCAGCGAGACCGCCTGCGAAACCTGTCAGCGTGCCAGAAGAGCCGATCACGCGATGGCAGGGCGCAATGATCGAGATCGGATTTCGGCCGTTGGCGGCGCCTACTGCGCGCACCGCATTCGGGTTGCCGATTTGTTCGGCAATTTCTAGGTAACTGCGGGTTTCGCCGTACGGAATGGTGAGCAGCGCAGCCCATACCCGCTTCTGGAAATCTGTGCCTTCGAATTGGAGATCGATATCGAAGTGGGTCCGCTGACCAGAGAAATATTCGTCGAGTTGCCGCGCGGTTTCCACCAGCACCGGGTGGGCGTCGTTTTCGCGGAGTGTGCCGAGCTTTACGCGGTTCGGCCTGTCATTTTCCCAGAGTATCGCGACCAGTTTGTCGCGGCGCGCGACCAGTTGCAGTCGTCTCACTGGTGAATCAACGAACTTGTACTCATATTCCATTGCTTGTTGCTCCGATGAGTGCGCTGCCTTGCCGGCTACAGAACTCGCGAGTGCTGACGAATACACTTCCGGTATCGCGTCGCTTTCGGTTAACAGCTACGTGTCCGGGAGCAATCGTCAATAGTGGTGTACGCGGGCGGGACGGCATGATCAGGCGGCCAGCGCTTGAGGAGCCGGTGTGCTATCAATCACCGGGATTCCGTCTTTGAAGGGAACACCCTTCAGAAGCTGATCAATTTTCTCGGCACCGCGAATCTTCCTCCAGCTCTGCTCGGCCGCTTCAATCAGCTTGAACGCCATCGCGAGGAAGGTCGAGCGCGACAGACAGTTGCGCGTGCGGCTCGTGCGATGGCGTACCGTCGCAAACGTCGATTCGATTGGATTCGTGGTCCGCACATGCTGCCAGTGCTCCGCAGGGACGTCGTAGAACGCGAGCAGTGCGTCTCGATCCTTCGTGAGCTTCTCGACAGCCTTCGGGTACTTCGCCGCGTACACGTCGACGAACTGATTGAACGCAACAATCGCATCGGCACGCGTCGCGGCATTCCAGATCTCTGCGAGCGCCACCTTGGCCTTGCCGTGCTGCGACTTGGGCATCGCGTTGAGGATATTTCCAACCTTATGGAACCAGCAGCGCTGATGTCGCGTCTGCGGGAACACCTCGTCGAGTGCCGCCCATAGTCCCATTGCGCCGTCACCAACCGCGAGCAGTGGCGGCGCCTGCAGGCCGCGCGCTTTCAGATCAAGCAGCAGTTCAATCCACGATTGTTTCGACTCGCGGTAACCGTCGCTGAGCGCAACGCGCTCCTTCTCGCCGTCCGGCTTCACGCCGATGATCACCAGCAGGCATTGACCGTCGGAATCCTCCGTTCGCGCCTGCGTGTGGATGCCATCGGCCCACCAGTAGACCCAGCGTGAGCTCGACAGGTCCCGCTTGTTCCATTGCTCAAACTCGTCTGCCCATGCGGCCTTCAGGCGGCTCACAACGCTCGCTGACAGCCCTTTGGCCTGTTCGCCCAGTAGCTCCGACAGGGCGTCGCCCATGTCGCCCGTCGACACACCGCGCAGGTATAGCCACGGCAGCGACGACGACACGCGCGGCGACTTGCGCACGTAGGGCGGCACGACCGATGAATTGAACTTGATGCCCGAGCCCGAGCGGTCGCGCACCTTCGGCACCCTGACCGGTACTGGGCCCACCGCCGTGACGATTTCGCGCTCTGGCAGGTAGCCGTTGCGCACGACCGCGCGCCGGCCATCCATCGTCTTCACATTCGAATATTGCTCAAGCATCGCCGCCAGTTCCGCCTCGATTGCCTGCTGGATGATCCGCCGCGCCCCTTGCTGGATCAGATCGTCCAGGCCGGGGGCGCCCTCAATTTGCGTTTCTGCTGTTTGACTGTTGCTCGTTCCCTGCGTATGTTTCGCCATGGTGGTGGAGTTCGATTGAGGAAGTGTTACCGTGGAAAGCAACATTCTCCTTCAATCGCCACCGCCTTCTCCTGCCTCCTCCCTACGCCGCGTACACCACTTTCAACGATAGCTCCGTGTCCGGCTCGCTATCGTTACCACATCCACCTTCCTGTCATGATGATATAAAAAACCGTTGACAGCAAATCCAGGCCGAGCTGCTCGGCAGGACTGGACCATCGAATTCGAAGGCTTGTGTAGTCGCGAGTCGATATCTCTTGTATCGGTAGGCATAACCTCCTCGAGGAGTCGAGCGATACCTGGATGTGCGATGTCATGCGCGTCCGGCAAGGTGGTTTACTTGATTGCCGGAAAGTCGACGTCGGTATCGTTGATGCGATTGAAGGTATTGGTGAAGATACCGAGCGCGATGGTCAGCGAGATCTCCGCCAATTGAGTGTCGGTGTAGCCGGCCGCACGGATAGCATTAAACTCATCGTCGCTGATCGTGCCGCTCGTGGCGTGCAGATGAGATACGAAACGCACCAGGGCATCACGTTTGGCGTCACCCGTGGGCTGCCCCGTGCGAATGGCGCGCAACGCATCGACCGGCAGACCCACGAGTTTGCCCACGAAGCTGTGCGCAGCTACACAAACGTCGCAACCGGTCTTCTCGCTGATTAGTAATTTGATGACTTCGTGCTCTTGCCGGCTCAGGTTGCCCGAGTTCAACGTGCCTTGGGTGTCGAGCACTGCAGCCAGGGACGCTGGCACAAGATAGCCCAAGGTCGCGTAGGTGTTCGGGATACGACCACCGGAAATCTTTCTGACCCGCGCATAGATATCGGCGGTGGCGCCGGTGGCGGACATGACGTCGGGAATTACGATACGGCTCATGGTGGGAACCCTTTATCAGGTAGTCAGGACTCAGGAAAACGGATGAAGAATCAGCTCGAGGCCCAGGCCCACGAGGAAAAGGAGAAAGCAGAGGCGGAAGGTTTTCGGGCTGATCTTCTGCCGCACTATCGAGCCCAGCCACATCCCGACGAGTGCCGGAAGGACCGCCAGCAGCGACAGGCCGAGCTGGTCAAGCCGGAACGCTCCATGGAAGAAGAGCCCTCCCGCGAGAGCCAGCGTGGAGACGGTGAACGAAAGGCCAAGAGCCTGAACAAGTTCATTTTTATGTAGACCTAGTGACTGAACGTAAGGCACGGCAGGAAGAGTGAAGACACCGGTGGCGCCAGTCAACAACCCGGTGATAATACCGATGACGGGCGATAGCCAGGGCTCGCGCCGTTGAGGGATCGAGAGCGTCGGCACGAACAACGCATAGGCCGCATAGGCGATCAGGGCAAGTCCCAGCGCACGTCCCGACCAGATGGGATTGACGACTACCAGCAGACCCGCTCCAAGAAGCGTACCGATCACGATGCAGAGCATCATTGCCCACAGCCGCCGCATGAGGCGGAGCAGGTCTGGCCCATCCAGCATCTGCCAAACGTTGGTCACGAACGACGGAATGATCAAGATCGCCGCCGCTGTAAGCGGTGACATGGTCGCCGCGAGCACGCCCATGGCGACTGTGGGCAAGCCCATTCCGGTAACGCCTTTCACAACACCGGCTCCCATAAACGTGGCAAGGAGCAGAGAGATCAATTCGATATTCAGAGTATTCATGCCGCTATTACGCCTGTAACCGGGAACTGGCACAATGCGGTTTTTCCGATGCACCCTTCGGATTGTCCGAAGGCAGCCTACCAAGGTGACTGCATGAAATTCGATCTCGCGGATCTGCGTCTGTTCCTCTCCGTGGTCGACGCCGGCAGCATTACAGCCGGGGCCAAACAAGCAAACCTCGCATTGGCGTCGGCAAGCGAGCGTGTCAGTAATATCGAGTCGGACGCTGGCGTTGTTCTGCTTGAAAGAAGCCGCAGGGGGGTAGTGGCGACTGAAGCAGGAGAGGCGCTTGCGCACCATGCGCGTTTGATTCTCCGACAACACAGTCTGTTGCAGGGGGAGCTACGCGACTTTGGTGCCGGCGCACGAGGTACGTTGCTGCTGTACGCAAATACGGCAGCGCTGACTGGCCTCTTGCCGGAGAGGCTTGCCCCATGGCTTGCGCAGCGTCCGCGTCTGAACCTCGATCTGAGAGAGCGTACGAGTGCCGAGATCGTGAAGATGATCGGTGCAGGATTGGCCGAAGCGGGTGTGGTATCAGACGCAGTCAACCCAACAGACCTCACAATTCAGCCTGTCGCTAGTGACCATCTCGTCCTGATTGTTCCTGTGACGCACAGACTCGCGGAGTCGAAGGAAGTTTGCTTTGCTGACGTTACGGGTGAGCAGTTTGTTGGCCTGGAGGCCGGGAGCGCGCTTCAGGATTGCATCGACGAAGCGGCCGCCGATCTACGCAAAACGTTAGCACTCCGTATCCGCATGAAAAACTTCGAGGGCTCGTGCCAGATGGTGTCGCAGGGAGTTGGGGTGGCGATTATTCCATTAACGGCCGCAAGGCGCTTCCGACGTAGATACCCATTCAAATCTCTCGCAATTGGAGATAATTGGGCACGCAGACAGCTCTGTCTGTGCTTTCAGCAATGGCACACGCTGTCGGTGCCGATGCAAAGCCTGCTGGCGCATCTCGGCGGCGGAGCGCAGACCCTGTAGCCGCGCGGCCGGCTGCGGGTGACTGTCATCTGAATTTCCTGGTCGGCAACGCCTAGCTGGCCGTTGAACTTCGATCCCGTGTAAACGGGGTTCCGGGGCCACGCGTTATGGATATTGTGTTCATGATCTTGGGCAGTGAATTCGATGCGCGGAATGGATGAGATGCAGGAAACCCTCTTCACGACGGTCAAGCTTGAGGACTTCGTTCCAGCTGACCATCCCTTGCGCCCCATCCGGTTGCTGGTCAATCAGGCGCTGAAGCGACTCAGCGGACTGTTCAGCGTCATCTATGCGGACAGTGGTCGGGCCTCGATTGCACCGGAGAAGCTGGTGCGTGCGCTGCTGTTGCAGGTGTTCTACTCGGTGCGCAGCGAGCGCATGCTGATGGAGCAGATGCAGTACAACCTGCTGTTTCGCTGGTTCGTCGGACTGGCCATCGAGGACAGGGTGTGGAACCACTCCGTCTTCTCGAAGAACCGCGACCGGCTGCTCGAACACGAAGTCGTGGAATCGTTCTCTACTGAAGTCATGGCTGTGGCGGACAAGCAGGGCCTGCTGTCCCGGGAGCATTTCTCGGTGGGCGGCACGCTGATCCAGGCATGGGCGAGTTACAAGAGTTTTCGCCGCAAGGACGGATCGGACGATCCGCCGCCAGGTGGCGGGCGCAACGCTGAGGCCGACTGGAAGAGCGAGCGGCGCAGCAATGAGACGCATGAGTCGAGCACTGATGCGAATTCGCGCCTGTACAAGAAGAGCAAGCAGAGTCCGGCCATCCTCTGTTACCAGGGGCATATCCTGATGGAGAACCGCTCGGAGCTGGTGGTCGGCGCTGTTGTCAGCCATGCAGATGGCTTCGCCGAGCGGGCCAATGCGCTGCGACTGCTCGACTGCGTACCGGGTACTCACGCGAAAACAGTCGGTGCCGACAAGGCGTACGACACGCATGACTTCGTGAGCGATTGCCGGGCGCGTAACGTGACCCCGCATGTCGCACGCAATGATGCCCGCGTGGGCGGTAGCGCCATCGATGAGCGTACATCGCGTCACGCGGGATATCGGATGAGCCAGGTGATCCGCAAAGCGTATCGAGGAACATTTCGGCTGGGGCAAGACGGTTGGCCGGATCCGGCAGACGGTGTATCGAGGCATCAAGCGGGTCGACCAGCACTTCAAGCTGACGATGGTCGCGAGCAACCTCACGCGCATGGCACGAATAATGGACGAGGGGCTCACGGGAGCGGAGCAATGAGCCGCCGGGGCGCGTGGCCTGAAGAGCGTGGCATTGCCGCGCAGGCGAATTACCTGCCCGAACGGCCCGGCGAAGGATAGCGGAGGCGAGCATCTGGACATGTTGTGCGGGCGATTTTTTATCGGACCGCCCCATGATCGGCTGATTCGCGGTTATCTACCCACGACCCTAATGGTACGTGCCATGGACGGTCTGTTGAAGCGGGCATCGGGTCTGCTTCGAACCACCCGGCTAGTCTTGTCAGCATGATGCGCATAAGTCGCGCTGGCGACATACCAGGAGCATCGCCTTCCACCCGGCAAAATTTCGCGCCCGAAGGCTAAAATTGATCGCTAAAAATATCAAAAAAAAACTTTTCGAAGTCGAGAGTTTACACCGATATATTCGATATTTCTCGGCGGCAAAACTGTTCGTCCCACTGATTGAATCGGCGGCAGACCGCGGATCTTCGTACGTCGACCGAGCCATTTCCGTCCTCGACCATACCGGTTACTCGCATCGTGCTTAGCATTCCGACCGAAAAACTGCTTCGCGGAACAATTAACCGACTGACGCTACGGTCGCGCTGGAACCGCTCGTATTACTTTCGCCGTCGTCGATCTCTTCGCGCCGAACGTTGCGGACTCTGTTTGGCACCCGATCGTGTTCCGCGATGAACTCGCGCAGTTGCGGATAGATGATGTTGCGCCAGCGGCGGCCCGAGAAAATACCGTAGTGCCCGCATTTCTCGACGGTGAAGTGACGACGGTTGTTTTCCGAAACTCCCGTGCACAGTTCGTGCGCGGCGCGCGTCTGGCCGCTGCCGGAAATGTCGTCGAGTTCGCCTTCGATCGTGAAGAGCGCCGTCTTCTTGATGTCCTGCGGGCGCACCGGCTCGCCGTCCACTTCCCAAGTGCCTTCAGGGAGGCTGAATTCCTGGAACACGACGCGGATGGTCTGCAGATAGTACTCGGCGTCCATGTCAAGCACGGCGTTGTATTCGTCGTAGAAGCGGCGGTGCGCTTCCGCGCCTTCTTCGTCGCCGCGCAACAGCCTTTGATAGAAGTCCCAGTGCGAGGCGGCGTGGCGTTCCGGATTCATCGCCACGAAGCCCGTGTGCTGCAGAAAGCCCGGATACACCTTGCGGCCGAAGCCCGGATAGTTCGGCGGCACGTTGTAGATGACGTTGTTCTCGAACCATTCTATCGAATGCTGCGTGGCCAGCGAGTTGACGGCCGTCGGGCTCTTACGCGCGTCGATCGGGCCGCCCATCATCGTCATCGTGCGCGGCGTGTCTTCACCGCGGCTCGCCATCAGCGAGATGGCGGCGAGCACGGGTACCGTCGGCTGGCATACCGAGATCACGTGCAGATTCTTCGCGCCGATGTGGTGGATGAATTCCTGGATGTACGCGATGTAATCGTCCAGATCGAACGGGCCGTCCTCGATTGGTATCATGCGCGCGTCGATCCAGTCCGTGATGTACACCTTGTGGTCCTGCAACAGCGTGCGCACGGTGTCGCGCAGCAGCGTCGAATGGTGGCCCGACAGCGGCGCGCACACCAGCACGACTGGCTCCTCCTTCAGTTGCGTGAGGGCTTCGCTGTCGTCCGAGTAGCGCTTGAAGCGCAGCAGGCGGCAGAACGGCTTTTCGATGATCGTCTGCTCGACGATGGGAATGTTGCGCCCGTCCTTGACGATCTGGTGCAGATTGAACTCGGGCTTCTCGTAATCCTTGCCGAGACGGTACAGCAGCTCGTAGTCAGCCGACAGACGCGTGGCGCCCGGCACATAGGCGAGCGGACTGGCCGGGTTCGCAAACGATTTCGAGGCGGCCTGAGCCCAAGCGGTGAGCGGGCTCAGAAGTGCTCGCTGGAATACATGGAATTGATAGAGCATGTTTTCCTATGGGTTAATTGACTAAAAGGGGAAGACTCCCTCGTCGTGCAGTATTCGGACGGTTGAACTAGGCGCATGCGACGCCGAACCCGAGGTCTCGCAAGCCGCGATTCTTTATGTCCGCGACGGATGGGGTTGGAATCGTCGCTCCTGGAAGATCTTGTCGTTCGGGTTACCAGCCCGCGTTGTTCAATAAACCAATCCAGCACGACTGACGGAATGGAACGCGCCATAACGGAGGATTGCAATCGCCTCAGCGTCTGACTGCGAAGCGGCCTGTGCGTAGGCAACTGACCATCGGCCGCAGACATCGCGATAACGGATCAAATAGGTGTACATGGCAATCTCCGGTGGCATCACGATCAACGGGGCCTTAGCGGTCAACCGGACGATGGGCGGCCGAGGATTCTGGTCAGCGTTCTTCTTATGTACCGCGTACAAGACAGCGGTCGCTATAGCTGACATTGGATCGTCTCGACGCAGTTGGACCGATCTCTTGCAATAACGGTAGTCGAACGGCCAACAAAAACCAATTGTACGAACGGTCACTGCAGTACCCTGTGGGCATAACACGCACACACTTTTGGATACTTCGAAGGCGTCTAGGCGCGAGTTTGAGTTCTTGCAACGATCTAGTGGGGGAGCCGTCGCAGTAAGGCCTGGCAGCATACGCAGGTATGAGACAGCGATTCCTAAGGTTGATAAATGGCGCGGCGACGAGATACCATGAGTGCCTCACACTTGCCCTGAGACGAGAACGCACGCGTGGGCCGTATTTTTTTTGCAACTGCCTTTGACTTCGCGCCCGCTGCGACGTCCTAGGAGGTTGACCTACTGTCTACCGCAGAAGGCGCAAAAGGCGCATGCTGTGAATGGCCATCGCATGAGGCAGTGCGGGGCCAATTGCAGTCATCGACGGTCGGCTGCTTCCATGACACGCAGCGAGATAAGATGCGAAAAATAGCCGTAGATGGGCTTATCCGATACTTAATTCTTGTCAGTCCTATGCGCATCTTGCCAGCTGTGGCAAGTTGGTCCGACGTTGATATCGGCTTAGACGCCACGGAGACTTTGTGGCGATCAAACGTACGGACAACGTTGGCATCGTCTTGGCCGACATCGATACGGCTATTGAGTTCTTCAGTGAACTTGGTCGTGAGATCGAAGGACGCGCTCCGACCGAAGGTGATTGGGCAGATGATGTCACGGGATTGCCCACCGCCTGTGTATTTTCAGGCGGTAGTGGCTTGAGACGCCATTTCTAAAGGCCGTAGACCTCCACCACTTGCCCAATCCGGCATTCACTGATCCAAAGGTGACTTTTCGCGCGAACCGCCAGAAAATGCACAGAATGTACGAATAGCCATACATAGAAGCTTAATGACCAAAATAAACCGACTTCATACCGTCATTTGGGTCAGTACGAACTGAGGAACGAACCGCATGTCCCACCGACTGGATGGAATGACCTAGCGCACGAAGAGGATGATGTGAACCCGACGCCGATGTCCCATCAGCAATGCCACCCTCGGATGCGGCGGAGTTTTGCACGAGCGAATCGGACTTCGAACTCGCTCGGGTCTCGGTCGTAGCGTTGCTGCCGTACGTTTCCCTAGCGTCAACTACTGCCAGACTGGATGCAAGAGTCTCGGCGCTTTGACCACGTTGTGACGCGGGAGCGCCATCGGCCGGGCGATAGAATGGTGCAGGGCCATAGCCACTGGCGAAGACAGGTGCCGCGAAAGAAAACGACGCTGCAAACAATATCGAAGCAATGGTTTTGTTACGCATGTGTGACTCCGTAATACGGTTGGGGTTGAAAGCGGTCACTTGACCTATGCCGGCATCAATTGTGATGCTCAGGAAACCATATCGATGATTGGAATAGCGATATGGCTTATGGTGCGACATGTTCATCAAATAGTTTGCAGCCTCACTTTATACATGTTCATCAAGTTGTTTGCAGCCTCACTTTATGCCTGCCGCGCGCTGTTTTCGAGACTGTCGTTGCTCAATTGAATGCGCAAAAGGATCAATATAGCGAGGCAATTCGCCATCAGTCGCACCGAGGGATTGCGCGACACGAGCCGTTTCTGAGAGATTCAGGTGCTTTCGGTACCGACGAGCCAGTCGTGGATCCCTTGCCTGACCGAAAGGGAACGACAACGAGATGCAGTCACGCCCCGGTTCGGGACGGGTGCTGGGTGCGCGTGCAGGCGCAAGTCGCGGAACGGACGACTGCAAACAACGCAGTGCATGCGGACGCAATCCCGAACGTCCACGTGGCGCTCGGTGTCAGCCTGGAAACGTTGGACGGGCGGGCAGTAATGCGTGGGCGGAACAACGTCGGCAGTGAGATCGGCGCACGTGGAACTAAACGCTCCGCCTTTCGGGCAGGCGTGTGCTGCAAACTTCAACCTCTCCGGCGGTCGCATTTGCGACGACGAGACTTATGGCGTCGAGGTTATCCCTATGGAAACAGGGTATGAACGTCTTGGGAATTCAGGTCACCTAGAATAGCTACTATGGTCGTATGGCGGGGGTGCGAAACTGTCGGACGAAAAACATGACGTGTCCGGTTTTCAATTTCTGGGCCAGCGGCGCTGTATCGGCGCGACGGGGGCTCGTACCCCGACATGAATGAACGTGCCGTAAAGGACGGGTTGTCGAAACCGTATCGCTGCAGCTCGCAGCGTCGTCGATCACATTGTCGGATACGATGGCCTGCGAGCACTGTCGATCGGGAGAGAGGAGGTGAGATGAGTTGGGGTTCGCATTCGACTTCGACCCGCAGCCCTCACGAACACGAGGAGCCGGTGGTCTATGTGGTCGACGACGATGAGTCGATGCGTCTTGCGCTTGGTAACTTGTTGCGATCAGTCGGGCTACGTGTGGAGGCCTTTGAATCGTCACGGGACTTTCTCGCATTCCCGAAGTACGACGCGCCTAGTTGCCTGATTCTTGATGTCAGGCTGCGTGGCGAAAGTGGTCTCGCCTTCCAGGAACATATTGCGAAGAGCGAGGTGCACATGCCGATCGTATTCATGACCGGGCATGGAGACATTCCGATGACAGTCCAGGCGATGAAAGCGGGTGCAGTCGATTTTCTCGCGAAGCCGTTTCGCGACCAAGACATGCTGGATGCCGTCGCCAATGCGTTGGAGATCGATACTGAGCGGCTTAACGCCGAGCAATCGATCGCCGCGCTCCGTGTTGCGTATGACTCGCTGACACTGCGAGAACGAGAAGTTATGTCTTTCGTCGTGGCCGGCCTGATGAACAAACAGATTGCCGCCGAAATGAATCTCAGTGTAATCACTGTGAAGATTCATCGTGGGCACGTCATGAAAAAGATGGGGGCCCGCTCCGTTGCGGATCTCGTCAGAAAATGGGAATCACTGGGCGTCAAGGCCCGGTCGCTGAAATCGTCTTGAGAGCGGCGAGATCGGGAGTGCCATTCCGACCCCCTGTCGACAGCCTATGGCACGTCCAGCGCAACGCTGAGCCAATGCGCGATGGCGTCGGGATCAATCGGCTTCTCAAGTACAGCCAGCGCGCCTTTTGTCAAGGCATTAGCTTTCAGCTCGGCCGACGGGAATGCCGTAATGAAGATGGTCGGCGGGGCATACCCGAGCGCAATGATGCGGTCGTGCATCTCCACTCCTGACATGCCGGGCATCATGACGTCGGAGATGAGGCATGACGTCGAGGCGAGCTGGCCTGATAGCAGGAATTCCTCCGCCGATGCGAACAGGCGGGTATGTCTGCCGAACGAGCGCACAAGATTCCCCGTCGCGAGGCGGGCCGCCTCATCGTCGTCAACAATCGAAACTACCTGAGCAGAACACAAGATTAGCCTCGATCTACAGGAAAGGGAGCCCACGCAGCAAGAAAGCCACTACATGTATCCGTCCGCATCTACGACACCCAGCGTAATTGTCACATCAGCGGCCGGAAATAATACACAGGTATTAGTGCTCAGCATTTGCATCGCTCAATCCAGTTTATCTTGTTTCTAGCTGGCCACCGCATGCAGGTCCACTGATGCTGCGAACACATACCTAGGTATGCGTCGCGGCGTCCGTCCCATCCGACCGTATGAGTAGATCATTACATATCCGGACCAGAACGCATGCATGCGTCTCTCGCGCGCCAGCGAGTGTTTGCCATCCTCATGCTACGGAGCCAGTTCCACGATAACGTGCTGACGGATGGGGGGCCCCGCATGAAAGCCCCCCATTCCCATACGCCAGGACGACCCGCCTCGGCGAACGTCCGAATCAGACTTCGCCGGATATACCTAGGTATCGACGTTCGACGCCTATGTAGGTGCAATACGACCCTTCCGTACAATGGTCTTTGGACGTCCGAGCGCATACTCTTGTGTCATGCCGTGCAATCGCGCGTGCGTTCGCAACGCAGCGTGATGTGACGGCTGGTTTCGAGGGGTACGCTATGTCCGATGTACTGCACAACTGGATCGTAGTGGGCGCAAATGCATATGACGAGTAGACATTCGTACCGGGGCTCAACCGAAAAGTTGATCGTCGAACGTGGAGCTGAAGCGCATTTGCTTGCTATAGCTGCTGTAACGTGAACCCTAAATGGTTCAATCATAGACGTGCCGATAGCCGGAGCAGTCAATGGCACTTGGTAAATCCGCAATGTGGCTTTGACGTCGGATCGTTAGACGTCTTGAGGCCCGGTCTATCAGTTTTCAGGAGGAACTATGCGGAGCATCTTGTTCGTGCCGACGCGAGGGAAGTAGGCTTAGTTAGAGCAAGGATCAAGAATATATCGGTGAGCATGTCTTCGCGCCTGCAGCGCGCCCTCGAGATTGAAATGAACACTCCCGTGAAGGACGGGTTTCAGCGGAACGATATTATTCCAATGTGCAGTATCTCGGACTGCATTGTCAGGTGCGGCGTCCAGCGCATCATCAGTCGGAAGGAGGAGGTGAGATGAATCCGGGTTCACATTTGACTTCGGTCCGAGGCATACAACATTACAAGGAGTCAGTCGTCTACGTGGTCGACGACGAGGAGTCGATGCGCTTCGCGCTACGTAATTTGTTCCGGTCGGTCGCGCTACGTGTAGAGACGTTCGAATCGTCCGTGGATTTCCTCGACTTCCCAAAGTACGCCGCGCCCAGTTGTTTGATTCTTGATGTTCGATTGCGCGGCGAAAATGGCCTTGCCTTACAGGAGCATGTTGCTAGGAGCGGTTTGCGCATGCCAATCGTGTTCATGACCGGTCATGGTGACATCCCGATGACCGTGCAGGCGATGAAAGCGGGGGCAGTCGATTTTTTTTCAAAGCCATTCCGCGACCAGGAGATGCTGGATGTCGTCTCCAATGCGTTGGCGCGCGACGGCGAACGCCTTGCCGCGGAACAATCGGTTGCGGCGCTGCGCGTCGCTTACGACTCCCTCACACCGCGCGAACGGGAGGTTATGGGGTTCGTCGTGGCGGGGCTAATGAACAAGCAGATTGCCTCCAAGGTAAATCTCTGTGAAATCACCGTGAAGAAGCATCGGTCTCAGCTGATGCGAAAGATGGGGGCGCGAACCCTCGCGGATCTCGTCAGAAAATCGGTATCGCTGGGCGTTAATGCCCAGTCGTAAAACTTGTCCCGGAGCGGCGAGGTCGAGAGCCCGTTCCTGCTCTTGTCGATGCTTTGCCTCCCCGGGGCGGTGCGCCCGGCAGCCGTGATGACCGACGAGCGATGGCGTCGGGACGGACCGACCTGTCTCGTCGTTGGGAATGGCGTAGTGAAGATGGTCGCGACATACTGTCTCAGTGATGCGCCGCGGCGTCGGGCGGCTGTCAGTGTAGTCAGGACGTCGGTCCCTGCATGTTACTCGGAGTACTATCTATTGCGCAGCGTTCACTGAAGTGTATGCTGATCTAATCCTAGCCGCCGAAATGTAGGGTCGCAACCCGCGTGGCGCGGCGGCCTGAAGCCCACGCGTTAGATGACGGCCTACATTTGACTCCGTTGCCGATGGGTAACAACCTCCAGGTATTGTGGGATGACGGCGATCGCGTCGTCTGTCGGGCGCTGCGCGTGGGGGTAGGTGGCAGCCAGAACGTCCTGCTGGTGCGACCCGCCGGGGAGCATCCTTTACCTGCCGCCTTTGACCGCCTCGTTCACGCGTTTAGCCTGAGAGACGAACTTGATGGCGCGTGGGCGGCGCGGCCGCTGGACCTGGTGCGCGAAAGCGGCCAGACTCTGCTGGTGCTAGAGGACCCGGGCGGTGAACCGCTCGCACGTCTGCTTGGCGCTCCGATGGAGATGGGAGATTTTTTGCCGTTCGCTGTCGGCATCGCCGCAGCGCTAGGCAAGCTTCACCAGCGCGGCCTTGTCCATAAGGATCTCAAGCCCGCGCATATCCTCGTACATTGCACCGACGGACAGGTCCGACTCACCGGGTTCGGTCTTGCCTCCCGGTTGCCGCGCGAGCGGCAGGCGCCGGAACCGCCCGAGACGATCGCCGGCACGCTCGCTTATATGGCACCCGAGCAGACCGGCCGGATGAACCGCTCGATCGATTCGCGCAGCGACCTCTATGCGCTCGGCGTCACGCTTTACCAGATGCTGACTGGCGTGCTGCCGTTTACGGCCGCTGATGCCATGGAATGGGTGCACTGCCATATCGCCAGAAAGCCGGTGCCGCCGTATGAACTGGTCCAGACCGTCCCTGCTGCGGTCTCAGACATCGTCATGAAGCTGCTTGCCAAGACGGCCGAAGAGCGTTACCAGACGGCCGTCGGTGTTGAGCAGGATCTGCAACGTTGCCTCGCTGACTGGCAGCATCGGCACCGCATCGATGCTTTCGCGCTCGGCGAACACGACACGCCTGACCGGTTGATGATCCCGGAGAAGCTGTACGGGCGGGAGCGCGAGGTCGACACCCTGGTCGCCACGTTCGAGCGGATTGTTGGGAGCGGTCCGCCTGAGCTGGTGCTGGTCTCCGGCTACTCCGGCATCGGCAAATCCTCGGTCGTCAATGAACTGCATAAGGTGCTGGTGCCGCCGCGGGGGCTCTTCGCGTCCGGCAAGTTCGACCAGTACAAGCGCGACATCCCGTATTCTACGCTGGTCCAGGCATTTCAAGGCCTGGTGCGCCCGCTGCTCGGCAAGCCCGACACGGAGCTGGCGAGCTGGCGAGACGCTCTGCTAGTGGCGCTCGAGCATAATGCGCGGCTCATGACTGACCTCATCCCCGAACTGAAGCTGATCATCGGTGAGCCGCCACCCGTCCCAGAACTTGAGCCGCAACAGGCGCAACGCCGTTTCATGCTCGTGTTCCGGCGTTTCATCGGTGTTTTTGCGCGACCGGAACATCCTCTCGCGCTCTTTCTCGACGACCTGCAGTGGCTCGACACCGCGACACTCGACCTGCTCGAGGATCTGTTGGGAGACCCGGATTTACGGCACCTGATGCTGGTCGGCGCCTACCGTGACAACGAGGTCGATGCCACACATCCGCTGATGGGCAAGCTCCAGGCCATCAGGAACGCGGGCGTCAAGATCAATGAGATCGCGCTGGCGCCGCTCGCCCGTGAGCATATCAGTCAGTTAATCGCGGAAGCGCTTCACTGCGCGCCGGCGCGGATCGTATCCCTGGCGCAACTGGTCCATGAGAAGACGGGTGGCAATCCGTTCTTTGTCATCCAGTTTCTGCACGCGCTTGTCGAAGAAGATTTGCTCACCTTTGATCATGATGCGGGGCAGTGGTGCTGGGATCCGGGTCGCATCCATGCCAAGGGCTATACCGACAATGTCGTGGACCTGATGGTCGGCAAGCTGAGCCGGCTGCCGGCAGGGACGCTGCACGCGTTGCAGCAGCTTGCCGTTCTCGGGAACGTCGCCGGGATCGGGACCCTGTCGACGGTTCTCGGCGTCCCGGAGGCACAGGTGCACGCGGCGTTGTGGGAGGCGATGCGTCAGGAACTGGTCGAGCGGCTGGAGGGCGCCTACAGGTTTGTTCACGACCGGGTTCATGAAGCCGCCTATTCGCTGATCCCCGAAGCCTTGCGGACCTCGGCCCATCTGCGGATTGGGCGGCTGCTCGCCAAAGGGACGCCCCCGGATAAGCAGGAGGAGGTGATCTTCGAGCTCGTCGGTCAGCTCAATCGCGCGTCGGTGCTGATCACCGAACAAGAGGAGCGGGAGCAGCTGGCCGGGTTCAACCTGCTCGCTGGCCAGCGCGCCAAGGCGTCGACAGCCTATGTCTCGGCGCTCACCTATCTCGTCACCGGCGCCGAACTATTGAACGACGATTGCTGGGAGCGTCGGCATGAGCTGATCTTTGCGCTGGAACTGAACAGGGCCGAATGCGAATTCCTGACCGGCCAGTTACGGGTCGCAGACGAGCGCTTGGCGGCGCTATCGAATCGGGTCACGACCACGGTCGAAAGAGCCAGCGTCGCGTGCCTGCACACAGATGTCTGTACGACTCTCGATCAGAGCGACCGCGCGGTCGCCGTGTGCCTCGCCTACCTCCGGCATGTCGGCATCGAGTGGTCACCTCATCCGGACGACGAGGAGGTGCGATGGGAATATGAGCGCATCGCGACAGCGCTTGGGGACCGGACCATCGAGGAACTCATCGATTTACCGATGATGGAGGACGCGTCCTCGCTCGCGACCGTCGAGGTGCTGGGCAAGCTTTTCGCGCCTGCCTTGTTTATGGATGCGAACCTGGCTTCCCTGACGGCCTGCAAGGGGGTGAGTCTGAGCCTCGAGCGTGGCAACTGTGATGCTTCATGTATGCTCTATGCCAATGTCGGCAGATTCACCGGACCGCGTTTCGATGACTACGACGGCGGATTTCGATTCGGCCAGCTCGGCTGCCACCTCGTCGAACGACGTGGGCTAAGACGGTTCGAGGCGAGCACGTATCTTTGCTTCGCGAATTATGTCATGCGCTGGCTGAAACCAGTACGTGCTTGTCGCGATCTGCTGCGCAGTGCGTTCGAAGCGGCGAACAAGATTGGAGACATCGCGTATGGGTCCTACGCGTGCTGCAACCTCAACTCGGACCTGCTCTTCGCCGGCGAGCCGCTGCAAGAGGTGCAAGGCGAAGCCGAACACGGCCTTTCGTACGCCGGGAAGGTCCGGTTCGGTCTCGTCATTGACATTATCACCACACAACTCGCGCTGATCCGGATGCTTCGCGGCCTGACACCGACGTTCGGCTGCCTTGACGACGGGCAGTTCGATGAACTTGGCACTGAAACCCATCTGTCCAGCAACCCGTCCCTGGCAATAGCTGAGTGGTGGTATTGGACCCGGAAATTACAGGCGCGCTATCTCGCCGGCGACCATACGGCAGCCATGGGTGCTGCATCGAAGGCGCAACGGCTGCTCTCGACCAAATCCTCGTTAGTTGAGGAAGTCGAATATCACTTTTACGGCGCGCTGGCCCGGGTCGCCTGGTGCGAGTGCGCGCCGGCCGACGAGCGGCCACAACACCAGGACGCGCTCGCGGCACATTACCGGCAGCTTCAGATCTGGGCGCGATACTGCCCCGAGAATTTCGCGGACCGCGCCGCGCTGGTCGGTGCCGAGATCGCCCGGATCGAAGGTCGCGTAGCGGATGCCATGGAGTTGTACGAACAGGCCATCCGCTCGGCGCAGGACAGCGGCTTTGTCCACGGTGAGGCACTCGCCAACGAACTCGCGTCCCGCTTTTACGCGGCGCGCGGTTTCGGGAAGATTGCCCGTGTGTATCTGCGGGAGGCCCATTATGGCTATCTGCGTTGGGGCGCCGACGGGAAGGTGCGGCAACTCGAGGAGAAGTATCCATATCTGAGGGCGGAAGAGTGTGCGCCCGGGCCGACGACGACGATTTCAACGCCGGTCGAACACCTCGACCTTGCGACGGTGATCAAGGTGTCGCAGGCTGCCTCGGGCGAGATCGTCCTGGACAAGCTGATCGAAATGGTGATGCGCACAGCGATTGAACAGGCGGGTGCCGAACGGGGCGTGTTGATTCTCTCCGACGGCGGCGAAGAGCGGATAGCGGCGGAAGCAACAACCACTGGTGACGCGCCGCGGTTGGAGTTGCGAAATGTACCGGTCAGCAGCGAAATCCTTCCAGAATCGATCCTCTATCATGTTCTGCGCACCGGGGAGAACGTCTTTGTGGACGATGCCGCGGCTGAGTCCCCGTTCGCCGCAGATCCCTATATCCGTCAGCATCGCTCCCGTTCAATTCTCTGCTTCCCGTTGATGAATCAGGCGAAGCTCACCGGCGCGCTCTACCTCGAAAACAGTCTGACTGCCCGCGTGTTCAGCCCGGCCCGCATCGCCGTGCTGACGCTGTTGGCCTCGCAGGCTGCGATCTCGCTGGAGAACGCCCGTTTGTACCGCAATCTGGCCGAACGCGAAGCGAAGATCCGGCGCCTCGTCGACGCTAACATCATCGGGATCATCGTCTGGAATGTCGGTGGCCAGATTCTGGAGGCCAATGACGCTTTTCTTCGGATAGTAGGATACGAGCGTGAAGATCTGGTGTCAGGTCGGGTGCACTGGGGGGACCTGACGCCGCCAGAGTGGCGTGAGCGCGACGAACGGGCCCTGGCAGAGATCGGGGCGACGGGGCGCGCGCAGCCGTTCCAGAAGGAATACATCAGGAAGGACGGCAGCCGCGTGCCCGTCATGCTTGGTGCGACCGCATTCGAAGCAAGCCGGCAGCAAGGTGTCGCTTTCGTGCTCGATCTGAGTGAGCGCATGCAGGCAGAAGAAAAGGCCAGGGAGAGCGAGCGGCGCTATCGCGAGGTGCAGACGGAACTGGCTCACGCGAACCGTGTCGCGACCATGGGGCAGCTCACGGCTTCGATTGCACACGAAGTCAACCAGCCGATTGCCGCGACGGTGACCAATGCCCAGGCTGCGCTGCGTTGGCTGAATGCCCAGCCTCCGAACATTGACGAGGTAGGGCAGACGCTCAGGCAGATTGTCAAGGATGTGGGTCGAGCGGGGGACGTGCTAGGTCGGATCCGTAATCTGGTCAGGAAGGCGCCACCGCGCAGAGAGCCGGTGGACATCAACGAGGCCGTCCGCGAGATGATTGAACTCACGCGCGGCGAAGCCGCGAAGAGCGGCGCCTCCGTACAGACGCGACTCTCGGAGGGCTTGCCATTCATCGAAGCAGACCGCGTTGAACTACAGCAGGTGCTACTCAATCTGATCATGAACGCGCTAGAGGCGATGAGCGGCGTCAGCGATGGAGAGCGACAACTGGTTGTCAGTACAGAAGTCGAATCGAACTGTGTGCTCGTGACTGTGCGCGATTCTGGGCCTGGTTTTGGTCTTGGCGGCCCTGACGAGGCTTTTGCACCCTTCTACACCACGAAGTCCACCGGGTTGGGGATGGGGCTGTCGATCTGCCGTTCGATCATCGAAGGGCATCGGGGACGGTTATGGGCAAGCTCAAACGTGCCACGCGGCGCGGTGGTTCAATTCGCCATGCCAGCCCATCAAACGGCTCTGTCAAGCTCGAGTCGGTAGGTGGTACGCCAAAACGGGGCGCAGTTCGACCATCGGGGACCTAACGCGGATGTGTCGCGATAAGAGAAGTGAGACGCGTGCAATCCGGTATGAACAGGAATGCTTACATGATCAGCGAATAGAACTGCTCGGCCGCAGTTTTGATATCGCGCTCGTCCCGCACCTGTCCTTTGCGAATCATATGCATCAGCTCGATTCCGGACAGGATGATGCGCGCGCACCGGAAACTCTTGAACCCCGTCATCGGCTTGACGATGCGTGTGACGGCACGATGGTCCTGCTCGACGACATTGTTCAGGTACTTGTTCTGGCGGACCTTGATCGGCGTCCCCCGTTCGGTGTTGAGCGCTTCCAGCGCGGCCAGATTGGCGCCGCTCTTGTCCACGGTGATCGTTTCAGGCTCACCGTTGTGCGCTATCGCCTTCTCGAGGTAGCGGCGGGCAGCGGCCTTGTCCCGATGGGCGCGCAACAGGAAATCCACCGTGGCGCCCTCCTTGCGACAGCCCGGTACAAGTATTTCCAGTGGCCTCTGACCTTGAGTGGAGTAAGAAACAGGGCGTAGTCGAACTATTTCCCTGTTTCTCCTCCCCGAACCGGACTTGCACCTCTCAGCGCATCCGGCTCTCCATTGAGGTGTCGCTCATAGCAAAGGCAACATCAGCGTAGCGCGACTCGATGGTGCGGCGTGTCTCATCGCGCAATATGTACGGATTTTCAATGGGGGTTCGCCAAGTGAATCGCCCCTTGCGGCTGGTGACGAGGCGCCGAAGCGCCACTTCACCGTACCGACCCCGACTATCCAGGCCTTGCAGCACCCATGTCGTGGCCCTCCCCGGTTCAGGGGCCCGGATATGATCGCGCATTAGCGACCGGAAGCCACGCCGGTACTTGTGCGCAAGCCAATATCCTAGCTTCCAGAAGACGGTTCGGTCCAACCTGCTAAACAGGGTCGCCGTGTAGTCGGTGTACTGGTAGAAGGTTGCCCATCCCATCAGTTGCCGATTCAGGCTTTCCACCATATCCATCCGGTTCATGCTGTAATTGCTTGACAGCTGTTTGACCAGCCGCTCGGCAAAGCCCCGATACTTCTCCCACGGAATTGTCGTCACCGGTCGCATGCTGCCGCGTGGTCCGCGCTTGCGAATGATTCGATGGCCGAGGAAGACGAAACCGTCATTCACATGCGTGATATGGGTCTTCTCCATATTCAGCGTGAGCTTCAGCTTGCCTTCCAGGAACTCCCGACACGCTTCGCGTATTGCTTCGGCGTGCGCGCGGGTTCCTTTTACGACCACCACAAAGTCATCCGCATAACGACAGTAGGATACTGCTGGTTTCCACTGTCGATTTTCCCGCACAGCAATGGGCCGCTGTTTGAGAACAGCGAAGTTCCACGCCCACCGGTCCTTGCGTACCTTCTTGTTCAGGAAGTTCGTTTCCATCCACGCATCAAACTCATGCAACATGATGTTGGACAGCAGAGGCGAGATAACTCCGCCTTGAGGAACACCTTCACTAGCGGCACGGAATAGACCATGATCAACGCAGCCCGCCTTGATGAACTTCCAGAGCAGGGCAAGAAAGCGCTGATCGGCGATGCGCTTGCGGATCCCCTTCAGTAGCAGGCGGTGATGAACGGTGTCGAAGGAAGCCACGACAGACTACCCCATCCCACGACGTTCCTGAATCGGTCGTCATCACACGAGCAGGCCATCCATTCGAAGGCCAGCGCCTACAGGTCATCAGCCGACGGCAACGCGCCGGCCGATTACACCTTCTGCTGATCCTTCCCGACGAGTCCCGCGGACTTATTCCCATCGACTGGACCGACTTCCCAGCGTCCACAGCCGACGGCGTCACCATCGCCGCAGCTTCGCGAGCCGACGCCATCGGCTCACTCGCCGATCTTCTCCGCGCTCGCGCGATCATTGACGCTTTACTGCGCCAGACGGAACAGGAGAGCGACGATGCAACTGAACCTGCCCCTAGCGGACCTGCCGTCGGACGACGGCAGCCTATGGGAACAACTGGACCAAACGGCGCGCGACGCGGTGATCGACGCACTCGCTCGCGCAATCGCCAGGGTCGTGACGCAAAGCCGTCAGGGCCAGCGGGAGAACGATGATGAGTGAGGCCACCAGCAAGATTAGTCCCAGTCATTTGCAGCGCACCGCGTTCGTCTACATTCGCCAGTCCAGCGCCAACCAGGTTGAGAACAACCGTGAATCGACGCAACGCCAGTACGCGCTCGCCCAGCGAGCCACCGCCCTCGGCTGGCCCGAGCAGCACGTCTGCGTAGTTGACGACGACCTGGGGCTTTCGGGGGCCACTACGGCAAGCCGCGGCGGCTTCGCACGCATGACTGCCGAAGTCGCACTCGGGCACGCCGGCATCATTCTCGGGCTCGAAGTGTCACGCCTGGCGCGCAACAATTCTGACTGGTACCGGTTGCTCGACCTTTGCACCATGACCGATACGCTTATCGGCGACGCCGACGGCGTGTATAACCCGGCGCTTTTCAACGATCGCCTGCTTCTCGGCCTGAAGGGCACGATGAGCGAGGCCGAACTGCATACCCTGCGTGCGCGTCTCGATGGTGGCATCCGGAACAAGGCTGCGCGGGGCGAGCTGCGCCGAGGTCTGCCTACTGGAATGGTTTGGGGCGAGGCTGAAGGCGAGGTGCGACTGCATCCGGACGAAGCCGTTATCAGCGTGCTGCGTGCGGTGTTTGCCCGCTTTAGCGAGTTCGGCACAGCTCGCCGTGTCTGGCTATGGTTTCGCGCAGAGAACCTATCGTTCCCGCTGCAGCTCAACTACAGCACCCCTGAAGCGATCCGCTGGGTCGCACCTACCTACATCGCGATCTACAACGTGCTCACCAATCCGGTTTATGCTGGTGCCTACTGCTACGGCAAGAGCCGCAAAGAACGCTATGTCGACGAGCACGGTGTGCTCAAGACACGGATACGACACCTGCCTCAGTCGCAGTGGTCCGTGCTCATCCGCGATCACCATGAAGGTTACATCGATTGGGCAACCTACGAGACCAATCAAATGCGTCTGGCTACCAATACCAAGCCCCGCCCCCACGAAGCCGGCGGCGCCGTGAGAGAAGGTACCGCCTTGCTGCAAGGTCTGGCAACCTGTGGCCACTGCAGCCGCAAACTTGGAACTCACTATCGTGGAACCAACCAGACGCCTGGTTACCACTGCTCGAACAAAGGGATCGAGAATAGTCGCGGCGTCTACTGCCTTAACGTCGGCGGCCTGCAAATCGACGCGGCAGTTACTCAGGCCTTTCTCCATGCGGTTGAACCCGCAGGCCTTGAGGCTGCCGTACGCGCGGCTGAACGTCTCGAAGCTGATCATGATGCCGCGCTCGCGCAGTGGCGCCTGAGCGTTGAACGGGCGCAGTATGAAGCACAGCGTGCCGAGCGGCGATACCGTGCCGTGGATCCCGAGAACCGCCTCGTCGCACGCGGGCTCGAAACGCAATGGGAGAAGCAGTTGTACGAACTCGAGCAGGCACAGCAGGAGCTTGCCCGTCGTGAACAACTTCGTCCGCGAACATTGAGTGCTCAGGAACGACACAACCTGCTCTCGCTCGGCCAGGATCTCCAGCGGTTATGGGAGGCACCGAGCCTCGCCGTGCGCGACAGGAAGCAGTTGCTGCGCACGCTACTCGAGGAGGTTTCGATTACCGTCAATCGCGAACAATATCAGGCTCATCTGAAGCTGCGCTGGCGCGGTGGCAAGCTCACCGAATGCGATGTTGCACTACCTCGCTCGCGTCCTGCCACCATTCGCACCGACGAAGATACCCTGGCATTGGTACGTCGACTCGCGCAGCACTATCCCGATGCGACCATCGCAGGCATCCTCAACGCGCAAGGCCGTCTGAGCGCACAGGGCCTTCGTTTCAACCAGAACCTTGTTGGCAACCTGCGCCGTCACTGGAAGATTCCCTGCTTCGAACCACCGGCTGAACGGCCTGAAGGAGAACTGCTCAGCATTCGCCAGGCCGCCCGGGTACTGTGCACCGCACCGTCGACACTCCACCGCTGGGTCAACGCCGGCTTCATCGCTGGCGAGCATCCCACGACCGGCGCACCTTGGCGCATTCGCATCACGGAAGCGTTGCGTGGTCTCTTTGTTGATAGTACTCCTGATGGATACGTCGCCATGCAAGTCGCAACGCGACGACTTGGCGTTTCCCGTCAAACGGTGTTGCAGCGTGTAAAGCGCGGCGAACTCGACGCGGTACTGGTCCGTCGTGGACGAGCCAAAGGCTTACGTATCAAGGTCGTCAACGATCAGCCGGACTTCTTCGAACGCACTTCATGAACCAAGGGGCATTGCCATGAGAGATCCAAGTAGCTGGCGAGGTCGCCCTCGATGACCCAACGTCCCGCAGCACTCTGCTCATCTCCAGCCGTTAACTGAAGTCTCACCATGCGCACAGCGTGGTGTACGCTGCGGGCCGGTCTGAAGCCATGTGAAGCCGGGTGGAAATCACTCTCCCAGATCGGCTCCATCGCCATCAGCATGGCCCGTTGAACAATTCGATCCCGCAGACTCGGGATGCCGAGTGGCCTGAGCTTGCCGTTCGCTTTCGGGATGTACACGCGGCGCGCCGGTAGCGGACTATACGAGCCCGCCAACAGTTCGTCGCGTATCGTCGCCAGTTCATGCTGGAGATTCTCCTCCATCATGCGCTTGCTGACACCGTCCACACCCGGCGTGCGAGCTCCGCTGGAGGCCAGCGTAATGCGAGCCGCTTCACTCAGCCAAATCCTGTCGGCAATCAGTCTCAGAAGTCGATCGAACTTGCGTTCTTTGTCCTCCGTCGACCATGTCGCCAGTTTGCTTTGCATTTCACTGATTATCAAAGGTCTTCACCTCACTATGGTCAGTTAATCAACCCAGCAAACCACTTCAACTGCCTCCCTTCGCCATGTAACCGGCTTTCCCGGCCTCGGACTACTACAGAGGCTCCGCCAGCCTGCATATCATCGGGGGCACACTCCCTTGTCATTTATGCAAGCCTTCCCCAGTTCACATGCTGGACTCAACGCATGGGCGAGGTTGCCTATCGCAGTCTTTATCCTTGCTTGCCGCAAGTCGTCGCAGACACCACGGTCTAGCTGCGCGCTCTCCGTGGTTCCAGTTGGCCGGCATACATCTCCAGCCAGCGTTCGCGGCATCAGTCCATACGTGTGACCGGCGCCGATCCGCGTCCTGCCTCTTAAGCGGTGTAGGCAGGGGTGACGATTCAACCCTCAGATGCGTTTCAATAGGTTCGTGTCCCTCAACCGTCCCATGCTCAGCCTAGAAGCTCATCTTGGCGTAACCGCTTCGCCGCAAGCTCCGTTTCCCACGGACTTCGTCACCTTGCCAGTGTCAGCAAGTCACCGCCGCTTCGGCTCACTTTCTCTCGCAGCAGAGAAAGGGCATGTCCCGGTACTGCGACTTCAACTCCACCGGGTCCTGCATTCCAAACATGCTCAAGCAACTTCACCCCCATGTGGGCGGGCTACGTTGGCTGGGCGTACTGTAGGTCTCGTCCATGCGCCAGCTCTTGCCCACCGCGCGCTTGTTTCGTCGGAATGCCTTATCGAACAACGGCACGAGTTTGATGACCCAGCGGTGCACGCTCGAGTGATCCACCTCGGCTCCACGCTCGGCCATCATCTCCTCGAGATTACGCAGGCTCAACGAGTAAGCCACGTACCACCGAACACACCGCAGGATCACGTCCAAGGGATAGTGCAGTCGCTTCAGAACTTTGCCAATGCCTGCCGGCAGCGCCTTCCGTGCTGTCTTTGTTTTTGCCATCATGCTTCGTCGTGCGTTGCGGTTCGACAGATTCTACGGGATCGCGTTAGCGCGACAGAACCGACCCGCTTTCGGGTCCTCAGCGGCCATCCTGTCGCGGGGCGCAACTCTAAAGACACTGTTGCTGCAAATCCCTCCATTGAACTTTGCCGCTACCGGACCGCGGAAGGCTACCGATGAATTCGATGATTTGTGGGACTTTGTAAGCCGCCATTCGTGTTCGCGCCCATTCGATGATTTCCTGGGCGCTCGCGTTGACTCCAGCTCTCAGCACGACAAATGCTTTGACCGTTTCGCCAGTGCGCGGGTCGCGCGCCGCGACAACGCACGCCTCCTGTATCGCCGGATGCTCGAAAAGCACAGTTTCAACCTCGGCGGGTGACACCTTGTACCCGGAGACATTAACGAGCCGCTTCAGCCGGTCGATCATAAAGAAGTAGCCGTCTGCGTCGACGAAGCCTAGGTCTCCGGTTCGGAGATACCGTCGCCCATCAATTTCAACCAAGGTGTCACGGGTGGCCTCCGGACGCTTCCAGTAGCCTTCAAAGACCTGAGGTCCGTGAATGAGAATCTCGCCAGCCACACCCACGGCAACGGGCACAAGCGTTTGTGGATCGACGACCATTGATTCAGTGTCATGGATCGGTATGCCAAGACATTGCCGCTTGCAGTGCTCGGGCGGATTGATGTGGGTCGCTGATATCGTCTCGGACAGTCCATAGCCCTCCATGTAGGGGACGCCCAGACAGCGCTGTATCCGATCCGCCAGGGCCTTGGGCATCGCCGATCCGCCGCCCGAAAGGCATGCGAGCGAACGCAGATCGAAGCGCTCGAGATCGGGCTGACTCATGAAGTCGACCATCATTGTCGAGATCGCGATCCACATGGTTACGCTGTGCCTCTCAATCAATTGAGCAGCACAGCGGGGATCCCAGCGTGTCATCACAACCAACGTCGCGCCCGCGAGGAGCGCCACATTCATACATTGCTGCATTCCTGTCGCATGAAACATCGGCATTGAGCAAAGCACGACCGATTCCGGCAACAACTGGCACCATTGCGCCGAAGCGGCAACAACATGCATCGCGTTACGGTGCGCGTGCATGCAGCCCTTCGGGGCCGCAGTCGTGCCTGACGTGTAGAGAATGATCGCGAGGTCGTCAGACGATCCCTGATAAGGCGCTACCGGCTTGTCGGCACCAAGAGCGTCGTGCCAGCTTGTCGTGCTGAAAGCGCTCGCCGCAGTCCAGGCTTCGTGACGGACTGGGATATCGATGTTTTGAGTCAGTACCGGCGGCAGTGGCAGGTCGGTTACCGTGGTCAGGTAGTCCGCATAGTGCGCTACCACCGCATGGTTGACTATCTTGCCAAACAGCGGGGCAGCGACCGCATGCAGGTCGTCGCCAAGGATCATGACGGACGCTTCGCTGTCTTCGACAATATGTTGAAGTTCTGAAATGAGACTCATCGTATTGACCGGGACTACGACCGCCTCTGCACGGAGAATCGCGTAGAAAGCCACCACGAATTGTGGGCTGTTTTGCATGAAGAGCGCGACGCGGTCGCCCCGCACTACGCCGCATCGATGCTGCAGGAAGCCGGTCAGCGTGTCGACCTCGCGCCGCAACTGCGCGTAGCTCATCGCGGCGCCGTAAAAGTAGATCGCGGTTTTGTCGGGATAACGAGTGGAGGCCACCTCGAGGTTGTAGTAGAGCGACGTTTGTGGCGCGCTCAGATGTTGCGAGAGTCTGGCCGGCCAGAATGGTGATCGACTCACAATATCCCTCCATGGTGCGATCGGATACGTTAGCGGTTATCGCCGGGTACGAGGTGTCACGATAGCCGCGCCCCCTTCGCGACAAATCCGTTCGCGCAATCGCTGTCACGCTGGACGTAGCGCGCCGTTCCCCACCTGAGAACGAAGAAACGGAACGACGGCGCCCGCGACCGCTTCGGGATTATCGATGAACGGCCAGTGTCCGCTGTCGGGAAAGACCGGGACCTGGGCGCGCGGAAATACCTCCCGTTGCCGCTCGGCGTGGCTGAAGGGGATGTAGCAGAAACTGGATAGTGACAGTATAATACTGTGTATTCATACAGCATGGATCACGGATGACGATGGACGCGAAACTCGAAACCTGAGTTCGATTTCTTACCGCTTTTGTCCGGTGGCGGTCCAGCGCCGGGCAAATCAGCCCATTCCGCATCGTGACCGATGGAGCGTCCATGACAACACAAGCAGACAAGGCGCGGTCGTTTCACGCGCTTCACGAGGCAAGCGCGCCGTTCGTCATTCCCAACCCGTGGGACATCGGTTCCGCACGCCTGCTCGAAGCGCTCGGTTTCAAGGCGCTGGCGACGACGAGCGCGGGCTATGCGTTCTCACTCGGCCTGCCGGACAACGCCGTCGGCCGCGAGCAGACGATGCGCCATCTTGCAGAACTCGCGCCGTCGACGGATCTGCCCGTCAGCGCGGATCTCGAAAACGGCTTCGGCGACGCGCCGGAAGACGCGGCCGAGGCCATCCGGCAGGCGGCTGCGGCGGGTGTCGTCGGCGGTTCGATCGAGGACGCGACGGGCCGCGCCGGCGATCCCATTTACGTGCATGATCTCGCCGTCGAGCGCGTGCGCGCGGCGGTGGAAGCGGCGCGTGCGCTGCCGTTCCCGTTCACGCTGACGGCGCGCGCGGAGAACTATCTGGTCGGCCGCGCCGATCTCGCGGACACGATCCGCCGTCTGCAGGCGTTCCAGGAAGCGGGCGCCGACGTGCTCTATGCGCCGGGCCTGAGGACACGCGAGGACATCGCGGCCGTCGTCAGTTCCGTCGACCGGCCCGTCAACGTGCTGATGGGCATGGCGGGCATGCCGTTTTCCGTCGACGATCTCGCGCAGATGGGAGTCAGGCGCATCAGCGTCGGCGGGGCGCTCGCGTGTGCGGCGCTGGGCGCGATGCTGCGCGCCGCTCAGGAAATGCTCGGGCGCGGCACGTTCACTTACACGAACGAAGCAGCCTCGATGAAAGAGATTACCGATCTGTTCGCCGCCGTGCGCAAGACGGCTTGAGCCGATGCGAGCCTGACGGCGCGCGGCGGACCCGGTTATGGCGCCTGGACCTGTACGGGCGAGCCAGGCTTATCCGTCCCTTGGGGACGTGTCAGGAATTTCGTGTGCTGAGGTTGGTTAGAAGTCTCAGCTGATGGCGGCGGTGAATCAGTCTCAGCTGATGGCGGCGGTGAATCGCTCGCCGAACAGGATGGCGAACTGATTGACTGCTTGCCGCCAAGTGATAGGTGGCATCTTCCAATCCTTTTCAATGTTGCGCAAGGCCAAGTACAGCAGTTTGCTGGCGGCTTCGTCGCTGGGGAAGTGACCGCGGTTCTTGACGTTTTTGCGCAACTGCATGTGCATGCTTTCGATCGCATTGGTCGTGTATATGATCTTGCGCACTTCCGGCGGATAAGCGAAGAACGGGATGACCTGCGGATGTGTCGCGATCAGAGAAGTGAGACGCGTGCAATGCGGTATGAATAGGAATGCTTACATGATCAGCGAATAGAACTGCTCGGCCGCAGTTTTGATATCGCGCTCGTCCCGCATCTGTCTTTTGCGAATCATATGCATCAGCTCGATTCCGGACAGGATGATGCGCGCGCACCGGAAACTCTTGAACCCCGTCATCGGCTTGACGATGCGTTTGACGGCACGATGGTCCTGCTCGACGACATTGTTCAGGTACTTGTTCTGGCGGACCTTGATCGGCGTCCCCCGTTCGGTGTTGAGCGCTTCCAGCGCGGCCAGATTGGCGCCGCTCTTGTCCACGGTGATCGTTTCAGGCTCACCGTTGTGCGCTATCGCCTTCTCGAGGTAGCGGCGGGCAGCGGCCTTGTCCCGATGGGCGCGCAACAGGAAATCCACCGTGGCGCCCTCCTTGTCGACAGCCCGGTACAAGTATTTCCAGTGGCCTCTGACCTTGAGTGGAGTAAGAGACAGGGCGTAGTCGAACTATTTCCCTGCCTCTCCTCCCCGAACCGGACGTGCGCCTCTCAGCGCATCCGGCTCTCCGCTGAAGTGTCGTTCTAATCGAAGGCGACACCATGCCATCGTGCCACCAGTTTGCTTTGTATTTCACTGATTATCGAAGGTCTTCACCTCACTACAGTCAGTTAATCAACCAGGCAAACCACTTCAACTGCCTCCCTTCGCCATGTAGCCGGCTTTCCCGACCTCGGACTACTACGGAGGCTCCGCCAGCTTGCACATCATCGGGGGCACACTCCCTTAACATCTGTGCAAGCCTTCCCCAGTTCACATGCTGGACTCAAGCGCACGGGCGAGGCTGCCTGTCGCAGTCTTTATCCTTGCTGGCCGCAAGTCGTCGCGAATACCACGGCCTAGCTGCGCGCTCTCCATGGCTCCCTGCTGATGGGCCTGCATATCCAGTCAGCATTCGCGTTGCCGGGCCGTACATATGATCGGCAACAATCCGCGTCCTGCCTGTTAAGCGGTGTAGGCAGGGGTGACGATTCAACCCTCAGATGCGTTCAAACAGGTTCGTGTTCCTCAACCGTCCCATGCTCAGCCTGGAGGCTCATCTTGGCGTAACCGCTTCGCCGCAAGCCCCGTTTCCCACGGACTTCGTCACCTTGCCAGTGTCGGCAAGTCACCGCCGCTTCGGCTCACTTTCTCTCGCAGCAGAGAAAGGGCATACCCCGGTACCGCAACGACAACTTCTCCGGGTTTTTTGCATTCCAAACATGCTCAAGCAACTTCACCCCCGTGCAGGCAGGCTACGTTGGCTGGGCGTACTGTAGGTCTCGTCCATGCGCCAGCTCTTGCCCACCGCGCGCTTGTTTCGTCGGAATGCCTTATCGAACAACGGCACGAGTTTGATGACCCAGCGGTGCACGCTCGAGTGATCCACCTCGGCTCCACGCTCGGCCATCATCTCCTCGAGATTACGCAGGCTCAACGAGTAAGCCACGTACCACCGAACACACAGCAGGATCACGTCTAAGGGATAGGATAGTGCAGTCGCTTCAGAACTTTGCCAATGCCTGCCGGCAGCGCCTTCCGTGCTGTCTTTGTTTTTCCCATCAGGCTTCGTCGTGCGTTGCGCTTCGACAGATTCTACGGGATCGCGTTAGCGCGACAGAACCATACAGGCTTGGCGGAGGCTGCACATCACCTGCTTTCGCCAGACACAGTCAGAAAGATCAACATCGCACAAAAAATACCCGTCGCCGACAACCATATCATTAGGTCCATCAACTTGAGGAAACGCTCTTCAATAGATTCACGGCATGACGGCGCTGGCGTTTCTTTGGCCTTATATTGCCGCTTACCGTCCCACCCCAGATATTTGCGGAGACCGTGCATACTTGTCCCGTTTTGTGGTCTGAAGGTATTTGTAAGAGTGACAATAAGTAGTCGGCCGCCTGAGACAGAGGCCGATTGAAAATAACGCTACAGCAGTAGAACACTAGTCGACCACTTTCACGGCATAGGGTACACACATCGATGTAATAGACGCCGTGCTTTTACGCCGTAGCGATATTCGACCTGATGGGTAGCGCGGCATACGGGCTGTTTGTCGACGATAGATCGAGCTCATATTCGCGGGCTGGTTACCGCATTTCATCTTTCCATCACGGGGTTGCCTCACTCTTAATAAAGGAGATCACGCAGTCGCTTGCTCAAAAAAACCGAGGATTCTCTTCATCGTACGCGGTGCCGCGTTACCGATCAGACGGAACACGTCAGTTCTGCAATAGCGCCTCCGGAAATCAGTGAATGGAGAAGGGAGCTGCGCGAACGCTCAGGCTTGCTGCAGTCGCGTTCGGATGTCCCAGATGAAGCCGAGTAGCTCGCGGGCGATGGCTGCACACGTCTTGTTCTGGTGAAAGACCTCGAGTTCGCAGCCGGCGGAATCTGTGACAGAGCCGAAGCTGAGCTTTCCGCGCAATGTCAGAGTCGGAACCACGACGGTCCCGACGACCAGAACCAGTCCGAACAACGAAAGGTTATCGCGCCAAAGAGCACGAAGGGATCGCGAACGTGCAAACCAATGACACCGGAACGGAGACAACCGGAATTATCGTGGCGCGCCAGTTTTGTTGGAACAGATACACACCGCGCCTACCACCAGCGGAATGGCAACGCCGATAATTTTCGCGCGCCTCATTCCTTAGCAGGTTGTTGAAAAGCGCCTTGTCATGAAGACGGACGCAATGTTCGGGAGTGTTTCGCGTGCGATTTTCAGCTGAAATCCAGCTGCGTCAGTCAGTTTGTGCAGGCAACCCGCCTGTGCGGCGGTGCGGTGCAAAAGATGGCCACGAAATCCGGGGCGATTCATGCGCAACCAAATCGTCACGGGCGCGAAACATATGGCGAGTACAAGTCCGTACCATGATGAAACGTCCACCTTAGAACGGTGAAGGACGAGGACAGACGGACCTTGTTCGCGGCTAACGTTGGGATAGGTTACATTGCGCGTCACCGCGCGGTGCGTGAAATGAAGACGGACCGGTTTCCGCCAGCGGGCACGAAAGTGCGACCATCGAAGTATCTGAACAACCTGATTGAGCAGGATCATCGCAACAATGCAATGCTCGGCTTCAAACGCTTCCGGAATGCGGCCATTACGATAGCTGGCATTGAATTGATGCATCGCATACGAAAGGTCAGTTCGATCTTTCACGGTTGCGGCTCAAAGATACCATTATGTCCGCTGCTTGAATGGCCGTCCTTTCGGCACGCTGATGCAACAATGAATCGCCCGTTTTTCGCTCGCGAGCAGCAATTTGCACCACAGCCCAAAAAATCAGTCGACAGCTTTCTGATCGTCGTCACACCTGCAGTTGTACCATTCCACTCTTGACCATGCCGCGTGCGCGGCATGGTTGAAAGGGTAGGCGATACATAGGATTCGATCTCTGCACGCCTGAACTGACATGGCCCAGTCCCGCGATGGTTTTTTGACCCTTCTGGCCGCTCCAGCGAATCGATATCGTGTGTGGGATGCAGCCTGGGCGCGCGTCTTCGACGTCATGAAGGGTCGGCCCGGGAGTGTGCGCGCCGCCCGGATTTCCTGACGCCGTATGTGCGTTACGCGTTCAGTTCGATCGCACTGAAGCGTCGCGGTTCGGTGCTCCAGAAGGGACTCGTGCGCGACGTCGAAGCCGTCGAAGCCCTGCTTGGCGGTGACTTAGGTACCGAGTTCGTGCGACTTCGCGGTGCGGTATCTGTGGTGGATGGCGTCGAACTTCATGTGCTGATGTCTTGGCCTCCGGTGCCGCGGCTTGCTGGGATCAACGCAATCCTGATTGATCAAGCTGTCAATCGGCGCGAACAGGAGCGGTTGCTGCGTCTGTCAAGCACGGACGGCAGTACCGGACCGCTCAAACTGTGCCGGCTTTATAAACGCATCGAACAGGCGCTAGCAAATATCGTGTTCCCAGCAACTGCTCTGGCAATGCGAGAGAACTTGGACGGCGTATGACAACGCAACACTTGGAATAAGCGGTACCAGGTACGCGTTAGGATCACGCGCTGCCCGTTTAATGGTCTTCGGTTAATACCAACCTGGTCGAGTCAAAAATGTCAACGGCAGATGAAGAGATGAAGTTCCGAGATTGTCTCCCGTTGTATATAGGATGTGAGCCGCAGTTTGATGATCTGAATGGATATTGTCGCCGCCCGGTGGTTGAGATGGAGTCTCATGCACGGGCCTTTTACGAGAGCATTTGCCGGCGGCGGACCGTGCGTGAGTTTTCGGCGGACCCGGTGCCTGACGAGGTGATTCGACTCGCATTGCGAGCAGCCGCTACGGCGCCCTCGGGCGCCAATCTTCAGCCATGGCATTTTGCGGTTGTGAAAGATCCGGCTTTGAAACGACGTATAAGAGTGGCCGCTGAAGAGGAAGAAAAGGCTTTCTATGAAAGTGGAGCGCCGCAGGAATGGCTGGATACGTTGAAGCCGCTAGGTTCAGACGAAAGCAAGCCCTTTTTGGAGATTGCGCCCGTTCTGATAGCAGTGTTTTCCGTTAATCATACCAGCTTGGATGATGGTCGACGTATCAAACATTACTACGTTCCGCACTCAACTGGTATCGCGACGGGATTTTTGATCGCCGCTCTGCACGAGGCAGGCTTAGCGACTCTGACACATACGCCCAGTCCAATGGGATTTCTTAACGATATCTGTCAAAGGCCGGCCTGGGAAAGGCCCTTTTTGCTTTTGGTTACGGGATTCCCTGCCGACGGTTGCACTGTGCCCCGCTTCGGTGGCATGAAAAAAACGGAGGAGGAGTTCTCAAGCTGGCTATGCTGATTGCGATCGCGGCGTGGGCTGCCCGTTAAGTTACCTCTGCACGATGCGTCGGGAAGAAATGTGCTCCGTCAACGGCGTCTTCGCAGATAGATAGCGTCACATTCCCGACCGCGTGCCGAGCGATTCATGGTACAGAAGACATATTCATTCTTGGTCCTTTCCCGTGACTTTCCGGAAAAATAAAATCCCACCGTCGAAAGCAGAAACACCCCACCGTCAAAGGTAGAAATCAACAGCTCTCGGGCGGCGGTCTCAGGATACGAGCCATGCAGCATGGGACCACTGCGATGGAAAGCGGGGTCGGGCTGCCTTTGGGTGACAACACATTGAAGGCTGGCGTTGAAGAGCAAACTGGATTGAGGACAAGCATGTTGAGTCTTGGCCTTCTTCACGCTCGTATCCTGGAGGCTTTGCGTCACTACCCGATGTTTGGCGACATGCTAATTTAGATCGAACGCGCCGGTCAGCGAAAACGAAGCGGTAGACGTTCTGACGCAGCAACGGTATGGAAAATATGTTCGGTAGTGACGACGTGAAAGACAGTCAAGCGTGGTGTCGGACGCTTGAGATGCTGTCGTCCGGCAGTGATGGCAGGCATGACAGAGTCCGGAGCCGCGTCAGCGCAGAACCAGACACATCATCGGCGTACCGCACGGGCGACAAAGTGCAGGTTCGTATTCTCGAACGACCGACCAACTCCACTCTCATCGTTCTCTGGAGCGATCCAGGTCGGTGCTTCTACGGCCATCAGTCTTGGCGCGTCACCAAAGCGCGACTGGCTGGTCGTTGCGCATTCAGCCAATCAGTCATCCGCGAAGGTGATGAGGTCTACCGGCCGGTCTACACAAGTGTCGAGCCACAAAACTCACAGGCTATGATTCTCGCCTCTGCTGTATACGGAACAGTCGGCCGCCATGCCGAGTAGGCAGACCGGATATGGTGGTCCATTGCAGCTTGCGCAGTGCAACGGCTTTGCTACTAAGCGCTAGGCACTGACGCCCGACGCTTTTTGAGACACGATTTTCAGGTCGATCAATAGTTGTTGTGACCGTTCCTGCCGCTTGATCCAGCCGCAAAGGCCTGCCCTTCCGACGCGTGGTCCGACACCAATCCGGTATTCATGCGCGCGAGCCAAATTGTAAATGCCGAGAACAGCGGCGTTCATCGCACAGTCGCGTGAAGCCGACGAGCGCGACCGTGTCGCCAAGACGTGTCTGTGTGCGCTGTTCGGATACGTCACCGCCGCCCTCGCTAACGAAGGTTTCACTGTCTATGCGCCGGAACGCTCGCGCCTCGAAGCGGCACTGGGGGCGGCGAAGCAAGCCGCTGCGCCGCTTGACGATTCGGAACTGCGTTCCCCGCATCTTTGGCGCTTTATCACGAATCGCTCAACGACGCTCACCACGTTGCGCTCGATCGGTGCGAACGCTGGGTGTCTCGCCCAATCTTTAGGCGTAACACAGACTCCGGCATATCTAGGCTTCTTTGAAGACGACGTCCGGTCGGCGGATGCCTTTCGTTGTGACTCGCCCACCTACAGTCAATCGATGCGCGGTGGCAGCGCAACCCACGACTAAAGCCGCGCTATCAACCTGAAGCCGCCGATGAGCTAACATCATTTGCAATACCCGATGTACAGTCAGTCGCCAGCTCGCCGCTTGTAAGGTGCCTGCGCAGGCGAATGGCCGGGGTGAGCCGACCGCCATCACGAGCCCATCGCCGGCCCGCTCGCCGTCGAGAGCGCACGCACGATGTCGAGCGCGCCTTGTGCTTCCAGCTGGCTTGCTACCTCGCGGCCCAGTTCGAGCGCAGCGTCTATGGTTGCCGCGGGTGCCGATGCTTGCGCGGTCAGCACGCGCTGGCCGTCTGGCGTCGCGACGACGCCACGCACATGCAATGCGCTGTCGCGCCACGTCGCATAAGCAGCGAGCGGCACTTCGCAGCTGCCGCCGAGCGCGCGCGACACCATCCGCTCCGCTTCGACCGCAGCGGCCGTGTGCTCATGATGCAGCGGCGTAAGCCACGCGGCGAGGTCGTCGCGGTCCGCGCGAATCTCGATGCCGAGTGCACCCTGACCCGCAGCGGGCAGGCTGTCGATGGGATCGAGCAGCGAACGGATCCGGTCGCCCAGACTGAGACGCTTCAGGCCTGCCGCAGCGAGAATGATGGCAGCGTAGTCGCCGCGATCGAGTTTGCCAAGCCGGGTGTCGAGATTGCCGCGCAGCGGCTTCACCGCGAGCTGCGGATAACGCGCGCGCAGCATCGCTTCGCGGCGCAGGCTCGACGTGCCAACCACACTGCCGGCCGGCAGTGCGGCGAGCGAGTCGAACGCGTTCGAGACGAACGCGTCGCGCGGATCTTCCCGCTCCATGATGGTGGACAGCACGAAGCCCTGGGCCAGTTCCATCGGCACGTCTTTCAGCGAATGAACAGCGAGGTCGGCACGGCCGTCGGCGAGTGCGTTCTCCAGTTCCTTCACGAACAGCCCCTTGCCGCCGACCTTCGACAGCGTGCGGTCGAGAATCTGATCGCCGCGGGTTGTCATTCCGAGGATCTTTACGTCACAAGACGGATATAACTTGTGCAGAGCACACCGCACATGCTCTGCCTGCCACATTGCCAGCCGACTTTCCCGCGACGCGATGACAAGCGTCGCGGGCGGCGTGGGCGCAAGCGTCTCGGAATTCATTGCTTGAGTGGATAATGACGGGATGTGATAAAAAACAATGTTAGCATGCGCCTCGGCAACCTCTCGCTGGCCGCACGGCCATGCCGAGGCAGGATGGAGCAAACGCCGGCGGGCAGATGCTTCGCGGGCTACTTCAAAGTGGTCGCATCGATCGTGACTCGCGTGGGCGTTTCCCGGCAAAGGAAACACCGCGAACCTGAAGTTCCTTGTATGGCCGTCGAGGGCAACTTCGGGCAGACCGCGCTTCGAATTCGATTCATCTACGCCTACGAATCGTTGGCATCCACTTTTTTCAGCCGAGTCATACTCTTCTTGACAACGTTTGGCGCCAGAACCCGCTTGCGCGGGATCGAAATCAACGGCCTGTTCTGTTCAAACATACCTCGATTGTCGCGATGCGTGCCGGTCAGTGCCGCGACATGTCGCAACCCGAAAAAAACCGCCCGGATTTCAAAAATTCCGTTACGCAGTAACCGATCAGCTTTCGCGGTATCGGATAGCATCCAGCTAGCAGGCGGCTCTTTCAGCAAGACTATCAGTCCGGCGCTGCGGCTTGGATTTGTTGTGGCGCCAATCGGGCTGGCTAACGCATCCTAGGAGGTAGCCGCAACGCTTTGCCCACCGGTAGTGCAACTCGCGGCGGCCATAATGGCCGGCGCGCGCGCGTCGGCTCAAGCGTCGCTACTCCTGGCAGCGTGACCCGTTGTGCGAGCAGTTGCGAATGTGCGAGGCGGAGCGGGTTAATGCCGGCCTTGCGGTACTGCTCAGACGCCCTGACGGCGCACCCGACGCGCGGATCGTTCGGGAGGCAATGGCCGTTGGCATGCCGCCATCGCCTTTGTCCGCATGGTTCGGAACCCCGCCTGGGCGTTACCCGGCCTCTTGCTCGGGGTTGCTACCACGCCTGAACAGCATCTCCGCGCGGCGTGCCGCCGGCTGTTCGAGATCATCCGCCGATATCGGTAACCGTCCCCAGTGGTGGCCTTCCGCTATTCCCGTTTCGAATAGAAGCGCCCGGATCTTTGATTACCGGCGTAATTTCGGTGCGTCTAGACTCGGCTCCATATTGGGCACGTCGGATATTCGCCGTGCCGTAAGCGACATTTCCAATGACGTCGGACGGAGCAGGGAGACAAGATGAATTATGAATCCATTGCCCATGGCGGGCCGGTGGCAGTATCGAGACGCGAAGAGTTGAAGGTGGTAGTCGGCGCATCGGTGGGCACCGTACTTGAATGGTATGATTTTTTTCTGTACGGAAGTCTCGCGGTATTCTTCAGTGGACACTTCTTTCCGGCAGGCAGCGCGACCGCCGGTTACCTCGCATCGCTTGCGACGTTCGGCGTGGGCTTCGTCATCCGGCCAATCGGCGCCGTGGTGTTCGGGCGCTTCGGCGATAAGGCCGGACGCAAAGCGACCTTCCTCGTGACGATCGTGGTGATGGGACTTTGCACTGCCGGCATGGGAGTCTTGCCGACGTTCGAAACGATCGGATGGGCATCACCGGTGTTGCTCGTCGTGCTGCGGATGCTGCAGGGGCTCGCGCTCGGCGGCGAATACGGCGGTGCGGCCACCTACATCGCCGAACATTCGCGGCCGGGGCGGCGTGGCTTCACGACTGGTTTTCTTCAGACCACCGCCACGTTCGGTTTTCTGCTATCGCTTGGCATTACGCTGCTGTGCCGGGCATTCGTGTCGGCCGAAGCGTTCGCTGACTGGGGATGGCGTTTGCCGTTTCTCATCTCCCTCGTCCTGCTGGCGATTTCGACTTATATCCGGACTACGCTTTCCGAGTCGCCGGTGTTCGCGAGGATGAAAGCCGAGCATCGGCTCGCGGTTTCTCCCGTCAAGGAAAGTCTGCTGGTCTGGGCCAACGTGCGCAAGATGCTAGCAGTGATGCTTGGCGCGCAGGCGGCGGTTGGACTCATCTGGTACACGTGCAACTTCTATACGCTGTATTTTCTGACCTCCACAATGAAGGTGCCGCCGGCACTCGCATATGGGTTCATGGCCATCATGCTGGCGATAAGTCTGCCGCTTTATGTGTTCTTCGGCTGGCTCTCCGACAAGTGTGGGCGCAAGTGGATCGTGCTTGCGGGATGCGGTCTCGCGGTCCTGACGTTCGTTCCGATCTATTCGCAACTGTCGAGGGCGGTGAATCCGGAACTCGTGGCATTCGAGCAGTCGGCGAACATTCGCATCGAGGCCGGCAATTGCAACACGGAGCTGTTCGGCTCGCCGTCCACGGCCTGCGATCGTGCACGGGACTTTTTCACGCAGACGGGGCTTTCCTATACCGTCGTGCCGCGCCATGATGGAGCGTTTTCGATCGAGGTTGGAGGCCGTACATTCGACCGCTTCGACGCAGTTGTATTGAAGGCCGCGCTGGTCGAAGCCGGCTATCCGGCGAGCGTCGCGGCCGGCAAGATCAATCGTCCGCTGATGTTCACGCTAATCGCGCTGCTGATGGTCTGGGGGGCGATGGCATACGGTCCCATGTCGGCATACTATGTAGAACTCTTTCCTGCGAAGATCCGCTATACGTCGATATCGATTCCTTATAACCTCGGCGCGGCGGTGTTCGGCGGGCTCGCGCCATTCATGATGACGGCGGTTGCGGTGAAGACCGGAAACGTCTACGGCGGCATCTGGTATGCGGTCGTGGTGGGCGGCATCGCCGTGCTGATCGGTGCGATCTGCATGAGAGAGACCCGCGATACGGACGTTACGCAGTGAGCGCGGGCAGGACCTGTGAACACCGACACGAAACGATAATACGGAGTTTTTGATGAAGCATGTACCAATGGCGGGACTCAGCGAAATGCAGAAGTACTGGCTGATTACAGGGAGTGTGGGCCCGCGCCCGATTGCGTTGGTCACGAGTCTCGCTGCCGATGGCCTGTGCAATGCGGCGCCGTTCAGCGCGTTCAACTACATGGGCGAAGATCCGCCGTTGTTCGCGATCGCCATCGTGCGCTATGGAGAGGAAAGCCATCGTGTCGGCGAGGAAAAGGACACGCTCGCCAATATCATGCGGCGCGAGGAGTTCGTCGTGAACATGGTCGACGATGCGATCGTCGATAAGGCCGTGCTGTGTGGCAGCGATTTTCCCGCTCACGTTTCCGAGCCGGAAGCGGTCGGACTGACGCTCGAGCCTTCGACGATGATCGGTGTGCCGGCCATTGCCGAGTCGCCGATTTCCTGGGAGTGTCGGCTGTTCCGCCTGCTCGATATTTCCGCGCAACGTGCGATCGTATTCGGCGAGATATTGGCGATGAACTTCCGCGATGATCTGCTCGACGAAGAGCGGCTGCGCGTACAGGTCGACCGCTTCTTTCCCACGGGTCGTCTCGGTGGTCCCAACTACTGTTCCACCGGCGAGCGAAAAAGGATTCCGGTGCCGACCTGGCTGCCGTCCGCGGGCAAGCCTCGCGAGTGAGATGGGAGGATGATTGCGGATCGTCGGTGATACCATGCGACCTGATTAAGCACAGCGACGGATGATAACGTCATGAAACCGCACCGGCTTAGCCAGATCGGATTGAGTCGCAGCCTCAAGCTGAACCAGCTGCTGATATTCGACCGTGTGATGGAGACGGGTTCAATCCTGCGGGCCGCCCACGAAATGCGGCTTTCACAGCCCGCGGTGACCAAGGTGATCCAGGAACTCGAAACGAGCTTTCAGGGCGCGCTGTTTTCCCGATCGAATCGCGGCGTGTTTCCCACTGAACTGGGCCATATGGTCGCGCGGCGCGTGAAGTCGCTGCTCGCGGAGTTTCGCTATCTGACCGAAGAACTCGATCAGTTCCGCTTCGGCGAGGCCGGCCATATCGTTGTCGGCACGCTGATTTCGGCTTCGGCGCATCTGTTGCCGCTTGCGATCACGAAGCTCAAGGCACGCTCGCCGCGTGTGCTCGTCACCGTGCGCGAAGGCCCCACCGCGCATCTGTTCCCGGCGCTTGCCACCGGAGAACTCGATGTCGTCGTCGGCCGCCTGCCCGAGACCGGGCTGCCGCTATCCGACGCTTTTCCTCTCGATCATCACGCGTTGTTCGACGACTCGCTCGCGGTCGTGGTGGGCGCCGGTCATGACATCGCGAAAACGACCAGTGCAACGCTGCGCGATCTGGCGTCGTTGCCGTGGATTCTGCCGACGTCCGAATCTCCGTTGCGGCAAGCCGTCGAGCGGATGTTCCGGGCAGCGGACCTGTCGCTGCCGGCGGATCTGGTGGAGTCGATGTCCGTGCTGACCAATCTCGGCCTGCTGCTCGACGCACCGAGAGTCGGTGTGATGCCGCACGTGGCCGCGATCCAGTTCGTCGGGTCGGGACTGTTGACGATTCTGAATATTCGCGAGACCGGCGCCTTCGGCACCGTCGGGTATTCGGTCCGTTCCGGGAAGGTGCTGACGCCGGCTTGCGAACTATTCATCGAATGTTTGCGGGAAGCTGTGCCTTCATAGCGGAAAAGGCGAGCGGGCCAGGCGGGCGGTTCATCTCCATACAAAGGTGACGATGATGTTTCTGGCGTATTCCACGCTCGTGCGCGATGGAGACGGTCGCTCGCGGCGCGCCGTCGAGCGCACGAACGATCTTGATGCAATCGTGGGCGCCGTAACGGACGTGTATTGCGAACACACGGTGAGTCTGAAGTCGGCCTCGTTCGATGCCCGTCTGAAGATCGAGGGCAGCGATGTACAGCCGGTCGTTTCATTGCAGTACGGGGCGCCGGTCACGATCAATGCAGGGCGTTTTCCAGATCTGTTGCTGATGATGACCGCGCAATCCGGCGCGGCGCGCGTCGTGCAGAACGGAACTCCCGCGATGTGGAAGGCAGGGCAGGTCATGCCGCTTTCTCCGGAGCGCGAGACGATTCTGGACTTCGACCGGGCCTTTGCGCAGCAGTCGCTGCGCGTCGATATCGAACGGCTCGAACAGGTTTGTGCGGCGTGGCTCGGCTATCCGCTCGAACGGCCCATTGCGTTCGATCTGCGGGCGGTGCCCGAGCCATTCGAGCGCATCTGGCGCGATTCAATTGCTCTCGCCATTTCGCTCGCGGCGGCGCCTGGCTCCGCTTCGAGACAGGCGCGCGCCGCCTTCGACGAATTCCTGATCTCGGCCATTCTGAACTCGATTCCTCACAACTTCAGCGCCGAGCTGGCGAAGCCGGCGCCCGCGTCCACGCCGCGACTCGTAACGACCGCCAAGCAGATGTTCGAGGACGGCGTGGATGCGGGCGTGGGCGTCATGCAGGTTGCCAACGCGCTTGGCGTGAGCGTGCGCAGTCTGCAGGCGGGCTTCAGAAATGCGGGGGAGACGACTCCGTCCGCGTGGCTGCGCAAGCAGAAGCTGCAGGCGGCGCAAAAGGCGCTGACGGAAGAGGCGTGCTCGGTCTCGGTGACGGATATTGCGTTCCGCTTCGGCTTCAGCCACCCTGGGCGGTTTAGCGCGGCCTATCAGGCGTTGTTCGGCGAATCGCCGGTCGTTACGTTGCGACGCAATCGCCGACGCCGACAAGCCTAGTTGGCACTCCGCAGACCAGCCGCGATTCACGCGGCGAAGGCGGGCGGAGGCGGGGCGCGCCTCGCGATCCGCGCGGCGCGCCCTCGCGCTGATGATCAGAACTTGTGCCGGATGCCGATGCGTGCGCCCAGCTGCCTATCGGTGGACGATGGACCGAATCCGCTGATGTTCGCCACCGCCGATTGGTGGAGCGAGTCGATACCTGTCGCGTGTTGAGCGACGAAGACCGCGTACAGATCCGTCCGCTTGGAGAGGCTGTAGATCGTGCCCAGATCGACCTGCAGATACCGCGCACCGCCGTCACCGTTCACGGAGTTTCGCCGCGTGTAGTCGAATGCGGCGCCGACCAGCCACGACGGAGTGACGCGCACGCTGGCGTTGATTTCGGCGCTCAGGAACTCGGCGTTGCCCGAGTAGTCGACGGGATTCGGACCCGCGGACGAACCGAGATGCTCGAAGCGGGTATCGGTCAGCACGACCCCGACCGTGGTCGAAGAGATCGTGTAGGCCGCCGCGAGCGCCGCGAGTTGCAGCGTTTTTGCCGAAGCGTATCCCGCGAAGACCGGGTTGGACTGCGGCGACGTCGCGGAACCGAACGAGCCGATGTTGTTGGCCGTCGCGCCGCCCTTGTTCGGGGTGTTTCCGTAGAACGACACGTTGGGATTGCGAGCATTCAGGTAGCCGGCGCCGACGCGCAAGCCACCGCCTTCGTAGCCCACGCCGAGTCCCCATATCTGGTTCTGCGTGAAGTTGCCGGCCACGCCGCCAAGGCTGTACATGACGCCGGCGCTGACACCGCCGAACTTCGCCGTGGTGAACTTGATCGCGTTGTTGATGCGGCCAGAGTTGTTCAGGTTGTCGAGGTCATCCGGGTGCGAGCCCGGGAAGCCGGCGAACACCGCATTGGCGCCGAACGGTTGAACGAAGTCGACATACGGATCGTACATGCGGCCAGCGACGGCCGTGCCATAAGGGGACGCGATACCGACGTAACTCTGGCGGCCGAATTCGGCGCCGCCTTGGCCCAGCGTGCCGTTGTTGATGTTGAATCCATTCTCCAGAACAAATACCGCCTTAAGTCCGCCCCCAAGGTCTTCCACGCCGCGCAGGCCCCACCGGCTACCGCTCAGGCCAGTGAAGTTGCCATCCGTCAACGCAAACTGGCTCGCGCCGCGTGGCCTGCCGCCGGGCACTGCCGCTTGCACATTATTCGCGTATTGAAGGCCGGCATCGATGACGCCGTAAAGAGTGACTGAACTCTGCCCGTGCGCGAGCAGACAGGTACAGGCGAGAGGCAACCCCAAGGCCCAATGTTTCATAGTGTCTCCAGAACTTTGTCGAGTGGAATGCCTTCTGGAGGGCGGATCGGCGCCGCACCGGCATCGGGGACGATCGCCCGGATGCTCGGAATTGCCTGATGCGGAGACGGACAGAAGATCTTCCGAAATAAATATCGCGTGAGCACCTGGAATTGTTTGAATGACTGAAATGGCGCCCACGGGTTTATGTTCCGGTGGAAAAATTGCGGGCGAAAGGACGTTTTGCGAAACGATGGCTGAAATGCGCAGCGTCGACACAGAAATCTGCTGCGTCGGGTCGCTGAGCGAGACAAAGACCCCAGGGCGTGCGGTCATGAACGCGCTGGTATTCCGTGTGTGAATACTCGTGATCCGACATTTCATTGTGCAGCGGATGCGCCTGTGTCTAGACTCGAATGGAAATCCAAATACAGAGCGGTATGATTCATTACGTGAGGTGACAACGAATGGACAAAGCAGTACAGGGGCAGCTTCTCGCCCACAAAGCCAGGCCACGAGGGCGCTTTCCGCACGTCGTGCGCGCTGGCGATTTTCTGTTTGTCTCCGGTACCAGTTCGCGCCGGCCCGACAATAGTTTCGAGGGCGGCCATGCCGACGAGATGGGCACCGCGAGCGTGGATATTCGCGAGCAGACTCGCGCGGTGATCGAGAACATTCGCGACATCCTCCGCTCGCAGGGAGCCGACCTGTCCAACGTCGTCGAGGTGACGTCGTTTCTCGTCAACATGAACGACTTCAACGGCTATAACGAAGTGTATGGCGAATACTTCGACGAGACCGGTCCCGCGCGCACCACGGTGGCCGTTCATCAACTGCCTCATCCGCTGCTGGTCATCGAGATCAAGGCCGTGGCCTATCTGCCGCGCGAAGTGGGTACCACGCGGCAGGGCCGCGAAGGAGTCATCGAATGCTGAAGCACGGCAAGCCGTTCAATTTCCACAAGTGGATCGATGATAACGAGCATCTTCTGCGGCCACCGGTTGGCAACCAGCAGGTCTATCGGGATGCGGAGCTGCTCGTCACGGTGGTGGGCGGCCCGAACCAGCGCACTGACTATCACGATGATCCGCTCGAGGAGTTCTTCTATCAGATCAGAGGCAATGCGTATCTGAATCTGATGATGGACGGCAGGCGCGACCGCGTCGATCTGAAGGAGGGCGACATCTTCCTGCTTCCGCCGCATGTTCGCCACTCGCCGCAGCGGCCGGAAGCGGGCAGCGCTTGCCTCGTCGTCGAATTCCAGCGCCCGCACGGCATGCTGGATGCGTTTGAATGGTATTGCGAGCAATGCGACGGTCTCGTGTATCGCGCGGAGATTCAACTGCAAAGCATCGTCGACGATCTGCCGCCAGTTTTTTCGAGCTTCTACGAATCGAAGGAAAAGCGCACCTGTCCGCACTGCGGCGCGCTGCATCCCGGCAAGGAGGCACGGCGCGGTGCTGGGGCGTAATTGATCGCCGAGTGATTGCTGAACAATCGCTGATCTGCCGCACAGCGGCGATTGCTGGAAATAGAGGGCTTGGCCTGCATTCTCGAGGATGCAGGCTTTTTTTATTCTTCAGCTTGCTATTCCCGTTACGAATACCGACGAGTCGATCTTTGATTATCCGTGTGCAAGAGGCTTGCCTACACTAAGGTCGATACATAAGCAGGTCCTAGCACGAACTCTACGCATAGCAGGAGATCACGTGAATTACCAATCGTATGCCGAGATCGCGTTGCCGACGCGACTGCAGCATTTCATCGGAGGAACGTTCGTCGATTCCGGCGACACGTTTGCCAATCACAGCCCGATCGACGGACATGAGCTGTCGCGTGTGTGCGAGGCTCGCCAGAGCGATGTAGAGCGTGCGGTCGAAGCAGCGCGGTCCGCGCTGCAAGGACCGTGGGGCACGATGAGCGTAGTCGAGCGCGCGGCATGGCTGCATCGAATCGCCGATGGCATCGAGGCCCGGTTCGACGAGTTCGTCGCGGCCGAGGTCGCCGACACGGGCCGTCCGATCCACCAGGCCCGGACGCTCGACGTCGCGCGTGGCATTGCCAACTTCCGCACCTTTGCGGATCTGATCAAGACATCGAGCGGCGAGTGCTTTGATACCGTCGGCGCCGATGGTGACGAGTACCTGAACTACGTCACGCGCAAACCGCTCGGTGTGGTCGGCATCATTTCACCGTGGAACCTGCCGCTGCTGCTGTTCACGTGGAAAGTCGCACCGGCGCTCGCGATGGGCAACTGCGTCGTGGCGAAGCCGTCCGAGGAGACGCCGACTTCCGCGACGCTGCTTGCCGAGGTCATGCGTGATGTCGGCTTGCCTGCCGGTGTGTTCAATCTCGTGCACGGTCATGGCCCGAACGCTGCGGGCGAGTGGCTGACGCGTTCGCCCGGCATCGATGCCGTCACGTTCACGGGCGAATCCCGAACGGGCAGTGCAATCATGAAGGCCGTCGCCGACGGCGTAAAAAACGTGTCGTTCGAACTCGGCGGCAAAAACGCGGCCGTGGTTTTCGCGGATGCGGATTTCGACGCGGCGGTGGACGGTGTGGTGCGATCGAGCTTCACCAACGCAGGCCAGGTGTGTCTGTGCTCTGAACGCGTGTACGTCGAGCGGCCGATCTTCGATCGCTTCATCGCCGCGTTCAAACAGAAGACCGAGACGCTCAGAATCGGCTCTCCGTACGAAGCGGGCACGACGACGGGGCCGCTCATTTCGCGAGGCCATCGCGACAAGGTACTGAGCTACTGCCGATTGGCTGTCGAGGAAGGGGCCACTGTCGTAACGGGCGGCACGGTGCCCAGCTTCGGCAACGCATGCGACGACGGCGCGTTCATCCTGCCGACCATCTGGACGGGTCTGCCCGATACCGCGCGCACGGTCACCGAAGAGATCTTCGGACCCGTGTGCCACGTGGCGCCGTTCGATGCGGAGGACGAAGTCGTGCGGCGAGTCAACGACAGCCCCTACGGCCTTGCGGCGAGCGTGTGGACATCGAACCTGTCACGCGGTCATCGCGTCGCGCGGCAGATCGAGACGGGAATCGTCTGGGTTAATGCGTGGTTCGTTCGCGACCTGCGCACGCCGTTCGGCGGCGCGAAGCTTTCGGGATTCGGAAGGGAGGGCGGCCGTCATTCGATGGACTTCTATTCCGAGCTGACCAACGTATGCGTGAAGGTGATCTGATGGCTCGCGTCGATCAAACGCTGGAGCGGGTCGCCGAGGAACTCTGGCAAGCGCAGGTGAATGTTCCCTTTGCGCCGATTGCGCCGGTACGTGACACCATCGTGTCGCTCGGCGGCGACGCGATCGCCAATGCGTATCGCGTTCAGCAAATCAACACACGGCGCCGCGAGGGCGCAGGCCGGCGCGTGGTCGGCCGCAAGGTCGGGCTCACGTCGAAATCCGTGCAGGCGCAACTGGGTGTCGATCAGCCCGACTTCGGTGCGTTGTTCGACGACATGGCCTTCGTCGACGGCCAGGAGATTCCGCTGCACCTGACGCAGCAGCCAAAGGTGGAGGCGGAAATCGCACTCGTACTCGAGCATGACCTTGGCTGGGAGCGTCACACACTGGTCGACGTGCTGAACGCGACCGCCTATGCGCTGCCCGCCATCGAGGTGGTCGGCAGCCGCATCGCCAACTGGGACATCAGGCTCGTCGACACCGTCGCCGATAACGCATCGAGCGGGCTGTTCGTGCTCGGCAGCCGACCCGTCAAGCTCGGCGATTTCGATCCGGTGAACTGCGGCATGTTGATGGAGTCGCGCGGCGATCAGGTGAGCAGTGGTATCGGCGCCGCGTGCCTCGGCCATCCGCTGAACGCGGCCATCTGGCTCGCGGACACGATGGTGCGGTACGGCACGCCGCTGCGCGCCGGCGACGTGATTCTGACGGGCGCGCTCGGGCCGATGGTCGCAGTACGGCCTGGCGACGTAATGACAGCGCAAATCGAAGGGCTTGGGTCGGTCCGGGCCGTGTTCGCGACAGAGGAGTAAGGCGAAGCGATGAAAGATAACGCGAAAATTTCCGTGGCGGTGATCGGCTCTGGCAACATCGGCACCGATCTGATGATCAAACTGATGCGCCACGCGAAGCATCTGAAAATGGCGGCGATGGTCGGCATCGATCCACAGTCCGAAGGATTGGCGCGCGCCGCGCGTCTGAATGTGGCGACGACGGCTGACGGCATCGACGGTCTCGTGGCGATGCCCGTGTTCAAGGACATCAAGATCGCTTTTGACGCGACTTCCGCCGGCGCACACGCGCAGCACGCGCAGGTGCTCGCGCGGCATGGCGTGAAGGTGATCGATCTGACGCCGGCGGCGATCGGGCCGTTCGTCGTTCCCGTAGTCAATCTCGACCAGCATCTGGATGCACCGAACATCAACATGGTGACCTGCGGCGGCCAGGCGACGATTCCGGTCGTCAAGGCCGTCTCACGCGTGCGTACCGTGCATTACGCGGAAATCGTCGCGTCGATTTCGAGCCGGTCCGCCGGGCCCGGAACGCGCGCGAACATCGACGAATTCACCGAGACGACCGCGCGTGCCATTGAATCGGTTGGAGGCGCGAGCGTCGGCAAGGCGATCATCGTGCTGAATCCCGCGGAGCCGCCGCTGATGATGCGCGACACCGTGTACTGCCTCACCGACGAGGACGCCGACCAGGCACTCATCGACGGCTCCGTGAGCGAGATGGTGAAGGCCGTGGCGACCTACGTGCCCGGCTATCGCCTGAAGCAGCAAGTCCAGTTCGATCGCGTGCCGGTGCCGCCGCAGTTTGCCGCGCGGCTGCCGGGTCGCGAATACGCGCTGAAAGTCAGCGTGTTTCTGGAAGTCGAAGGCGCGGCGCACTACCTGCCTGCCTATGCCGGCAATCTGGACATCATGACCTCCGCCGCCGTGCGTGCGGCCGAACAACTGGCGCTGACCGGTCTGCAGGCGTAAAAGGAGATCTCCTATGAATCAGGGTGGAAAGAAAATCTACGTTTCCGACGTGACGCTGCGTGACGGCATGCATGCGGTGCGCCATCGCTATAGCGTGGCGCAGGCCGTACAGATTGCACGCGCACTGGATGACGCTGGTGTGGACAGCATCGAGGTAGCGCACGGCGACGGCCTGGCCGGCTCAAGCTTCAACTATGGATTCGGCGCGCACACCGACCTGGAGTGGATCGAAGCGGTTGCATCGACGGTCCGTCATGCAAAAGTCGCGACACTGCTGCTGCCTGGCATCGGCACGGTTCACGACCTGCGTAACGCGTACGACGCGGGCGCGCGCGTCGTGCGGATTGCCACGCATTGCACGGAGGCGGACATTTCGAAGCAGCACATCGAATATGCGCGCAAGCTCGGCATGAACACCGTGGGCTTCCTGATGATGTCGCACTGTACGGACCCGTTCTCGCTCGCGAAGCAGGCGAAGCTGATGGAGCAATACGGTGCGCAGTGCGTGTACGTCGTGGACTCCGGCGGTGCGTTGAACATGGAGGAGGTCAGACAGCGCTTCCGCGCATTCAAGGACGTGCTCGATCCCGCCACCGAGACCGGCATTCACGCGCATCACAACCTGTCACTGGGCGTCGCTAATTCAATGGTTGCGCTGAACGAAGGCTGCGACCGTGTGGACGCGTCGCTGACGGGCATGGGTGCGGGTGCCGGCAATGCGCCGCTCGAAGTGTTCATTGCCGCGGTGGACCGTGCGGGCCTCAATCACGCTTGCGATGTGAAGAAACTGATCGACGCGGCCGAAGACATCGTGCGCCCGCTGCAGGAGCGGCCCGTGCGCGTCGACCGTGAGACGCTCGCGCTCGGTTATGCGGGAGTGTATTCGAGCTTTCTGCGCCACACCGAAGCCGCGGCGGCGAAGTTCGGTCTTTCGGCATTTGACATCATGGTCGAACTTGGTCGGCGCCGGATGGTGGGCGGCCAGGAGGACATGATCGTCGACGTGGCACTCGATATGCTGCGCGCGAAATCGCGGTCCATGGAGGTCGCCTCGTGAATTTCGCCCTGCTGGCCGAACGTGTGGACGAAGCCGCACGTCACGCAACCGCGATCGAGCAACTCACACTGACCGAATCGTTCTCTGTCGACGAAGCGTATCGCATCCAGCGTGCGTCGATCGAAAGGCGAAGTGCACGCGGTGAGCGTGTGATCGGTATCAAGCTCGGCTTCACGAGCCGCGCGAAGATGGTCCAGATGGGCGTGGACAGTCTGATCTGGGGATGGCTTACCGATGCGATGCTCGAAGAGGACGGCGCGCCCGTCGATCTTGGACGCCTGATCCACCCACGCGTCGAACCGGAAGTGTGCTTCCTGACGGGACGCGATATCTCGGTGCCGCTGACGGCGCTGGAGGCGGCCCGACATCTGGATGGCGTCGCGCCCGCGATGGAGATCATCGACTCGCGTTACCGGAATTTCCGTTTCACGTTGGAAGACGTCGTGGCGGACAACTGCTCGTCGGCAGGGCTAGTGGTCGGGCCATGGTCGTGCCGTGTCACGGGCCTGCGCAATGCGGGCGTGGCGCTGCGCTTCGACGGCCGTGAAGTGCAGACAGGATCGACCGGAGCGATTCTCGGCGACCCACTGCGCTCGGTTGTGCAGGCCTCGCGGCTGCTGCATCGCGCGGGGCTGACGCTGCCCGCAGGCAGTCTGATCATGGCGGGCGCGGCCACTGCCGCGCAGCCGCTTCGCGCGGGTCTGCACGTGCAGTGTATGGTGTCGGGAATCGGCCAGGCCGAATTCACGACGACCCTGATCAACCGTTGACGTCTGTACCGGACGCAAGCGACAAAGGCAGTTCAATCATGTTAAGAAAAATCGACATGCATGCCCACTTCTTCCCGCTCATTACGCGCGAAGAAGCAGCCCGGCTAGGCGCCGACGACGCTCCGTGGCTCACCGTGGACGATGACGGCGAAACCGGCATGATCATGGTCGGCAACCGGCGCTTCCGGCCGGTTGGGCGCGCGCTGTGGGATCCGTGCCGGCGCGTCGAGGAAATGGACCGCCTCGGCATTGACGTCCAGGTGATGTGCGCGACGCCGATCATGTTCGGCTACCGTCATGAGGCCCGCTCAGCCCTCGAATGGGCGAGACGCATGAACGACCACGCGCTCGAACAATGCATTGCCGCGCCAGACCGGCTGAAGGTGCTCGCGCAGGTGCCGCTGCAGGATCTGGAACTCGCCTGCGAGGAAGCATCGCGAGCGTTTGCACAGGGGCACATTGGTGTGCAGATCGGCAATCACGTCGACAAGCGTGACCTGGACGACGACATGCTGGTGGCGTTCCTCACGCACTGTGCTTACGAGGGCATTCCAGTGCTCGTGCATCCGTGGGACATGATGACCGACGGCCGCATGAAGAAATGGATGTTGCCGTGGCTCGTTGCCATGCCGGCGGAAACTCAACTGGGCATTCTTTCATTGATACTCTCCGGCGGTTTCGAACGGCTGCCGCGTAGTCTGAAGCTGTGCTTCGCGCACGGCGGCGGCAGCTTCGCGTTTCTGCTTGGTCGTGTCGACAACGCATGGCGCGAGCGCGACATCGTTCGCGAGGATTGCCCCCATCTGCCGTCGTCCTATGTGGAACGCTTCCATGTCGATAGCGCGGTGTTCGACGAAAAGGCGCTGGGGCTGCTGATCGATGTGATGGGCGAGGACCACATCATGCTCGGGTCGGACTATCCGTTTCCGCTCGGCGAGCAGGAGGTCGGCGGCCTGATCGAACGCCACGACGGCTTCAGCGAAGACACCAAACGCAGGCTCTGCAGCGAGAATGCGATCCGCTTCTTCGATCTCGTGTCCGAACCCGTAACTACGCGCTGAACGGACACGCACAGTCCGCTTTAACCAACCCAACACGATATCCGCCATACTGACCATGGTTCCAAAAGTACTTTCCCTATGCGGCAGCGTCCGCCGCGGTTCGTTGAACCGCCGGCTTCTCGATCTGGCAGCGCGAGGCGTGACGGAAGCGGGCGGCGAAGTGACATTCGTCAATCTCGCCGACTATCCTCTGCCGTTTTATGACGCGGAACTGGAGGCCGATCAGGGCGTACCCGAAGCGGCCCGGCGGCTTCAGCAATGCTTTGCCGAACATCATGGGCTGCTCGTCGCGTCGCCCGAATACAACGGCGGCTATACTGCGCTGCTGAAAAACGCCATCGACTGGGTCAGCCGGCCGCTTCCCGATGGCTGCTCGGGCGTGACGCTGGTATCGGGCAAGGCCGCCGCAATCGTTTCGGCGTCGCCCGGACCGCTTGGCGGACTGCGCTCGCAAAGCGCGCTGCGCACCGTGCTGGACAAGCTCGGTATGCTGGTCGTTCCCGAAAGCTTCGCGCTTGGACTCGCCCACGAGGCGTGGGGCGAGGACGGGAGAATGAGGAGTGAACTGGTGGAGCGCCAGGTGGTTGCCGTGGGTGCGGCTTTGCACCGGGTGGTCGGCCGACTGAACTGAACGACGCTTCTGGACGCTTCGAAAGAACAATCGTCCCGAACACAAACCATAGGACCGGCGCTTGCCGGTTTGCTGATGAAGGAGAACGCCATGTTACCTGGCGGAGACCACAAGCAGGAATTTCTCGACGTCGTGCATGAACTTTGCGACGCGATTCGCGGCATGCCGCTGGATGCCAATCTGCATGCTTATCTGAACGAGCATTATGGTCCGCAGACGGCCGGCTATAAAACGCTCACCCGTCTGCTGAAACTCGGTGTGGAGGAGCAATGGGCAGCCTATGTGGAAATCGAAGGCCCCGATTATCGGCGCGGCCGAATTTCCGAACCGGTCGGGCAAACGGCTGGCATGAGCGTCGAAAGTGGCTTGCTGCGCGACGTAAAAGGTCAATACCACTGCCATACGAACGGTGAGATCAACATGATCATCCCGCTCGAACCCGGCGCCACTTTCTGCGGCACAGGAGCCGGCTGGCGCGTTTTTCCGCCGCTGAGCGAGCATTTCCCGACAGTGCAGGGTCGCGCGCTGATTCTGTTTTTCCTGCCGGGCGGGAAGATCGAATATAAGGTGCCGCCGGCGGAAGGTGTCTGAGCTCGGCTTTTGCTGTTGTTATCGCGGTGCATCCGCCGGATTTCTCTGCTCGTTGCTCTGCTATGAAACGGTCCACTCAAATACGGTGGTAATGCGGCGGCCGCGTTTCGTGCCGAGAACATAACTGGGCGTGGGTGAGCGCGAGCGTGCTCAGTGCACTCATGGCCCATAGGGCCGCAATAGACTTTCTCTTCATACATTGTTGCCCAGATGAAATGAGCGTTGCGCACTGAAGCCGTGGTGCTCATATTGGCAATCACTTAACTGCCCAAGTACGGATTACAAAATCTCGCAGGGCCAACACAGTCATTATTTCATGGGTGTTGTCCGTCGCATCCGCAGCCTGTCGGCCCGTGTCGCTGCTTCCTGCGGAGGCCGGTCCGATACCGCTGTGCTGCATCTTCAGGCGCTCGACCTGCTGCCGGCAGATCGGATCGAAGTCTGGATAGGACGTGTCAGTAACGAAATTCAAGCCGTTGTTCTGCGCATCGACGAATTTTAGGCGAACCTCGGCACGCGTCGCAGCGCGACCTGGCAGATATTCCAGTTTTTTATAGCGAAAACCGAATAATTAATTATGCGGGATGTAATGTCCACTCGTAGAGTGGATGTACTCACGCTTGATTTTCGAAGAAGGGTCCGCCGCTTACGCGCATGTTCCGGCCGCGGGTTGCCGGCGCGGTCGAACTGCAGAGCCGTCTCACGAAATAAAAAAGAACAAATGAAACTGTCCTTCGCAAGAAAGCTTTGGATCCCGCTCATCTTGAGCCTATTGTGTCTCGCCGTCGTCTCGACTTCAGATGCCTACAGGACAAGGGCAATCTCCTTTGATGCGCGAAAGCAGGATCTCGTACATGCGACAGAGTTGGCCATATCGGTTGTCAGGACGTATGCCGATCAGGCCGCGAAGGGCCAAATAACCGTGGACGACGCGAGGAAGAGAGCGGCTGATGCGCTACGCGCGATGCGTTACGGAGCGGATGGGTCCGGCTATTTTTCGATTGTCAGTTCGAAGGGCGTAGTGATCATGCACCCTTTCCGTCCGGACTTCGAGGGAAAGTCGGCTAACGACTCGTCCGCTCAAGGCGGTATCGAGCTTTACCGGTTGGTCGTTAACCAGGTCGAGCACGGCGGCCCGGGATTCGTTCGTTTTTCCTTCGCAAAGCCTGGGTCCAACAAAGTCGTCCCCAAAGTTCTTTACTGCGACACCTATCCGGCGTGGGATTGGATCTTCACAACGGGTTTGTATGTTGATGACATCGATGCGGAATTCCACGCCACGTTGTATCGAAGCCTGGGCATCTTCGCGCTTGTGGCCGTGATGCTTAGTGTCGTCGTAGTGCTGCTGAATCGCGGCACTCTGCGCACTTTGGGTGGCGAGCCCGCCTATGCAGCCGAGATTTCGAGTCGCATCGCCACTAATGACCTGACAGAAGCAGTGAAAACCGCGCCGGGTGACAAAGACAGTCTGCTGTGCTCGATCAGGCGCATGCAAGAACAGTTGTCGTCGACGATCGCCAGGATCAAGACTTCGTCGGAGTCTATCGCGCTGGCCACCAGTGAGATAGCAGCGGGCAACCAGGATTTATCGCGGCGCACGGAAGCGCAGGCTGCATCGCTTGGGGAAACGGCGGCCAGCCTCGAACAGTTGACTGCGACCGTGAATCATAACGCTGACAATGCACGCCAGGCGAGCCAGGTCGCATCTCAGGCGGTGGAGATCGCCCAGCGCGGGCGTGACGTGGTATCAAAGGTTATCGATACGATGACAGGAATACACGGAAGTTCGGACAAGATTTCAAGCATCGTCGATCTCATCGATAGCATTGCATTCCAAACCAATATCCTCGCACTCAATGCAGCGGTGGAAGCTGCCCGCGCAGGTGAGCAAGGACGGGGTTTTGCTGTCGTGGCTGCGGAAGTGCGTTCACTCGCGCAACGTTCTGCGTCTGCTTCGAAGGAAATCAAGGATCTGATTAACGACTCTGTGGAGCGGGTGAAAGCGGGCTCGGAATTCGTTAAGGCCTCGGGTGAAACCATGACGGAGGTCGTACGTTCGGTCGGGCGCGTGACTGACATCATGGGAGAAGTCGCCGCTGCTTCCGTTGAGCAGAGCAAAGGAATCGGGCAAGTGAACGCGGCAGTCTCAGAGATGGATTCGATGACCCAGCAGAACGCGGCGCTTGTCGAGCAGGCCGCTGCCGCTGCGGCTTCACTCGAGTCTCAGACGGACGAACTCCGGTCAACCGTGTCGACCTTCAAACTCCCGTAGTCGTCGTTCTATACGGCACATTCGATGCGGCGCGTCTCGGATTGCCGTCCACTTACACGCGCCGGCTTGCAGTTTTTAGCGAGGCAGACATAGGTGAGTAATTGGTATGGAAACGGCGAATTTGAGGCTTCAGCGCATCAAGCGGTCCTCTGCGTTGCCTGCACCCCGCTTTCGATATACGCCAGCGATCGTGGCTGGCCCGTTCGTGTTCGTTTTCGGTCTGGTTGGCCTCGATCCCGAGACCGGCAAGCTGGCGGTCTCGGGCACGGCGGCCGAAACCGCGCAAATACTGAGAAATCTACGATTGCTTTGCGAAGAACATAGATGGTCCATTGAACGCATTCTGTTTGCTCGCGTGTTCTGTGTCAGCGATGTTTCGGCGGAAGTCAACAGCGCCTGGGAAGAGTTTTTCGCGATCGCCGAACCGTCCGCGCGGAGTTTCATGGTTGTGAATGCATTGCCACTGTCTGCCGCGGTTGAGATCGAATTTCAATTGTTGGTTTGACGAGCCTGGCTCGATCTGAATTCGCGAGCGTAACCTCCCTGCCAGCATGCGTCCCAGAAAAGGTCGTTGGGAATGCATTCGGGCGGGACGCGTTTAATTTTTCGGAGGTTACGTGCCCCAGGTCGATCGATGGCCTGCGTCGCCGCGACTAAGAGGCGCTTCCAGTGCTAGTCCCTCCCTCCAAGCATCGGCAAAAAGGATGGATGTACGCGCGTAGTTACTTCACTGTTTTCCGAGAGCATGCCGTGCAGAGCGTCCGCCACGTTCGATCAAGCAATTCGTCGTAAATTTAGCGTCCGCTGCTGGACTCGTAGGACGCCCGAACGTCTGGGCAGAGAGGGCAGTCAGAAGCCATCGAAGGGCGCAAGCGCGGGGAAAATGCGCGCCGAGGCGACGGGTCGAGAAATGGAGTCGCGAGGCAGGAATTGAACCCCAAAAATAAGCGGGTGATGCGAGCGTAACGATCTGCCCGGGGACGAAGATACGAAGCGTCTGGGTCGCGGAACCTCGTAGGTCAACTTCAGCTAGTTTGCACGCATTCAGGCGCAGCTGAAACTTTTGGCGCGGCGGGCGAGAATAAGCGGAGGGCAATGCCCTCCGCGAATGAATAACATCTCCAGATGTCTTTAGCTTGCCGGCTCAACCACGAAGTAATCGAGCATCTCAATCGCGTCGTCCTGATGTTTGTGCTGGCTCGCTACTTCGTCGCCATGTCCGGATTCATGTCGGTGGCCGTCAGCGACCATTGCCGTTGCCGAAAACCACTCCTCGGCCTCCTCATCGTAGGGATAGTGGCGAAGCGCGGACATCTCGCGGAACATCCACAGTACTGTCAGTCGCCCTGCGTGTAGCGGTCGCGCGTCGTTGAGTGCAGATGCGTTTACGGCGACCTGCCCATTGGCGAGAAGGGCGCACGCGACAGGTGTTCCATCAGGACGTGTGCGTACCTGCGGCGTGACCGACGGCGCACAGTATTCGACGTCGCTCGAGTCACGCGCAGGCATCGCAACTACAACGCAAATTTCATCGGTTCCGATTGCTTCCCCGATAACATGCGAAACGGGAGCTACGTAGACAGTTGGGCCACCCTGAACGATGGCGTGCTGTCGAGTTGACTCAACGAACTCGGTGTTCAGCCGCAGTGAGCGTGTTTGACCATTTGCCGCAAAAAATTGAACCTCTTGCATGAGTTTTTCCTCCGTTATCTCTAAGTTGAATACGTCAACGCTGCCCTGACAAAACGTATAGCGACAGCCAATCGGTGCTTGTCGGTGCTCGCTCGTTTTAACGGACGATTCCACGGGTCACGTTGGTCCACCCAACATGAGGTCCATTCTGTCGCGAATGTAGCCAATGGCCTTAACGCCATCAAGTTCCAGATACCTGAGGTGCGCAGAGTTGCCGGTGCGTTTGAGGTGGTCGTGCAGCAACTCGTAGACGGCGCTATCGTCGTCGTTTGATACCAGATCTTGCGGCAGGGACAGCAGCCACCTCGCAGAATATTCGTCGAATTGTCGGGTGCGAATCGAGTTCACGAGATCTTCGTGGAACGAGCCGCATCCAACGCCCTGCCACGCCATTTCGACGGCCCTCATGTACGCAGGGTGCTGGTTCTCCAGTTCGCTGACGAGTCGCTCTGCGTCGATATTGAGCCAGAAGATCGCGGCCGGTGAGTACGCCCGCGTGATGGCTTCCACAAAATTTCCCGGCAATACCATGTCAGGACTAGTGTGCTGCGGAATGGCTCTCTTTGCGAGTTCTGTCTCGGAGATGGCGGTTGCGGCAACTGGGATGCTCGCGGCGTTCGGAGATGTCGATTTACAGAGTTGCTTCAATGCATCGTCGGGCAGATAGGACTTCAGTGCGATGGCGCGCTCTCGTGCGGCTTCTCGCAGACAAATCGCAAATGACGACCTGTTAGAAAGACGGCTACCGGAAAGATCTGCAAACATTCGAGCGGCCTCGCGTTTCATCCCCGCGATTTCCATGCAGTACGCGTAGTTGAACGAGAAACCGAGCTGGTTGTGGCCCAGTAGTGACGGCCCGGTAGACAGATCATCATTCACGGTGGTGTAAATCTGGTCTGCCGATTGAGTGCTGTTGAGCAAGTTCACCAGCTGACGTCGAACGCCGTTCAGGCCATTTTTGATATCGCCCTCGGTCAACGAGTCAAACATGTGAAGGACTCTCACATAGCCGCTGCAAGCCGGCTTGTGGCCGTCACTCGCCGCAGCATGAGAGATAGCGTCGTCGACGTGGTGAGCGTAGGAAAGGCGGACATCCAAAACGAACGTCGAGGCCGTGCCGAGCTTGGAGAAATGCCAGCTAATCATCTGCCTGAAGCCGGAGAGAACGCGCTCCGCCAGGGAGGATGTGCGCGGGACGAAGCCGAGCGGCGCGAGCTGCCTTTCAAGGAATTCGTTAAACACGGAAGCGACTACCTGTTGATTCATTTCTGTATAGATTCGTCTCGAAAAGCTATTCTTCCGTTCGAACTTTGGAAGTTGACTTCATCGAAGTGATTGTCATGTGATTGCATCGCGTGGCAATGTAGTTCACTTTGTTTGCGCGCGTCAACGTATAAATTCAGGCGCTTGGATTTCCCTGGTGCGTGTATTTGTATATCCATTGATTTCAAACGATATTAGCTTGTTTAACATGACTAACTTAATGCCAAAATGAAATAAAGTTTTTATGGTATATATTGATAAAGGTAGGTCGAGCATGGAGTTGAATCGATATTAGGGAGCAATTGAGACGGTTGCTCAGATTGCGAGTATCTGACGGGAGGCGGTGGCCATGCGTGTGCGTGAACTGATAGCCCTATTGAGTCGCGTCGACCCAGATAGCGTCGTGCTCCTACTCGACGACTACGCCGATTTGTGGGAATCAGAGGAGGTCTTTGACGTCATTATTCCCGCGCAGCCGTGGACACACGAGCGCGGGGAGTGCAATGGTGATGAATATAGCGTGCGATACCCTGATGAGTACGAGCCGCGCGATGAGCGGTACACCGATGTCACGCACGATAGGGAGCGCGTGGTCCTGATTACGAACGGGCCGACGAACTACCGACGTCAAAGTCTTCCAGAGGAGCCGGGCTAATGACTGTTCACGACTCGAGCAGGAAATGTTAGGGGGGAGTCGACCATGTCGAAGGAGAAGGTCATGTCAGACAATCAGCAACAGGAGCCGCCAACGAATCCGATACAGGTATCGGATGGACTGACAATTGAGCAGGCTGCACGACTGCTGTTCGTTTCTCAGGCTCATGTTCGGACACTGCTGGCCGACGGGACATTGATCGGCGCGCGTACGACCCAAGACGGTGACGTGCGGATACCTCGCGCGACCGTGTTGTCCTGCAAGACCCAGATTCGGGCAGTGCAACAAGAGGGGCTCGACAGAATGATAGGGGCCACCGATCGTATGGGCTTGTACGACGCCGAAGCGGCGGACATTCCCAAGCATAGAAAGAAGTAGCGAATGTGAACAATTGGGAAAGTGTGTGGAAGTTTCGGCGCCGAAACCTTAGCGTAGGCGTGGCACACATGTGACTATTTCGACTGACACGTTGGACATGCGACTATGAAATTTAGCCAGATCAAACCCGTCAGTCACCTGAAGACCCACGCGGAGGAGATGGTCAAAACTATCACCGAGAGTGGCGAGCGTTACCTCATTACACAGAACGGTGAGGCGACGGTCGTAGTGCAGGCTGCGCAGGTCTACGAGGGACAGCAGCAGACGCTCGCCCTACTTAAAATTTTAGCCCTCGGGCAGAAAGCCATCGATACGGGCAAATTCCGTGAAGTCGACGATGTTTTCACAGAGCTCGACGAGGAAGACGCGAAGCATGCGTTGTAAGAGGATCTCTGGTTTCGGGGGGCGCATGCAGCCCGCCTCGGTATCATGTTTGCGATGGTTTTTCGGAAGAAGGAAGGGAGTATGCTAGTGTGAGCACGCGGAACAAGCACGTCAGCAGTGGCTGCGGCGCAAACATCCCTTCTGTGAGCTATCATTTGGCCGCGTCATATCGATACCCGGTTATAGATAACGGATTCGAACGTTTCTAGCTATTCCTGAAATCGAGCTCGAGTACGGCTAGTCTTCGATGCCGAGATCGATACCTTTCAAGACTCCTTCTACAAGACGCCTTCTTTCTGCTGTGAGCAGATAGTAGTAAGCGCGGTGCATGTTGACCCATGTGTGCTTGTCAAATGCGTTATATCTGCTCTCCATTATCGGCCGCTGTAAATCGATTGCTTCGCAGATGAGCTCAATATGTCGTCGCCACGAATTATCGGGAGCTGGGGTATATGTGCGGGGTTCCGGAGTGCCATCCCAAGGGTCTTCTCCATTGGCTATTTTTCTGTTGTGTTCCTCGGCCCAAGCCTCGGCAGTATCAAGAAAATTTGTGGTCTTGTCGGTTTCGTCGCTCATATCTGAACTAAGTGATTGCATGGAGGTAACGTTTTTGTGTTTTACAGACACGGGATGCATGATTTGGAAAAAGCTCGATTGTTCATTCTTACGAAAACATATTCGTATCGGAAAGTTTGTTGATTTGTGGCGTTGTGGGTCTCCTGTGGCGATGACCGCCATATGTGAGTCAGCCCTAAGGCGAGCTCGTTCAGATTCGGGCGCAGTCATGCCACGTTCGGCGTGCAGCTTCTATTTGTGGTGTGCAGCAAGAAATGTATCTTTCAGCGTGGTTGTTCCGCTCGTCGTTCGAAGGTCAGTAATATTCGGCAGAACCGCTAGCGGACGATTTCCGGCAAGTCTATTGCTGACCGCAACGTACGCCGAGGAAGCGATGCCTGCATCCTGGGTAGCAGAAATGCTGACAGTTGGCCAATGTCGTGCCGGTGTGTCACTTACGCGGCGCAGGTCGATGAAATGCCTGAAAACATGAAGAGCAAAAGCGCATCGCTCTGCAAAGACGTACATAACAGGAACGTGGCGGCGCCAAGTAAACATCAGCGGCCAGAGAGCATCATAGTCGCAACAGAACGCATGGCTGATGCTTAGAGAGGACAAGCATTGGCCATTCGAGGTGTCTTTGCGGAAAAAAGGCTCCAGCCCGTCATAGTGTGCGAGCGCGTCCAGGTCTTCAAGCCACGAGTCTGGCAGTCGAACAACCAGAGCCTGTTTCTCGTCGGCCACGATGCGGAACACATCGGGCAGAGATGTAACGTCGACCAGGTGACACGTAGCTTCATTTGCCGGCGCTGAACGAACGGCTTCGACCAGCGCATTGGTGGCATCAGACGTATATACCCGCGAGTGCTCTGCGGGGCAGTTGCGCCGTTTGACGATTTCCCAAAGGAGAGCAGCGTAGGTGGAAACTTCAAGCTCGCATTTTGCGAAATTCTCAGCGAATTTACGCAGTAAGTTCAGGGCTTCGTGCTCTCCCTTAACTTGGAGGAGGAGAGCTCGAAGCGGATGGCTGAGGTCTTTCCACATCTCCTCGACGGATATCATGGTTGAACGAAAGTCGGTGATGGCCGCCACGTACAAGGAACTTAAGCCCTTTTTGACGATTTCAGCTGCGACTTCCGGCGCGTCCTGTTCAAGCCAGTCGCAGATTGCGGATGTGTAGACCGCGTCCCAGAAGCTGCCATAGGCAACGTTGTCGCACTGCGTTAACTGGTGCGTGGCGTGAGCCAATGCCGTCCTCGGCAACGAGGCAAGGTCCGAAATGCGAGTAGCTGTGAGCTCGAAAGCTACCTGATTCACCGTGTTATCCGGGAACCATTGTGTGTCGATGCTCAGTTCTATTTCCGGCTCATCGCAGTTGTATTGTTCCGCTAGAGCAAATGCCGCGCGCTGAATCAGAGATTTGGCGGCGGGGTCGTCGCAAGACCAGTCACCGGAGCCAAAAGCTTGCACGAGGTCGTCCGGGGTCAGGTAGCCGAAGTCGTCGTTGTAAATTTGTTCGGCTTCGCAGCTCGCGAAGTAGCGCTCGGATCGTAGTCGTTCTGCTGCGCCGCGCAGTGAACAATATTGAGAGAGCAGTTCCCTAAGTTCGACCGCTTTGCCATGCTCGTTAATCCCCTCAATCAATTCCGGATGCCGTTGTCCCATTGCCCAAATGAGGACCTCCGGGAAAACGGCGGCATTGCCCAGCCCCAGATAGCGATTTGAGTGGTCCATTTCTGTTGCAAAAAGCATCGAGCGTAGGAGGGCTGTGTATAGGAGATTCGGCTCAAAGTTGGGCACGGTGGTATTCACTTTTATACAGACATGGGATTGAGATTCGGGTTGATCCGGTTCGGTGTTGACGATGGTTAATTGCCGCAGAAGTCAACGTAGTCGAAGATGCCTACATAGGTAGCCTGTGTAGCGACGCGCTGCCACGCTTGAACCTCCTCCTCCGTCAGAGGGTTGTGGTCATTGGCAATAGCGTTTGCAATTTTTAGCTCGTCATAGAAATCGTCATTCACTTCATGGCTTGAAAGAAGCGCGTCATCGTCAAAGAGCCAAATAATATGAAATTCGTCATTACGACTCATGTCAGCCCAGTGAGGAGCCATTGACGCGAGGGCGACTGTCTTGTCAGCAAGCATGATGCACGAGACACGCGTGCCGTTTGGACGTGGTACGACTTCGCACGAGAAATACGATTCGACGTTGCCGATGGAGTCGGCATTTTTGCCAAAAAGCGGGATGACGATAATTTTATCGTCTGAGAATTTCGTTTGAACGTTGGTCAGTGCGCTTCCTTCGATAATAAAGCTTGCGTTGACGACTCCGTCGCGCGAAGTGATTCGTATGTCTTCAAGCAACGACGTATTGAAGTCGGGAGCATCGCATTTCATGCCTGTGCAAAGATTCTCGAAATACTTGTTCATTTAAGACGCTGAATTTTACGGTGGTTGAAGATGTTGACGTGTGGCAAATCGTTGCGGTGTCAGTTGATGTTGGGAGATTAGTTTCATGATGCATATAAATCAATAGGTTTTGAGAAATATCCAACTATTTATACGTTTTTCTTGTTATATAAATTAATAGATTTCGACGCCGATATATTGCTGGGCGCGTCGGTTTTCGGCGCAACCGGAGGCCTTCATTGCGCTTGTCCCAGTCATTTGGACCTGTGCGCAAAGGAAGCGCATCTCATGCTGCCCGAACGGGCCTCCACCGTTGGGAAGTGTGTGAATCGGTGTTGCCCTGCGGCGGCATACCATCCGGACCGCGGCGCGACGGCTAGTTTCCGGCGGAAATCTAGAAATTGATTATGCGACGACCGCGAATCTGTGAGTTTCGAACATCCAGGGAAGAATTTCTGTAGCGGGTGCAGATTAATGCCACCGTTATTCGCAGGAATGGCTCAACCATTCGAAGCCCTGCTGACCGATGATGAAGTCGAGAGTGAGATGGATGGACAGAACTGCGCGCAGTGACCCGTGCGAGGTAGATCGTCGCGCCTGCTCGGCGCGAATTGTTCGCTTGTTGGCAAGCGCTCTGGCGATAACCTCTAGTAACAGCGGCTCTGTCGCCGCGAGGCGTTGCTTTTCGCTCGAGCCACTGCGCTGGCGCAGCTATCAGCGTATATCACGGACTTTGATATATATCGCCGACGCGGGTTCGGCCAAGTACGCGGCGTAATGAAGTCGGCGCTTTCGAGTTGCCCATCTCCCCAAGGCGGAGTCGACAAATTCCTCGTAGCTCGGACGTTCTTTATAACCGTCGGTGCAGAGGAGGCGCTATCGCTCGTCGATGCAGTGCCCCTGCGCGGTCGTGCTCGTAAATTCTTCAGTTCACTCGAGTATCGTTCAGAAAACGACCTTTTTGCGCTCGCGACTCGAAATCTGTTCACAAATCGACGCTCGAGGCATCGGCATTCGGAACCTGTCCACTGGTCCGGTATTAGGGTCGTTTCATCGACGTCCTCCCCGCCCTCAGCCTACGGCTGCCGCGCCAGGCGCGGGAAGGACGGGGATTCCTACTGCCAGATGGCGACGTCCCGCCGCGAGAATGTTCACTGCTGCACTGATGTCGCGATGATGATACGCGCCACATTCAAAACAGGCCCATTCCCTTATTCCAAGACCTTCCAGGCCCTTCGGGCCCGTGCGCCTGTTACAGCAGATGCAGGTCTGGGTTGAGTAGCGTTCATCGACCTCCTCGAACCATACGCCGGCGTCATCGCACTTGTACTGCAGCATGGTCCGGAACAGGCTTCAGCCTGCGTCGAGCACGGATTTCGCCATCCGTGTTCTCGCGAGTGCCGAAGCGTTCACGTTGCCGATGAAGATCGCGCCGTACTCCTCCACGAGCGCCGTGGAAAGCTTGTGCAACTGGTCTTCCCGTGAGCTTTTTGATCTTTGCGTGAAGGGCACGTACGCGCTCCTTTCTCTTTGCACGCTGAGCCTTCGCCTGCGCCGCTTCGAGCTTTCGGTAGTGCCGCGCCAAGGTGATGACCCGGCCGTCGCTCGTGGCGGCGAAGTCCTTCAGTCCAAGGTCAAGCCCGACGGACCTCTCGACCTCGCCAGTCGCTGGCTTCGGCGTCTTTTCGATCTTGATCGTGACGTTCAGGTACCAGCGGCCACGCGCGTCCTCGCTGAGGTTACCGGCACCGAGCTTATATCTGGACAGGCCGTAGCTGTCCCACAGCGAAAGCGCCGTGCCGGCGAAGAATAGCTGCCCGTTCCGGTAACGGATGGCACTCGCCTTGAACGGAATCCATCCGAGTGAGCGGCGCGGGCCACCGGACACACGCCAGCGCAGCCTGGTCCTCTGGGCCTGCTTCCGGCGCACTGCGTATTCTTCGCCGATGGCCTGGATGGTCTTCGAATGCAGCCCCAGTCCCGCTTTCGCCTTTGGTGAACGGATGGAAGTAGTAGCCCGACAGGACCTGTCTGAAGCCGACGAGGTGTTCGATGTCATCATTCCAGAACACGCGTGGACCCGCGAGCGTGGAAGTTGCGGTGGTGAAAAATACACTGCCCGTGCATTTGAGCCCCCGACGAGAGTTACACCGACGTCACTCGCAATTCGGAACGTGTTGTTTTGATCACGAATGGACCGACCAACTATCGAGGTATGAATCTGCCTGAACGACGGGATACGTGAGCGTTCGAGTTAGGTCAATGCGTGAGCGGAAATCCAGAGGCGGGAAGGTTGTCGAATCAAAAATTTGTCTGGGAACAGTGATTCTCATGCCCGTTCGAGACATATTTCGCTGGCGACGTCCATCAGGGCGTGATTCCGGAAGCGAGAACTGGGGCGGCGACGTTTCGGAATTTCACCGGATTCAGCAATTTCGACTAATGCTGAAAATGATCAAAACAACGAAACATATATTTTTTGAATTTCACCTCAGAATGACAGCGACAAGTTCGGAACGGGGGAATGCTGATATATCCCGATTGAGGAGTAACATCCAAAGAGATTCTAAGTAGCGGGAGGCTATCCGTGAGTGAGTTTGTACCGAGCGCCGAGCAACAAGCGAAAATTCAGCAGACGCTGAAATCGCGCCGCAAAGCGCAGAGGCATGGGAAACACGCCCCCGCGAAGGCTGGTAGAACGTTGGAACTATGAGGTCGGAATCGAGCCCCAAAGACGCGTCGAACCCGATGCGTGTGAGTCAAAGGCCGAGACGGATATGAAATCCGGAGGGGGACTAGCGCGACTGGTGCGTGGAGGGTTCCGTGTTTAGGCAGAAACGTAGGAGGCGAGGATGACGTTTCGCGAGCAGGTCCAGCTGCAGGCGTCCAAGGAGAGACGGAAAATGGTCCGCACTGGAGCTCTGCTGACGCAGCACGAATTCCTCACACTGCTCGGCATGGACGAGCGGCGGTTCGAGAGGTTGGTCGCAGCGGGAAGTGTGTTTGCACTCGAGGTCGATGACGCGAAGTACTTTCCGGCCGTCCTTGGTGACGCAAAGCGGGACCTCAAGCGGTTGCATTCCATTTGCCGCATTCTCGTCCCAGCGCCGTCAGCATGTCGGCTCGTTTTCCTCGAAGGCAGACAGGCGCCCCTGGGCAATCTTTCTCCGCTAGACATGCTCGACGATCCGCAGCTTTATCGCTCTCTGCGGAAGTTTGCTCGTGCGTGGGCCGCCGAGTGGTCTCGGACCTTCGTGAAGATCTATGCCGCCAACTATCTCGAAGAGCCCGAAGATGTCGAGCCGATACACACAGCAGTGGATGAGGTAGACCCGAGGACGAACCTGTGGACGCGCGCACTAGGTGCCTTGCAGGCCGGTGCCTACATCGTGCCCGTCCGAGGTTTGCAGGCTTCCGAGGCAACGGTTTTCATCACACGAAACGATGTCGGCAATCGTCCGGCGGTGCTGGAAGCGCGCGTTGCATTGAAGATAGCTAGCCACGTTGCTCACGTGGAGGTAGATGTTCCCGGTGCGACCCATGGCGGACTATCTGTTCCATTAGCGCGAAGTGACAATGTCGTCGACGTTGTGATGCAAGCCGTTGAGGTGATTCGGAAATCCGACGGACAACCGGATTGACCATCAGATAGCGTGATTGGTTGTACGCACAAGCAGGCGGAGAGGATATCGCTAATGGAAGGGGCCGGCTGGAATATTTTGAGGCCGTCCGTAGCGTGGATGCCGAGACTTGCCACCGTTGTTGCAGGCCAAACCGTTCAACCTGCAAAACCTTCGATGCAAGAAAACCAACAACATGGCTCCGTCGACGTATTCGTTGGCGTCGGTGTTGGCAAAGGCCACATCATGCCGTCGCTCTCGATCGGACCGGAAAGCGCCTGTACAACAAGGCGCGGTCCAACGATGAAGCCAAATTGCGCGCGCTCATTACGGAACTCAAGGCGCACGGCCAACTTCTGTTTGTCGTCGATCAGCCCGTCACCATTGGTGCGCTGCCCGTGGCAATTGCACGTGATGAAGGGACACCCGTGCGTCCACCTGCTGCGTCATCGCCTGTGCGATTTCGCGTGGCTCCAGTTCTGTCCAGATGCTTCGGTGGCAAACCACCACTTCGACGCTGCAAGCCATGTGACCCCAAAAAATTTTTTTTCCGTGGTGCAGCATGAACGATGATGTGCATAAAGGAGAATTTTCCTCACATAGCGATTGTTATATATAAACATAATGAAATAGTTCCCTCATCTGAATCGGGCTAATAAAGGGAGCGTGCCAACGCATCATAAGCAGGAACGCTGCTCCACACGACGGCGGATGCGAATAACGTTGATAAAAATCACTGAGTTGAATTTTCAATTGCGCTCGGATTGCTGCGCTTTGACCGCACGCGCGCTACAGCCTTGTTTTCAATTTCTAAAATTCCAGGTATGTCCGTCAGCGACCTTCAGTGCGGGACGAAGAGACTACGCCAGGTAAGCGAGCGGATATATATCCGGATCCCCGTCATGCGGATCGAAAAAGCACCTTCGTGACTACATCGATTTGGTTCCACTGAGAAAGAGTTTCACATGTCATAGGTCGCTATAGTGCACTCGCTTGGTGAGACGCGCCTTGATTCATCGATCACAGATACCCGTCATCGCTCACCGGGCAACACGGCGTCGCAGTACCGTGTTGACGAGTGGACTTGATAATGCGAAGCACCTGAAGTTTTCAATGCTGAGCGGATTGCTCTGCGATGAAGATGATGCATCTGCAGCGATGTTTTCAATGCCTGAGATAGTCCACTCGGGGAGGCAGAGATGCTCGAAGGGCGAGGAATAGATAACAGCTCGTGCACGACGTTGGGATGTCGTGGTGCACGGGAATGCAGGTCGTGACAGAACTACATCTGTACCCACCTTCCTCCTCAGTTCCAAGGAGACTACGTGTCGCATATGTCGAGTAGCACCAGTGTCCGCCTAGCAGGAGATTGATGCAGGCCACAATCGAAACATATTGCACTTGGCTGGTTGCTTACTAGATTCCTCTTATCGCACATGCAGGAGCAATGACATGTCACTCGCGAATGAGGTAAGCGCCATCCAGTTGTATGCCAACCTAAGGCGGGTCCGCGAAGTCGAAATGTCAGAGGCTTCGCGAGTGTTAGCGTCGACGTTCAAGGCCTTGGACGCGGCACTCGAAGTCGCAGGAGCGACGCCGTGTGACTCTGTCGCGGTCGGTGACAGCGGAGGAAGGGAACGCGATACAAAAGACAGCGGCGCCACGCCACAGTATCGCGAAGAAGAGACCTTGAAGAGGATCGATGAGCACATCGCAGCTAGAGACGTAACAGCCCGGTCGGTTCGAGAAGATGCCGCTAGCGCTGAGGGTGTAGGCCACCACGACGCGCCCTCGTTTCTCGAAGTCATCCCCATGCCGAGGGTTCCACCTCGCCGGTTCGTTTTGGCGCGGAAAGCGTGCTACGAGCTGGCCGAGCGCCTCGGATATAAGTTGAATTTATCAGGCGATCCGGCGTCGGCACCCAGCATCGCGGTGTTCGGAGATTCAATTCAATCGCGGGGAACCCAGCGGACGGCGAACCAAATGGAGGTTGGCTGCGAGCATCGGTTAGCCCGTCTGGAGCGCCGATTGCAGGCGGCCGCCTCGCTTCGACCAGCCAGTGCTGAATATTTCAGTGCACAACGCACCTACGATCTCTTTTTAAGCCAGACACGAGGCGCTCAAATGTGCCACGCGGAAAATCCTCTCATGCCGCCTGTTGGAATTCCCTTCGGAAGTCGTCTTCAATTCCAGCGTGAAAACGGCAAAACAGGTCTGGCATCGATTGCGGCACTCGGGCTTCGGAGGCCCACGGAGCGGAAGAGTCATGTGGACCAGAAGGTAGCGAATCCGCGTCGGTCCTCGCGTTTGCTCGAGTGTGAACTCCGTAACCACATGGAGTACTTTCATGCTGACCCTTCGTGGGACTCCGATGCATACGTCAAAGCGATGGCGGCAAGCAAGAGTGGGGACAAAAGGACGCCTAAGGAAGCTCGGCAACTGACTATGCGGCCGTCTATAGTAGCCCAATGCCAAGCGAGTATCGGGGCAGCGTGGAATTACTGGTACACGCGACGTGTCGTCGTCGCCCCGCGCATGGACATTCGCGGACCGGCGACCAGTACAAACGACGACGAGACGTTGGCATCCTCCTCAGCGGAGTACACGGCCCCAATCTGAGCCTGCGGCTAAAGAGTTCAAGCCCGTTCGCCGTTCTGACATCCGTCGAGCAAAGAAAGAGCTGTGCCGGTCGCTGTTGTCAGCGACGAGTGACGCATTTGGCACGGATTGCTCTTCGATAACTGAAGACGATCGAAACAAACACCGGCGTGTTGGAGGAGTGTGTAACGCTCTTGGAGGCATGCAAAGCATGACAATACCGAGCATCATGGAGTCGGAGTCGGTCGCTGGCTACGCCAAACGGAGCGCGTTGCTCAGACTGGAACGGACGGCTGCTCCGTTCATGCGCGAAGCGCTTGGCGTTAGTCGGCCTCGTGCAAGTGCACCAACGGGGAATCTTGCAAAGCTTGCATCGGTAACGGGTGGTGTGCTCGGGTCCGTCATCGATATTGTGGAAAAGCACACCCCTATTGCGGCTTCCATGCATCTCACGATGCCACTCAACCGCCGTCAGGAGCTTTTCGAGCGCCTGCAGGGTGGGGATTGCTTTGATCGCGAATTGCGTTACGCCGCCTTGGGAAAAGGCCCACACCGAATTCACTTTCCCGCTGCTTATTGCCAGATATGCGCACGGTCGGACGAGGAGAGGTGCGGGTTCCCATACTGGCACATTGAATGGGAGTATACCGGCGTAGCTGCCTGTCCCATTCATCGGGTGTCTCTGACTCTTGGATGTGGCCGCTGTAGGGAAAGCCAGCTATTCTGCAGCGGGCTAAGGCTTCCTTCGACGGAATGCTTCTGCGGAAATCATGCAAAGCCTTTATTGCCGGTGGACAGTCGAGAGCTAGAAGCGCACGTTCGCATAGCGACTCTTTTAATGCAAGCGCAGAAATCAAAGCGCTTTTATGCGGACGAGTGTGACCTGGGAGCCATGTTCCGTCAACGAGCACGCGATTTGGGATTCACCCGAGGTCCACTGCTAGATCGCGTCTCGATGTTCGAGCATTTCCGGGATCGATATGGAGACGAACTGCTGAAAAGTCTCGGCTTCATCGAGTCTGGCCGAAAACCAACATTCGTGCACGAGTTGTCAGCGGCCCGGAAACAGACGGGTCTATTGCGCGTCGCATATCTCATTGATTTTTTCTACGAACACTTCAATGAATTTGAAGCAAGCGTCACGGCATTCGCATCGAGCGGTGCCGAACCAAAGCTGTGCGGTAGGCCCCCGAGGGGCCGCACGTTCTCAGGACAGAAACTTGCTTTGGCGACGGGCCGGGTTAAAGACTACCTCCGCGAAAATCCAGAGACAACGCGCACCGAACTCCTCGCAAAGTGCCGCCATGCCGCCTGCTATCTGATGCTGCACGACCGGGAAACATATGAGGCAGTTATGCCGCCGACTCGGCGGCGAATCGGTTATGGCGCGAGTCGCGCGCAACGGATGGCTCAACTAGACGACGCTTTGCTCAAGCATATCCAGATGAGGCGCGAGTTGTTGCGTTCGGGGCCGATGCACGAATGGCGCAGGCTGTCTGTGTGGACATTGTTAATGGGTCATCCTTCAGCGCGCTCTTTCTACAGCTTAAAGCAAGATTTGCCAAAATCAAGCGCGGCGATTAAGTCTATTCTGATCGACCCAGTGTGAATAGCAATAATAACGCACGTCACGTCTCACACGCGAGTTGCTCCGACCGTATTAAGTCATTCTTAAATAGCAGGTTACGGAGAGAGGCGGAGACAGCCATATCGTCAAACGGAAAGGTTTGCATGCGAGCAGATCTTAAGGGCGATTTTTTGCGAATCACGAATTCGGAGGTGGGGAATGAAGGAACTCATTGTGACTCTTCCATTCTTGATGCAAGAGGAGTTAATCCGGTCGTATATTATTCGGGCCGCTTTTCTCTCAGGAATTTCATCCGTTCAATCGCTTTGGAAGCTATTCAGCGGTGTGAATTCTCTTCCAACAATTGCATATCCGACGGGCCTCGATAGACTTGGGCAGGCGTTGGGCATGAACGATGGTAATTCTCTTTTGCGGAATAACACCGGAGTACCGGCTTATAGATTTTTTTCGAATCCGAGATTATATGCCAGAGCGGTTGATTTCATGTGCGGCTTTAAGAATAGGGGAAGCGTAGTTTCTTCCTCTTTTAATAGGGATGGGAATCATTATGCCTTGCGCTATTGTACGAAGTGTGCCGTCGACGACTTAGAGGCCCATGGCATCTCTTACTTTCGAAGATATCATTGCGCTCCCGGAGCCTTGGCATGTCCGATCCATAAAGGTGCGCTTACCTTGGGCTGCGTTCGTTGCGTAATGTGTTACGGCGAGTCGAACAAGCCATGGCTCCCCTCGGCGATGTGCAGGTGCGGGTGCCCAGCCGAACCCTGTGTGCCTGACGGATTGTGGATCGAGCCGATTGTCCGTGTAGCCCAAACAATTCGTCGATTTCTTCTCGCAGACGACAGGGAGATTGTTTCCAGGCAGATGGTCGGCGCTACTTATAAGCAGGCGATGGAGAGGCTGGGCATAAGCGATGCCAAATGTCTCCGGGAGCAACTGATCGCCAGATACGGCAAAGATGTGCTTGCGTTATTAAATATTGGGGTCGATTCCGATTGGCTGAGGCGAGTTGCACAATGCCAGTCTCCCCCCATTGGTCTGGCGAGAAATTCTCTGCTGATAGATTTCCTCTTCGGCTCCTACAACGGTTTTTTGAAATCCATAAAGACAATCGAGGTGGACTTATCTGATATTAAGATCGACGAATGCAAGAAAATCATATTGCGGGAAGCTAAAGCCCGGCCAGGTAATGGATCGCGGTACGTCTCTGAACGATTTCCGAATGAATATGCTTTCATCAAGAGGTTTGACAGTGCGTGGATACGAGGGGTTTTTTATTCGAAAAAGTCGACTCGACCTTATTCGAAGCGCAGAGGGGAGATCGACGACGCACTGGTTCGACATATGAAGGATCGACTGGTTAAAATTTGTGAAGAAGATTGTAGGCCGATAAAGATAACGCGACAGAGGCTTATGCATGGTTTTAAATCTCGCAATCACATTTCAAGAGATATTCAGCTGTATCCTCAGTCGGCCGCCTTCATAGACAGTGTTGTCGAGACATCGGAGCATTATGTTTGCAGGCTTGCGAGATATCTATGGTTAGCTGGGGAGACGGCCACCCAGATCCATCAAGCTACCGGCTTGCCACTTGCCGACGCTGCATCTTTGGCGCGTAGACCAATTCCGAAGAAGGGGAAAGAGCCCACATATGTGTTACAGACTATACAGGCTAGACGTCTGAGTCGCGTAAAAGCACGTTGATAGATTGTGGACGACGGTTTTTTTGGCCAGGCACTCGGATTCACCTCTCATATCACATACCAAGGAGACAGGTTATGGTGCGCGATGGAAACGATGATCGAGTATTGCTTGCTCCGTGGCTGCGGGATCGGTCGATAAACAGGCTAATTGAAGTGGCGCAGTACCGGACTGATGAGCGTAACCCGATATTCAGAAATAATCCTCTTGTGACGTGCTTTCCGGGTCCTCTGACTCACATCGGTGCGCAAGCCGTGTTGGCAGCGGAGCCGGAGAAGCGGCCCCGCGACTTCTTCTCCCTTCCTGTGGAAATCCGAAAGGAGTATGCCGAAGAGGTCAAGTATGTCTTCGTACCTGCTCCACCACATATTAAGGCGATCCAGCGAATCGTGGGAATCGTGAGAGATTCATACAGGTACCGTAACCCTAACGATTCTGCTTTCGAGCGGTCCCTTTGGAGAATAGTGATGGCACAGGCTCCAATAGCGCTCTCACCGAGCAAGGGCGCACTTGGCCCGGCTAGTGGCGCCGTTATGATCGGCCCCACTGGCAGCGGAAAATCGACAACCATAGCCCGTAGCTGCGAGTATATAGGCTACCACAGGAGGACGCACGAGCAGTTCGGTGGCAGGCCATGCTTATGGCCATCGTTTCCAATCCTTCGCGTGAGCGCAGCCGGGAGAACCTCGGAAAGGCAACTCGCCGTCGCGATTGCGGCCGAGCTTGATTCGTTGAGCGAACCGCACTTCGAAAATCTGTTCAAAAAATCTGCAGACCATGTTTTGCAACTTTCACAGATGTTGACCGCTAATCTAGTGGGGGCTGTTCTGATTGATGATGTTCAGCTTTTGAGTCGTGTCGGTCAGCGATTGCGTGAGGGGATGCTCAATCTGATCGTTGGCACAATGGAGACATCGGGGGTTCCCTTTATCTGCGCAGGGACAATTCTTCTACAGGATGTTCTGCAAAGACATCGGTCGCAATCTGAAAAGTTGTTTGCACAGGGCGTGTTGGAGATTCCGCCCGTCAGAGCTGGAGAAGAAATGCATGATATCTGCATGAAGATGTGGCAGAGACAGATTGCATCACTAAAAATGGAAATGCCACCATGGTTTCCGAATGAGGTGACCCGTAAAACTGCTGGTATCCGGCGTTATATAGCTGAACTTTGCGGTCCTTTGTTTGTGCAGATGGCGGAAGAAAATTTAAAAGCAATTTCGGTGGGATATGTGCGTGATTTTGCGGATCAGCAGTTGTCCGGAATTGCTGTCGGCGTTGAAATAATGAATCGCGCGTATAAGGGACAGTCCGTTGACAGCTATCAACTGAAAAAATATGAGGAGTATATCGATAGTGATGCGTACCGGCGTCAGGTACTGATACGTGCGGCTCGGGTGAAGGCAGTCAATGAACGTCGGGCGAAAAAGGAGATGGAGAGGCAGGCTACAAAAAAGACTAGCCGAAAATGAATGAGCTGAACCGGGTGGCGTCGAGGGCAGATCTGTCGACTCTGTAGTTTGAACCAGTGAAAGGCCGGTCGTCGTTGCCGAGTTCCTGCGGAGGCGACTCGGAAGAAGACCACATGGCCTACGAACTTCGATTTCCTGCTATTTACCTGGAGCCTGATCCGCTCGGCGTACCGTATGGCCCTGACTATGTGCCGGTCGTGCGTGCGGGAGTGGAATCGTCCTATACAACCGACTACCTATTTACCAGTCGAAAGAATGGTCGGACTTGCGACTGTCTAGGCATGGGCGAGAAATGGATGGCTTGGCTCCTTGAGATCTCGCCGTTTGTGCTCGCTTACCGCTGTCAGTATCCACTACTTTTGCAAGCCGGCAGGGATGCCGCGGACGAGTTTGTTTGCGGGATTCGTTCACAGCCACCGAAATTGCGGCGGCGAGACATAATGAGTTTAGACATCGTCGTCACTGGCATCAATAAGCATGACCGGCTCGACTACACGGTTCTCTCCCACAAAACCGAACAGGATCTGGGGAAGCCAAAAGTGAAACGTAGGATTGCCCGCGAACGAACCGAGGCAGATATCGCCGGATACAGGTATATCGTGTTTTCTCGCGACCGCCTGCTCGACGAATGTGGAAAATCAGCGAGGCAAATCAGCTTGTGGGGAGGAAAACTTGACTTCAACTCAGCATCTTCAGTATCCCGAGCGATCGCAGAGATATTCTATCGAGAATATGATTGCCGCCCCCTCGATGCTTTCATGCGCAAAGTCGGTAGACGGCTGGATCTCAGCCTAGATCAGACGTACGAATACTTTTCCGCCGCAGTGAACCTTGGATTTATCTATGTCAATCTGTCATATCCGGTGCGAACTGAATTTCCAGTTTGTTTGATTCAGCCCAACGAAGCGGTGCCGCCATGGATTTCCTATTGTGGGACGGTCAATTACTCCTTGGTAGCCTGAAGGGTTTCCGAGGAAACAATTACTTTCGTACGGTATGGGTTGATAAAAAAAACGATACGGTATTCATCCGGAGGGTCTATCCTGAAGTCCCAGCCAACAGCTCGAATGCGAAGAAATATTCGATCAAGGAGATAGAGGCTCGCTTACGCTCGGGGAAGCTAACTGAGCAGGACGAATGCATTCGACCCGCTAGCATGAGTGAGCGGAAGGATGATGTAAACGAGGAACTCGCGGCCCGCGCGACGCAAGCATACAGACAGCGTCTACTGGGTTCTTTGATTACACCAGAGGGGCGACGTAGGTTCTATACCGATATCCATGAACGATCCAAACTTCTCCACGCGCAGGCTAAAGTATCGGGTGTCTCTATCCAACGCCTTCTGAAGCTGATTACTATCTACGAAAACTTCGGATGTGATTTGGTCGCATTACGACCTTATCCGTTGGCAGAGACTCGGCGGAGGAGAGCAGTGTTGCAGAAAAGAGGCGCGAAAAACGTCTACGAGAAGTGCAACGCCGCGAGCCCTATGAAGGGTTACCCTGTCACAAGGTGGGCATTGCGCCATATTCAATGGGCTGTCTGGAATCTGGTAATTTTGCTGGGCTTTTCGTACGAGAATGCACGGAAAATTATGCATCGGCGATTCTGGCACCAAGACAATGGCGCGAAGTCGGAAGGATCACGTGTGCGTTATCCCGTGAAAGAGTCGAAGATGGTCACGGCAGCGCAGTTTGCCGCATACGCGCGACGGTACAAGAAAAGTCCCGAAAAGCTTAGACGCCTCGTCGGCGCGCGAGAGTGGCGAGACCGGTACGCGGCCGGTCGTGGAACAGCGGCTGACCTCGCGTTGGGCCCGGGGGACATCCTCATTATTGACGGAACGGTTGCGAAGTTCGAAATTGTCGATTCTATCTCGCGTCGCCCGATTGGCCGTCCAACTCTCATGATAGTAGCGGACGACTATTTGGGAACCATTTTGGCGATCCACATCACGACAAAACCGGAAAGTGCGGACACGTACAGGTCTGTTTTGTTCAGGGCGTGCACCTCACAGCGCCGCCTAATGAGGCGATTGGGCTTGCCGGAGAAGTCCTTTGACTTCGATGTGAGGCCAAACGACATTCTGGTTGATCGTGGACCGGCAAACTCGATGAAATTTCGCGAGCCGCTCGTTTCTCCGGACGGTGCTGACATAGCTTTAATGATTGCACCGATCGCCTGCGGTCGCGCCAAGGGGCCTATCGAAGGCTTAATGAATGTGCTCATTCGACAACTGAGAAATTTGCCAGGCGCTTTTACCCGGGAAAGGACAGAGCTTGCAAAGGATGGCCGTCGACGCTCAAAGCTAGTTGCACGCGTGACGCGCAGTGAACTGCTCCGCTATGCGTACGAGGCTGCCAAGGAGTACAACGAGCAGTTGATATTTAAGCGTCACACTCCTGAATCGCGTCGGTCGAAGGAATCGAGGGACAATCCTTCGCGTGAAGTACTTTTCAAGGAGGGAATGTCGCGCCGGAGGGGCGGCGAGAACCGCCGATTTTCGGAAACTGATGCGTATACCGCGTTACTTCAACGGCTTCCGCCACGTAGGATGTCGAAGGAGGGTGTTAGATATCAAGACGCATACTTTACGAGCGAGCGGTATCAACAGGCGTATGAGATGGAGATTTCGAAGTGTCTGGGCGATCCCGGGAAGCTTCCGATGATCACGCCGCTCAAGGATCCGGATGATCCGACTGTTCTTTTTTGGAAGCGAAGTCCCGGTGACATGATTCTTCTTGAATGTTCTCCGACGGATACGCGGCGATGGCACGGATTGCTCCGAGAAGACGTCGAAATTGATCTCCGAATACAAGATCTCAAAACGAAGGTTAGGGACGAGAGGAAAAAGACATTTACAACGCCACTAAAGGGCCTCGTTATGGATGCGTTACTCCAATCTCGACGTACGGTACGGAACCGTGTGCGTTCGGAGGATCAGGCTGCCGCGCGAGCAGCGGAAAAGAGACTTGAGCGCTGCCAAGAAACAGAAGAGGCTCGACTTCACGCCGACCATGTCGCGGCTAGAAGTTGGGGCGGCGATGAGGGGCAGAAAATTGGGAATGTAGAAAATGTCGAATGCCAGCAGAGTAATGAACAACTCAGTGCGGAGGACCTCATGGTTGAGCAACAAGTTCGCGAAGCGAGAGAACGGCTCAAACGGGAACTTCGAGAAGGAATGGATAAGATAATTGGTGGGTCAAAATCATGACAGCCATATTTCACCATAGTAGGCGCTGCACTGGCGACGTCTTGATTAGAGTGGGACCTTGAGACTGCGGTGCGGATTTGATCGACGAAAGCTCATCGATGAGGTTAATTCTATGAGGCACACGTGCGGACGCAAAGCGCTGGTACGTCTTAGGATCGGTGTTGTTGATTGTTTGGCTGGGCAACGAGGCTGTAGATTTCAGCGGCGCGTTCGCCGGTCTCGGCTGCTCGGGCGCACAGACAGTCACGGCAACCGACGCCCGCCCGGCGTAGCTCGCGCTTGACGGGAGGACTGTCGATTGCGCGCTGGCCTTCATCCCAATAGGGTGTGAGCGCTTTCCACCGGTTCAGCGGAAAGAAGATCACCCGACTCGTGTCCGGTTTGCATTAGAGCGCTTCTAGTGTTGCATTAGAGCGTTTCTAGTGTCGTTGTGAGCCGCGCATGGCGTTGATCGGGTACCGGCGCCGCGTGCACTCGGCTAAGAGCACGGCGCTCGTCGAGCGGTTCGCCGTTGGTCGTTGCCTCAATCCCGTAGAGCGCACCGATACGCTCGGGCACTTCGGTGTTCAATGTGTTAGGGCGCGCTGCAAGCAACTCATAGAACTATCGTCGAGCGTCTACCCCAACAAGCCGCCTCCGTGACGCGCCCGGTTCCGTAGATGGCTTAGTAGCCACCCCACATCTTGGCTTGCAGCGTACCATTCAACGATTTGAGGTGCTGCTACCGGCGAATGGCCTTGAGATCCGGCGTATAGACCAAGCGCACCGCCGGCGGACCTATATCGGTCGACGCACGATCATCGCCCAGACCCGCTCAGGTTCCTCGGCAACGCTTTCGCACAGCGACTTCATCTCGGCACCATGCTCTGGAACTTCCCGGTGGATTGTGGGAGTACGTTCAGGGTTTTGCGCGGCAGATGTTCGGGCAGTGGCTCTCTAGTCTTGCTGTGTCACATAATTAGTTGCGCGCCCTATTCCCGTAAAGAGATCCATCGTTGCATGAGCTTTCAGTCCGGCAGGATGCGCAATGTGGTAATGGAATCAGGAATGTGGCGCTGAGCGCGCTGGACTGCTCCGGGGATGTAATCGTGGGAAAGCGCAGGCAGCGCGCGTTCGAAGAAGTTTTTTTATGGCGTCCATCTGAGCGCATCTTGAATCGCTGAGCCATCAGAAACCCATATGCAGCGACACTCAGCGTGGCGGGGTGGGTGAAAGCCACGCCAGCCTCGCCCTTCGTAATGACCGAGTCCGAACTCCCGCTTCAGGTCCTGATAGTCGCTCTCGATGCGCCAGCGCATTTTGGTCACGAGTACAGGCTGCTCCAGTGTCGCCTCCCCGGGGGCGGTAGTGAGAAAGTATTTGAGTGGCTCCGTATCGCCATCGGGCCATTCAATGAGCAACCATTCTTCGTCACGTACGGTACTTCGCCAATAGTCGCGATGTGCGGGACGAACCCGTACGGCGGCAAAGCTTGGGGAAAGTGCTGCGTTGCTAGCTTCCCGCCAGGTAACGGTTTGCCAGGCATTCACGGGTAATTGCATGGCCAGCTCCTTGACCGCGATCGGCTGGTGACCGGGCGCACGGCGCAATAGTGTGGGCGGCTTGCCACGCCCGCTCCAGGGCCTGGGCGGAAGTGGTGCCGTGCCAAGCGCCCAAACTGAGGCGCTAGGTCTGAGCCCGACCGCGTACAACAGACCCAGTTCAGTTACGCCATCCCGGAAAGCGGTTTGATCACCGTACCCGGCATCGGCCAGCACGATGCCCGGTGCAACACCGGACGCCAAAGCCTCGCGAAGTTGTGCCAGCGCAATCTGGGGCTTGGTCTCGAAAGCCAGGTCGTCGGGAATGCCTGCACGACGTGCACGGTCCCGGTCGTCAAGCCATTCCTTGGGGACATACAGCTGCCAGGCAATCGGCAGGCTGCCGCGTTGCGTCGCGATTGACAGGCTCACGGCAGCCTGACAGTCGTCCTGTTTTCCGAGCTGCCCACAATACTGACGTGCGACCCCTACCGAATGACGCCCCTTCTTTGGAAAACCGGTGTCGTCTAATCCAGTAGTAGGCGATTTCTTCAGCTGCGTGCGCGCCTAACGCGGGCATCGCCCATTCGCGTACCCGCTGCAAGACCGCACGGTCAGACCAGTCGGCCTTGGCCACAAAGTGGTGGAGTGACTGATGCTTCGCACTCGCGTGAAAGTGGGTCAATGTGTGCGGCCATTGGCTCGACGCTATTGCGCGACAGCGGCAACACTAGGCCCGAACGGTAACCCTTGAAGCCGGCATGGCGATCGGACTGCCGTAACGCCTGCCCAAGATGATCCTCTGTGTTCCAGGGTCAGTCGTGCGACGGAGACACCCGGCTCACATGCCGGCAATGCAAGTTCTCGCCGGAACTCAAGAGGAGTGGGACGGTATGCGTTCGTCTCCCAGCCTTCGCTTTCGCTATGCGACCCGGTAATCTGTTTGGTAACGCGCAAGGTGGTCACTTTTGGCGCTATCGGCTTCGACGTTACAGCGCAAGCTTCGTCATTGAGCCGACATGAGGGGGTTAGAATCTCATTTCGCGTGTCAGGTAGTGTCCGTCTGTGCACGCGGCTAAGGCCATCCCATCGGCTATTTCGGTTATGCTGCATTGCAGCAAGTGGTTCCAATGGTGTTTTTTTAACTGGCTTAATTGTATTGGAACACGCCGGTGTCGGCATCGGCGTCGAACTGGTGACGATCGGCACGTACATCTCCGAGCTGGTGCCGAAGCAGATCCGCGGCCGCGCGTTCGCGTGCGAGCAGGCGGTCGGCTTCACGGCCGTGCCGGTGGTCGCGTTTCTATCGTTTCTGCTGGTGCCGCGCACGCTGTTCGGTCTGGACGGCTGGCGCTGGGTCGTGCTGATCGGCGCGCATGGCGCGCTATTCGTCTGGTGGATTCGCCGCGCGTTGCCGGAAAGCCCGCGTTGGCTCGCGCAGCAAGGACGTCTCGCCGAAGCCGACCGCGTGATGAACGCGCTCGAGGCGAAGGTACGTCACGAATATGGCCGCGAGTTGCCGCCGCCGGCGCCGCCGGTACCGATCCCACCGCGCGGCAGCTTCCGCGACATGTGGGTACCGCCGTACCGCAGCCGCACGCTGATGATGACGATCTTCAACATCTTCCAGACGGTCGGCTTCTATGGCTTCGCGAACTGGGTGCCGACGCTGCTGATCAAGCAGGGCATCACGATCACGACGAGCCTGATGTATTCGAGCGTGATCGCATTGGCCGCGCCGCTCGGTCCGATCATCGGGCTGTTTATCGGCGACCGCTTCGAGCGCAAGACGGTGATCGTCGTGATGGCCGGCGTCAATATCGTGTGCGGGTTGTGGTTCAGTCAGGCATCGGGTGCGGTGCTCCTCGTGAGCCTCGGGGTGTGCCTGACGCTGGCCGGCAACATCATTTCGTACAGTTATCACGCGTACCAGGCCGAACTGTTTCCGACCAGCATCCGGGCGCGCGCGGTCGGCTTCGTCTACTCGTGGAGCCGCTTTTCCGCGATTTTCACGGCCTTTCTGATCGCGGCCGTGTTGCGCTACTTCGGCACGACCGGCGTGTTCGTGTTCATCGCGGGCGCGATGCTGATCGTGATGCTGGCGATTGGCTTGATGGGGCCGAAGACGAAAGGGCTCGAACTCGAGAAGATATCCGCATAGCGAAGGCCGGCTGTCGAGCCGGCCCGCCGCCATGTGCCGCATTGGCTATGCCGTCAATGGAATGCACGGTCAGAGCGCCGGCCTTCCTGCAAAGCGGGGTCCAGGACTGCTTCAGGTGCCCACAGGACGGATCGACAGCGCGTTCCTGACCGAAGTTACGCCAGGTACCCCTTTCGCCACCTCGGTTGCCCGGTCGCTTTCTGCCTGAAGCGGTACGCTGCCCTGCAGCGTGACAGCACCATCGCGGGCGCGAACTGTGATATTGGCCGTTGAGATGTTCCTGTCTTTCACCAGCGCATTTCGAACCTGACGCTGTAGCGCCCGGTTCGCTGCTTTCATTGACTTGTAATGCGATCGGGCTTCGGGCGTCGTGGTCGGGGCAGACTCAGGGGCGTTAGCGTTGCTCGCCTGCGCATAGGCGTGAATCGAACCCGAAATCAGAAGGGCGGTACCGACCAGTTTGACGGCGTGGATTGCTTTCATGCATCTTCTCCTGTCGTTGCAGATCGTTGGGGCTACAGATTCAGGGATATCACACACACGCCCCCACAATATTTCTGAGGCGGATCAAATGGCACTATAGGACAATAAAGGGTTAGGTCAAGCAGCAATGCAAACCGGCAAATTGCGCGGACAACCGAAGAAATTACAATACTTCAAATTACGATGGCGCTCTGATTCCGTTGATAGGATTTCAAATCGAAACTAAGGATTAGTTTTTTTCCGCCTTTAATCACGGATCACCGGTGCCTGATTGACATTTTTAGCCATCCCCGATGTAGCGGCACAGTTACTCGCGCCGTCGATTTACGCCGGCCTCGAGAGCGCGGAGCATGCGATACGCGACCCGCGCCAACTCGCCCTGCCGCACCTTTGCTGTGCATAACACGCACTCCGATGAAGAGGCCGAGCCCCCGTCCATGGTGAAGTAGGCAATTCGTCCATGCTCGCAGCCGCGCGTTCGCCGCCCCGATCAGAACAACTGCTTCTGCCCCGACATCAGCGTCGTGAAATCGTCGCGTAGCAACGGCAGAATCGCGTCGGCAACCGGCTGCAATTGCCGCGTCAGATAGTGCTCGTAGTCGATCGCCGAGCGCAGCGTTTCGAGCGGCTCGGGGCCGGCCACCGTCATCACGTAGCTGATCCAGCCGCCGTTCTGATATTGCAGCGGACGTCCCTGCCGGCGATTGAACTCATCGGCGACGCGTGCCGCGCGCACATGCGGTGGCACGTTGCGCTCGTAAGCGTCGATCGGTCTGCGCAGCTGCTTGCGATAGACGAGCTGATCGTCGAGCCGGCCGGCGAGCGTATCGCGCACATAGTCGCGCACGTAATCCTGATACGGCTGCTGCTTGAAGATGCGCCGATACAGTTCCTGCTGAAACTGCTGCGCAAGCGGCGTCCAATCGGTGCGCACGGTTTCGAGCCCTTTGTAGACCACGTCTTCGCGGCCGTCCGGCAATACCGTAAGTCCTGCGTAGCGTTTCTTGCTGCCTTCCTCGGCACCGCGCACCGTCGGCATGAAAAAGCGCCGATAGTGCCGCTCGAACTGCAGTTCCAACGCGCTGTCGATACCGAAGCGCGCCGGCAGCTTCTGCCGCCACGCCGCGTTGATATGTTCGACGAGCGCGCGGCCGATGCGCGCGGCGTCTTCCTCGTCATGCGCGTGCCTGAGCCAGACGAAGGTCGAATCGGTGTCGCCGTAAATCACCTCGTAGCCTTGCGCCTCGATCAGCTCGCGTGTCGTGTGCATGATCTCGTGGCCGCGCATCGTGATCGACGACGCAAGCCGCGGATCGAAGAAGCGGCAGCCGGTCGAGCCTAGCACGCCATAGAACGCGTTCATGATGATCTTCAGCGCCTGCGATAGCGGCTTGTTGTGCTCGCGCTTGGCCGCTTCGCGTGCCTGCCACACCTGCGCGACGATCGACGGTAAGCAGTGACGCGTGCGTGAAAAGCGCGCGCCGAGAAAGCCCGGCACCGAGCTCGCGTCGTCGGGATGCAGCATGCCTTCGACCAGACCGAGCGGGTCGATCAGAAACGTGCGGATGATCGACGGATACAGGCTCTTGTAGTCGAGCACGAGCACCGAGTCGTAGAGCCCGGGCCGCGAATCCATCACGAAGCCGCCGGGGCTCGCGGCGCCGGCCACGTCGCCGAGATTCGGCGCGACATAGCCCTGCCGATGCATGCGCGGCATGTACAGATGCGTGAACGCCGCGACCGAGCCGCCGCTGCGATCGGCGGGCAGGCCGGTCACGGTCGCGCGTTCGAGCAGGAACGGCAGCAACTCGGTCTTCGCGAAGATACGCGTGACGAGCTCGCAGTCCTTCAGGTTGTAACGCGCGAGCGCGGGCTTGTCTTCGTCGAAGCGGCGCTGGATTTCGTCCATGCGCTGATACGGATTGTCGATCGCCTTGCCTTCGCCCAGCACCGAGCGCGACACGTATTCGAGGCTGAACGACGGGAAGCTCCACGTCGCCGAACGCAATGCCTCGATGCCGTCGATGACCCAACGACCCGCCACGCCCGCGAAAAAGTGATTGCGCGTGACGCCGTGTTCGCGCCACTCCATCACCGCGCCGCCTCGTCCGATGCGCAGCGGCACGCGATACTGCTCGGCATGTTGTTGCAGTACCTTCAGATCGAACTGCACGAGGTTCCAGCCGATGATCGCATCGGGATCGTGCCGCTCCATCCACTCGATCAGCTTTTCGAGCAACTGTGCGCGGGTTTCGCAGTATTCGAGCTTGAAGTCGATGGCGTCGGTGACGTTGCCGATGTTGCCGATGTTGCCGTTGTTCCCGATGTTGCCATTCGGCGGCCCAAGCATATACACCTGCCGCTCGCCGCAGCCTTCGAGCGCGATCGAATATAGCTCGGCATGTGCGCTCGTTTCGATGTCGAGCGACACGAGCTTCAACGGCGGACGATAGTCGTGGGACGGTTTGAGTTCGCTGTCGAGCCAGGGGCCATCGAGCCCCGGACCATTCTGCTGCGGCACGCCGCTGAACCACACCGGCGCGGTGATGAAGCGCTCCATCATGTAGCGCTCGGGCGGCTGGATATCGGCTTCGTAGACATCGACACCGCCTTCTCTGAGGCGCTTCTCGAAGCCCTTCAATTGCCGGTATTGCGCACAGTAAAGCCCGCTGACCGGCCGATGCTGGAAGTCGCGCAATTCGAGCGAACGCAGATCGAGCGGCGCGTCGCGGCGCAGGATCGTTTCGGCGCGTTCGCGATGTTCGGCCGGAATGAAGGCGACGGACGGCTGAGGGCGCAGACGGATGTGGCGCGGCCCGCTGTCCGTGGCCAGCCAGAACTCGATTTCCGTGCCGGCGGGCGTGTCCCGCCAATGTCGGGTCAAAATGAAACCCTGCTCGAACTCAGTCAAACTTCCACCTTTAAAGCGGCGCAATCGCCTTGCGCGATTTTACCGCCGCAGGCAGGGACTGTTGAACGGGCAATAAAAAGGGCGCTTCGCATTGAAGCGCCCAACCAGCACGGCTTTATCTCTTCAAAGCCGGTTCAGTTCGTTCCCGGTTCGCTCAAGCTTCGAGCGCCAGCGTCGCGAACGTGGCGAGCCAGTGCTCGCCCATGTAGTCGCCGGTCACATGCGGCAGCGCGCTGTGCAGATGACGCTCGGCCGCATCGAACAGCACGGTGCGACGCACGTCGCCGGCGGGCAGCGCACGCGCGAGCGCACGCTGGCACCACGCGCGGCTCAGATTGAGGCCGTCCAGATGCGCGATCTTGCCGTCGCTGCGATCGGTCACGGTGACGGGCTCGAACAGCGTCGCCGGTTTTTTCGCGCCGAGGTCAGGCAGGAAGCGTCCGAACCAGTCGGCGAACTGCGCCGACGGCAACACACGCCGCATCAACTCCGCTTCCATCAGCGACGGCGACAGGAACTCGTCGCCGGCCGGCTCCCACGCCTGACACGCGACGTCGTCCAGATACCAGCGCTCCGCGGTGCTGACGATCAGCGCCTCGAGCGATTCGCGCGAGGTTTGCCGCGCGAAATCGAGCGTCAGCGCGAGCGCGAACGCCATGTTGAAGTGCGTGCCGACGCGCAGCGGATAGGTTGCCTTTGGCAGGAACTCCGCGAAGCGCTCGACGAACGCCTCGGTGAGCGGCGCGAACGTCTTCGCCCAGCGCGCGGCTTCGGAGATTTTCATCGACTGCAACTGCGCGCCGAGCGCGAGCAGCCACGCCCAGCCATACGGCCGCTCGAAGCCGCGGTTGTGCGGCAGCTCCAGATACGCGAGTTCGCCGGCGACGTTCGCCGCGGTGAAATGCTCGTCGACCACGGCGACGATGCGCGCGGCCTCGGGCAGATCGGGGAAGCGTTCGAGCAGATGCAGGATCAGCCAGTAGCCGTGCACGCACGAATGCCAGTCGTAGCTGCCGTAGAAGATCGGATGCAAGGCGCGCGGACCCTGTACGTCCTGCGGTCCTCCAAGCGAATGCGTGAGCTTGTTCGGATATTCGCGCGTGAGGTGGGCGAGCGCGACATTGGCGAATCTGGACGCGAATTCGCGGGTGAGCTGGGTGGTCATCGGCGGCTCCTCAGAAGCGGAATACGAACACGTACAACAGTATGGTGTTGACGATCAGCAATAGTAAAGCGGTCGGCCATTGCGCCTTGATCACGCCGTTCTGGTCCTTCAGTTCGAGCAGCGCGGCGGGGACGATGTTGAAGTTCGCCGCCATCGGCGTCATCAGCGTGCCGCAGAAACCAGATTCTTCGTTTCGACGAAGGGCGCGTACTTGAGCGTCAGCGTACCGACCAGCGTGATCAGAGCACGCGGCCGGTGGTGGCCGCATGCAGGCGCGAGATCAGATGCCGCGCCTGTTGCTTCAGACCGTTGCGTTCGAGCAGCGCGATGACCGGCAGCGTGAGCCAGATCAGGCCCATGTAGCGGTTATCCGCGAATGCCTTGCCGAACGCGCTGACGATCTCCACCGTCTGCAAGCCGGCGGCTATCCCGGTCGCGACGCCCGCGATCGTCACCACCAGCAGCGCGTTGAAGCGCAATGCGAAGCCGAGTACCACGATCGGCACGCCAATCAAAACCCCCATCCGGCTCTCCTTGCTTCGTTTCCCCGACGCATGGCGACGGAATCTAACACGAGACTTTATTGATAAATAGTCGATAAAATCTACTTATCGGGTAAACGCCGAGAAAGTGGCAGCGTGTGCGGGAAACGATCAACCCGCGGTCATGCCCTCCGCCGTCAACTGCCGCAACTGCTCCAGCAGCTTGACCGCCGGGCTCGGCAGAATCCCCTGGCGCCGCCGGAACGCGGTCAACGTGCGCCGCCCGACCACGCCTGGGACGCCGAGCGTATCGAACACGCCGGCCTTGCTTTCGGTCACGTACATCGTCGAAGCCATCCAGCTCAGAAAACCCGAACGCGCGACCAGGCTCTTCAGCGCCGTAACCGAGCGCGTTTCGACGACGACGTTCGGCAGTCCCAGCCCGCGCGCGGCAAACACGCTCTGCATGTGCTCGAACGGGCCGGTGCCGCGTGGCGGAATCGCCCAGCGTTCGCCCAGCGTGTCGGCGAGCGTGAGGTCGGGCTTGCGCCGCAGCGGATGATCGAGCGCGGCGACCACGTAGCTCGCGTCTTCCCAGCGGCAATCGGCGATCGCGGTGATCTCGTCGGTATCGGGCACGGCCATGCTGAGCGCAAGATCGATCTGACGTTTGACGAGCGCATCGGCGAGCCGGTCCCACACGCCCTCGATGATCTCCACGCGCAGGTTCGGCCACTTCGTCAACACGCCGCTCACCGCGAGCGGCAGCACGAGGCTCGCGATGCTGCCGACCGCGCCGACGCGGATCGTGCCGCGCGCGAGGCCGCGCATCGCGTCGATTTCCTCGCGCGCCTGTTCGGCTTCGCGTTGCAACAGGTTCGCGTGCGGCAGCAGCGCCTCGCCGACCGCGGTCAAATGCATGCCGCGCGAATGCCGCTCGAACAGCGGCGCGCCGACCTGTTCCTCGAGACGTCGGATGGTCCGGCTCAAGGCCGGCTGTGTGATGTGCAGCGCTTCGGCGGCGCGTCCGAGGCTGCCGCTCTCGACGATCACCGCGAACGCCTGCAGTTGTTGCAGGTTGTAAGTCATGCCGAAAGGTAATGCCTTTTTGCGAATTGGGCAATTTTCGGCTACCCGGGCGGCCGTGATAATGGCCATTCGATTTTTCGCGCTCACCAGACAGGAGACTTCGCATGACAAGCAGCGCGCCGCGGCAGAATCAGGCACACGCAATAGAACAGAGCACGCCGTGGACCGTACGCGACGCGGTCATCGACTTCGCGCGCCGCGTCGGCATGACGTCGATCTTCGCGAACCCGGGCTCGACCGAGCTGCCGATGTTCCGCGATTTCCCCGCGGATTTCCGCTACGTGCTCGGTCTTCAGGAAGCGGTCGTGGTCGGCATGGCCGACGGCTACGCGCAGACCACCGGCAACGCGGCGCTCGTGAACCTGCATTCGGCGGCGGGCGTCGGCAATGCGATGGGCAATATCTTCACGGCGTTTCGCAACCGCACGCCGCTCGTCGTCACCGCGGGTCAGCAGGCCCGCTCGATCCTGCCGTTCGAACCGTTCCTCGCCGCGACCCAGGCCACCGAATTGCCGAAGCCCTACGTGAAGTGGAGCATCGAGCCGGCTCGCGCGCAGGATGTGCCGCTCGCGATCGCGCGTGCGTACGCGATCTCGATGCAGGAGCCACGCGGCCCGGTGTTCGTGTCGATTCCCGCCGACGACTGGGATCAGCCTGCCGAGCGCGTGGCCGACCGCGAGGTCGCGCACATCATGCGACCCGATCCGGCAATGCTCGAACGCATCGGCACGGTGCTCGACGCGTGCGAGCGGCCCGCGTTCGTGGTCGGTGGCGCGGTCGATCGCGCGGACGCGGCGGCTGAAGTCGTGCGCCTCGCGGAGCGGCATTCCGCGCGCGTCTACGTCGCGCCGATGACAGGACGTTGCAGCTTCCCCGAAACGCACCGCCTGTTCGCGGGCTTTTTGCCGGCGCTGCGTGAGCGCATCGTCGAGTTGCTCGGCGCGCACGACGCGATCTTCGTGATCGGCGCGCCAGCGTTCACGTATCACGTCGAAGGCAATGGTCCGCATGTGCCGCCGGGCTCGCGGCTGTGTCAGTTGATCGACGATCCGGGCATTGCCGCATGGACGCCGCAGGGCATCGCCGCGGTCGGCAACGTGCGGCTCGGCGTGCAGGATCTGCTCGCGCGCGCCGCGCCCAAAGCGCGTGAGTTGCCCGCGCCGCGCGCGGTGGCGCCGCGCGCGCTGCCGCCCGCGCGGGGCGAGCGGATGTCGGTCGCGTTCGCGTTGCAGACACTCGCCGAAGTGCGCGATCCCGATGGCATCGTCGTCGAGGAAGCGCCGAGCTCGCGGCCCATCATGCAGACCTATCTGCCGATCGCGCGCGCCGGCACGTTCCTGACGATGGACAGCGGCGGCCTCGGCTACGGCATGCCGGCGGCGGTCGGCGTCGCGCTTGCGCGGCCGGGCGAGCGCGTGATCGCGCTGATCGGCGACGGTTCGAGCATGTACTCGATTCAGGCGATCTGGAGCGCGGTGCAGATGCAGCTACCGATCACATTCGTGATCCTGAACAACACGCGCTACGCGGCGTTGCAGGATTTCGCGCCGGTGTTCGGTTTCGCGCCTGGCGAGACCGTGCAGGGCACGGACCTGCCGGGCCTCGACTTCGTGACGATCGCGGCGGGCATGGGTTGCCCTGGCGCGCGCGTCAGCGAGGCGACTGAACTTGCCGACGTGTTGCGTCGCGCGCTGACCGAAGGTGACGTGAAAAGCGGTCCCACGCTCGTCGAAGCGATCGTCGCGTAACGGCGCTTCCCATTCACGAAAAGGAGAGAGACCTACGATGAAAAACGTACCGATGCTGATCGGCGGCGAGCAGACACAGGCGCGCAACGGCGCGACCTTCGAGCGCCGCAGTCCGCTCGACGGCGAAGTCGCGACGCTCGCGCCGGCCGCGACCGTCGAAGATGCCGTGGCCGCCGTCGCTGCCGCCGCGGCCGCATTTCCGGTGTGGTCCGCGCTCGGACCGAGCGAGACATGCGCATCTATCACGACGAATCGTTCGGGCCGGTCAAGCCGATCGTGCGCGTGCGTGGCGAGGAAGCCGCAATCGCGTGTGCGAACGACAACGAATACGGCCTGTCGGCGGCGGTGTTCAGCCGCGACACGGCGCGCGCGCTGAACGTCGCTAAATGCATCGAGTCGGGCATTTGTCACGTGAACGGCCCGACCGTGCACGACGAAGCGCAGATGCCGTTCGGCGGCGTGAAGGCGAGTGGCTTCGGCCGCTTCGGCGGCAAGGCGGGGATCGCGGAATTCACCGATCTGCGCTGGGTCACGCTGCAAACGACGCCGCGTCACTATCCGTTCCGATGAGGAGCGTCGCGATGGGCTTGCTGTTCGGCGGCCAGCTCGCCGAAGCGGGCCATCGCGTCGCACCGTACTGCCGACAGCAAAAAAAATCGAACAACGCGCGTGCAGCGCAAACAACGGAGACAGGTTCATGAGTTTCGTTCCTCCCGCTTCGGCCGCGGCCTCGACCGCGACCGCGACCGCGCGCGACGACGCGGCGCTCGCCGGCATCGCGCGCGGCGGCAACACGGTCGACATCGGTCATGCACTCGACGACGGCCCCTACACGTTGCTGCAGAAAATCGCGGTGGTGCTCGCGGCGCTGTCGATCGTCGTCGACGGCTTCGACAGCCAGCTGATCGGCTTCGCGATTCCGATGCTGACCAAGGAGTGGGGCATCACGCGCAACGCGTTTGCGCCGGTGGTTGCGTCGGGGCTGGTCGGCATGGGTATCGGCAGCGCGTTCGCGGGGCTGTTCGCCGATCGCTTCGGCCGCCGCTGGGCCGTGATCGGCAGCGTGTTCGTGTTCGGCCTGGCGACCTGCGCGATCAGTCTCGCGCCGAACGTCGCGGCCATTGCGGCGCTGCGCTTTATCGCGGGGCTCGGCATCGGCGGCGCGCTGCCGACGTCGACGACGCTGACCGCCGAGTTCACGCCCGCGCGTTTTCGTACCTTCGCGGTGACGGCGACCATTCTGTGCGTGCCGCTGGGCGGTATGGTCGCGGGATTGTTCGCCGGCCAGGTGCTGCCGGTTTATGGCTGGCGAGGTCTGTTCGTAGCGGGTGGTGTGCTGCCGCTCGTGCTCGCCATCGTCCTGCTCGCGGCGCTGCCGGAATCGCCGCGTTTTCTGGCACGCCGTCCGCATCGCTGGCCCGAACTCGTGAAGCTGCTGCGGCGCATGGCGCGCGACGTGTCGGCCGATGCGAGCTTCACCGATGTGCGCGAACAAAGCGCTGAGAAACACGTCGGCTTTGCCGCGCTGTTCCGCGATGGCCGTTCGCGCGACACCGTCGCGATCTGGGGCGCGTTCTTCATGTGCCTGCTCGCGGTGTATGCGGCGTTCAGCTGGCTGCCGTCGATGCTGACGAGTGAGGGCTTGAGCGTGTCGCTCGCGGGCTATGGCCTGAGCGCGTACAACCTCGGCGGCGTAATCGGCGCGGTGCTGTGCGCGCTGGCGATCGGACGCTACGGCTCGCGCTGGCCGCTGCTGCTGTGCTGCGCGGGCGGCGTCGCGAGTGCATGGATGCTGCTCGGCGTCAGCGCGACGCAGCATACGGCGTTGATGATCGTCGGTCTCGGCTTGCACGGTCTGTTCGTCAATGCGGTGCAATCGACGATGTACGCGCTGTGCGCATACGTCTATCCGACCAGCGTGCGGGCGACGGGCACCGCGTCGGCACTCGCGTTCGGCCGCGTCGGCGCGATTCTGAGCGCATTCGCCGGTGCCGCGGTGATCACGGCCGGTGGCGCATCGGGCTATCTGCTGATGCTCGGTATCGCAATGGTCATCGTGCTGATCGCGCTGGCGGTGGTGCGGCGGCATATTCCGCGTCGAGGCGCCGCGAGCGCGCGCTGATCGACGCGACGTCTCTCGCGGTGCGTTCGTATCGCGAGGGACTTTTGCGCGCGATCTGATTTTCCCCTTTGCAAGAACCTGTTTCTCGCGCATCGCGGCGGTTTCCACTTGCCCCATGCACGAGCGATGCTATCAACCTCGCTGAATATAAACGGGCAACGCCACTGCATTCGCCGCCGGATTGCCGGCCGCATTGGTCGGCAAATACTGTGTCTGAAACGCGGTAAACATCGCGGCAAACCCATCGGCGCGCTGCACGATCACCGCGCCGTCCTGGAACGCGCCGTTTTCGTTGTAATGCGGGCCGCGCGGATTGCCCTGATTCATGTGAGTCTCGTGAAGACCGTCCTTCTTCGGCAGAAACAGAAAGCCGAACCCATAGACAACGATGCCCGCGGTGGTCGGTGTCCAGAAATCGCGGTTGTGCAACTGGCCGCTGCCGTTGTCGTAGGGCAGACTTTGCGACGGCTTGCTTTCGTCGATGGTGAGGATTTCGTCGATGATGTCGTTGACGTCGGCGCGGTTGCCGTTTTGATCCTCGTAGGGGACCGGCCGCATGCGGTGAATGTCGAGCAGGCTGCTGTCCTGGAAGTAATCAAGCCGTGGAAAGCCGCTCGTGTAGAGGCCGAGGTTCAGGGGCTGCAGTTTCGCGGTGAGTGGATCGGCGAAGTTCAGATCGGCATGGAAGTACACGTCGTCGTTACCGCTTGCGCCCGGTTGCGTCGACGCCGAATTGACGACGATGTTGAATGGTGTGTTGTCGTTGCCAGTCACCGTGATCACATAGTGCGGACTGCCTATATACGAATCTTTGAAGGGCGCCGCGCGCAGCAGTTTTCCCTTGAACATGCAGTATTCGTTCATGACTGAATGACCTTCTCGAAGTTGACGAACGGAAAGCGACGTATCCAAGCATACGGTGCTACACGTCGATAAACAACCGCGCCCGCTGTCATACGCCTGCAATGTTTTTGTCCCAACGCTATTGCGGTGTGCGAGCAATGATCAACGAGCCGGCCGCCCACCGAGCCCGTTTGACCAGCGCAAATGTCATGCCGCCGACGTCGATAACCGGCCATTCGTAGCCATGGTTCGGCCGTTTCGGACACTTGTCAGTAATCAATCGCCCTTTCGTGGACGCAATGCGTTCAGGCAGTCCGACGACAGCCAACTGTAGTGCGAACGACTCTCCATGTTCATGCAGGAACCCTAAGGTCTTACCGTTGTAACCAACGGTAAGGAGACGGCAAATGGCGACATTCCACCTGTCACAACGATGCAATAAGCTGTACCTACGACTTTCGATGTCAGCAGTTGCGGGCGCGGCCGCGCTCGCATTCGCTACGATGCCCACAGGGGTGTCTGCGGCAAGGGACGATCATGCGGCCCAGACCCTAACGCCAATCAAGCATGTGATCATCGTTGTCGGCGAAAACCGAACGTTCGACCACGTGTTCGGCACCTACAAACCCCCGCAAGGCCAATCAGTGTGGAATCTGCTGTCGCAGGGCATCGTCAATGCTGATGGTTCGCCGGGCCCGAACTTCAACAAGGCGCAGCAATACGAAGCGCAACTGGTTGGACCGGCAAAATTCGCGGTAGCCCCGCCGAACAAAACCCCGTACATGCCGCTGCCGGCCCCCAATACCGGCGGTGCGCCGACGGCGGCTAGCGACGCAAGTCCGCCACCTTTCGCGACTCACGATGCGGCCGTGCAGGCCGAAGGCACGGCACTCGAGGCGTCCGACATCGATCAGTTGCTGAGCGGCGCGACCGGACTGCCGAAGGATGTAAAGGATTCGCGGGTGGCCAACTACAACGCGTTGCCGAGCGGTCCATATCTGTTGCAGCCGCCACTCTACGATGCGTACATGGGCGGTCCGGTGCACCGCTTCTATCAGGCGTGGCAGCAAGCGGATTGTGCCGTCGCACATGCGAGCCGCGAGAATCCGAGCGGGTGCCTCGGCGATCTGTTCGCCTGGGTGGAGACCACCATCGGCGCGGGCAGCAACGGCAAGCCGCAACCGACGCCTTTTACCGATCAGACCACCGGCGAAGGCTCGAATGCGCTCGGCTTCTACAACGTGAACAACGGCGACATGCCGTACTTCACGAAACTGGCCCAGCAATACGCGATGAGCGATAACTATCACCAACCGGTGATGGGCGGAACCGGGGCGAACAGCATCATGATCGGTGCGGCTGATGCGTACTACTACACCGACGGCAGCGGCAATGCGGCAACGCCGCCGTCGGATCAGATCGAGAACCCTGATCCGTTGGCCGGCACCAACAACTGGTACACCCAGGACGGTTACTCGGGGGGCAGCTATAGCAACTGTTCGGATCCGGGCCAGCCCGGCGTCGGCGCGATCCGCCAATACCTTGAATCGCTGCCCTACGATCCCAAGCCGAACTGCGCGCCGAAGCACTATTACCTGCTCAACAATTACAACCCGGGATATAACGGCGACGGCACGGTGCTCGACACAACGAAGTCGCCGTTCACGATCCCCCCGTCACCCGTGCGCACCGTCGGGGACACGCTGCTCGATCGCGAGATCCCGTGGAAGTACTACGGGGAGGGCTGGAACAGCTTCATCAAGGATCCGTCGACAAGCGTCTACTGCAACATCTGCAATCCGTTCCTGTACGAGACGTCGATCATGACGAACAAGCACGTCCGGGACACACATCTTGCGGACTTGCCAGACCTGTACGCGGATATCCAGGCGGGCAAGCTGCCAGCTGTGTCGTTCGTGAAGCCAGGCGGACTGCTCGATGGGCATCCGACATCGTCGAAGTTTGGGCTTTACGAGGCATTCGTGAGAAAACTGGTCGACGCGGTGAAGAGCGATCCGAAGCTATGGGCCACTACGGCGATCCTCATCACCACCGACGAGGGCGGCGGCTACTACGATTCCGGCTATGTGCAGCCCGTCGACTACTTTGGTGACGGCTCGCGTATCCCGATGATCGCAGTGTCGAAGTATTCCGCTGGCGGGCGCATTTCGCACGGCTATGCGGATCACGCGTCGTTGGTCAAGTTCATCGAACGCAACTGGGGGCTGCCACCGATTACCGGGCGTAGTCGTGACAACTTGCCGAACCCGGTCCAGCACAGCGACAACCCATACGTGCCGGTCAATGCGCCCGCGATCGGCGACCTGTTCGATCTTTTCGACTTCGACCGGGACTCCGACGAGCACGGGCATCATGACGGGTCGCACCCGGACCATGATGCAGGCAACGGCGGTAAGGGCTGGTGGCCTTTCTGACCATAACCTGGAATGCTCGCGCGACCGGTACAACGTAAAGTAGGACCGCCGCGCGTTCCGGCGGCGGTCACGGGGGGCAGATGATTGGTGCGATCCTGCGGCTGACCGGCGATTTGAAGGCTGTGCGGGCACTCGAGGGCTGAGGGAAACTGAATCGCAACCACGCAGTGCTATCGGATGCCCACCTGTCGCGCGGTCGCATCGATCGCCGCCTCTGCCTTCGAGACGATTTCGTCGATTTCCGGCCGGCTGACCACGAGCGGCGGCGACAGCAACATCCGGTCGCCGCTCGCGCGCATGATCAGATTGCCGTTGAAGCAGAAGTCGCGGCACATCGTACCGACATCGCCGCCATTCGCGAAGCGCTTGCGCCCGAGCGGCTCCTCGGCGAGTTGCACGCCCGCCACGAGGCCCGCGCCGCTGATCTCGCCAACGATAGGATGACCGGCGAACGTCTCACGCAGTTTGTTCTGAAAGTACGGACCCGTATCCACTTTGACGCGCTCCACGATCCCCTCGTCGCGCAGCAGTTTCAGATTCGCAAGCGCGACGGCCGCCGCGACCGGATGCCCGGAGTAGGTGAGGCCATGATTGAAGTCACCGTTGTCGATCAGTGCGCGGGCGACGCGATCATGTAGACCGACAGCCCCCATCGGCACGTAACCGCTCGTCAGTCCCTTCGCGAGCGTGATCAGGTCCGGCTCGAAGCCGAAGTGCTGATGCGCGAACCATTCGCCGGTTCGGCCGAAGCCGCCGATCACTTCGTCCGCGACGAGCAGCACGTCGTACTTGCGGCAAATGCGCTCGATTTCCGGCCAATACGTGTCAGCCGGAAAAATCACGCCGCCCGCTCCCTGGAAAGGCTCACCGATAAATGCGGCGACATTGTCCGCACCGAGTTCGAGAATCTTCGCTTCGAGCTGCCGCGCGCGAGCCAGTGCGAATTCTTCCGGCGTCTGATCGCTTGCCGCTTCGCCGAAGAAATAGGGCTGATCGATATGTACGATGTTCTCGACTTTCGATGGCATCTGCTCGTGCATATAAGCCATGCCGCCGAGCGTGCCGCCCGCGATCGTCGACCCGTGATAAGCGTTTTTGCGCGCGATGACGAACTTCCTCGCGGGCTGTCGTTGCGTCGCCCAGTATTGATGGACGATGCGCAGCACGGTGTCGTTGCCTTCCGAGCCGCTGTTGCAGTAGAAGAAGTGATTGAATGGCGCGGGCGTCAGTTCGGCGAGCAGGGCAGACAGTTCAATCACGGGCGGATGCGTCGTCTTGAAGAACGTGTTGTAGTACGGCAGTTCCCGCATCTGCCGGAATGCGGCGTCGGCCAGTTCCTGGCGGCCGTAGCCGATGTTCACGCACCAGAGTCCCGCCATGCCGTCGATGATCTTGTTGCCCTCCGAGTCCCACAGGTACACGCCTTGCGCCTTGACGATCACGCGAGAACCCGCGCGATTGAGCGAGCCCATATCCGAGAACGGATGGATGTGATGCGCGGCATCGAGCGCGCGGTATTCGGCGGTGCTGCGCGATGTGGCTTGCGAGGTCGGCGCGTCCTTCGTGCCGCCATGCTGCGACGTTTCCTTTTCCGCATACATCAAGTCTTCAGTCTTATAGCTCATACTGCCCTCCGTCTTTTCAAGGTTCTCATTGACCGATTGGCCCGCAGCACTCAAACGTGCAGCAGCAAATGCCGGCGTTCCCACGAACTGATCACGCGGAAAAACGCTTCGTATTCGGTCTCTTTCAAGGCGAGATATGCTCGGACGAACTGTTCGCCGAGTACTTCGGCAATCGGCTCGCACGCGCTCATCGACGTCAAGCCTTCTTCGAGATTGCGCGGTAATTGATAGGGCAGGGCATAGCCGTCGCTCGCCAGCGGTTCGGTCGCGGCGAGCCGCTGCGTGATGCCGAGATAGCCCGCCGCCAAGGTCGCGGCAATCGCCAGATACGGATTGCAATCGACACCCGGAATCCGGTTCTCGATGCGGCGCGCGACCGGCGCGGAATGCGGAACCCGGAAGCCGACCGTGCGATTGTCATAACCCCACGCGACATTGATCGGCGCGGCCATGAAACGCGACAGACGCCGGTACGAATTGATGTACGGCGCGAAGATCGGCATTAGCGCCGGCGTGTATTTCTGCAAGCCGGCGATAAAGCCGGTGAACAGCGAGGTCGGCTCGCCGTCGGCGGCGGTGAAGAGGTTGCGGCCGGTTTCCATATCGACGAGGCTTTGATGCATGTGCATCGCCGAGCCCGGCTCACCTTCCATCGGCTTCGCCATGAAAGTCGCGTACATCTTGTGACGCAACGCTGCTTCGCGCACGGTGCGCTTGAAGAGAAACACACTGTCCGCGAGCTTGAGCGGATCGCCGTGCATGAAGTTGATTTCCATCTGCGCGGCGCCGACTTCGTGTATCAGCGTATCGACTTCGAGTTCCTGCACGTCGCAGTACTCGTAGATGTCTTCGAACAACGGGTCGAATTCGTTGACCGCTTCGATCGAATACGCCTGGCGTCCGGTTTCCGCGCGACCCGTACGTCCGACCGGCGGTTGCAACGGCAGATCGGGATCGCGGTTCATGTCGACCAGATAGAACTCGAGCTCCGGCGCGATTACCGGTTTCCAGCCGCGCGCCTTATATAGATCGAGCACGCGCCGCAACACACAGCGCGGCGAGATTTCGACCGGGGTGCCGTCGAAATGCACGCAATCGTGAATCACCTGCGCGGTCGGGTCGACTGCCCACGGAATCATCCGGATCGTGCTCGCGTCGGGTACGCACACCATGTCGGGATCGGTGACGCCGGTCAGCGAATCGCTTTGCGGATAGTCGCCGGTGACGGTCTGGATCATCACCGCCTGCGGCAGACGCATCGATTCGCCCGATTCGAACTTGCTGCGCGGAATGATCTTGCCGCGCGCGATGCCGGCCATGTCCGGAATAATTGCTTCGATTTCGGTGACATGATGCTTTTTCAGAAATTCGTCGATGTCATGCATGATTGTTCTCTCTGTTCTGGTCCGCGACCTGGGTCATGTGTGCAGGGTTTCGTGTATTCATGCGCTGGCGACACGCGTCGCCGAAGGCGCGAAATATCGCGCGGCGAGGTGGGAAAACGCGAAGGCGAGTCGACGCCACAGCGAATCCGCGCAATAACGCGCAGCGCTTACCCGATTAGAAGCGGTTCGATTGAATCCGTCGCGATGCGCGGTGATCAGTCAGTGCCGCGCGGACGCAAGCAGCCAGCTCGCGAAAACGCGTGCAAACGGACGAATCGAGCAGCGAAAAGAGATGAAAGAGGAGAGGCGCTACGGCAGCAGCGAAGCGACTTCGTCTGTGCGCACCGCGATGAACGCGCGCGTGGAGAGGACGTTGCGGCGTCGAACGGAACGACGCGACAGGACTGTGATGACGGACAGAAAGCGGCGAAACGCAAGGCTGCCGTTGCTGCCGTCGGCGCTGGCGCCGTCAGCGCAAGTACAACGCGCCTGACTGCGATTCCAATTCACCAAAGGGCCTCGGACTCTCACGATGACACTCGACTGACGTAGTTGAGGGTATTGAACGGCCTGTTTCGAATCCACAGCGGATATTGAAGAAACAGGACACGGGTTGATCGAGAAGAAACGGTACTGGACGGTAGTAGCTTAATTCGCCGCGCCGCCCACAAGATCTCCCACTAGCTAGGATATACGAGCTAAAAATGCCGTCAATTTATTTTTAGATTTTGGCAAAGCGGCATCGAGCGTGATGCCGCGTGTTTCGTCTACTGTTCATTCACTCCGCGAGACGTGCGCGCACCGTGTATTCGCCTTCGTTGCCCTTGTCTTCGAGCATGTGTGCCATCGCCATATTGAAGTCGGCCGGCAGTGGCTCGACCGGATAGCCGCGCTTTTCCCACGCATCGAGACCGCCATTCAGCGCGCGCACATGATGAATGTTCTTCCGATGCAATTGCCTGACGATGCGCTTCGCGGTCGCTTCGTTGGGACACACGCAATAGACGACGATCGGCCGCTTCAGGTATTCCGGATGAATCGGATCGGGCGACTCGAGATCGAGCGGCCGGGCGCCGGCAATGCGGTGCGATTCCTTTTCGCGCACGGTGCTCGGGCGCGCGTCGAGAATCAGCGGCGGTTCGTTCGACTTCATCATCGCGTCGAGCTGATGGGCGTAATGCGCGTATGCGCGAGCCAGCGACGAAACTGCCAGCGGCGCAGCCAGCGATACACCAGAACCGCCGCGAAGATCACCGCGCGTCGACGCGAAAGACGGATTTAAGCACAGGTGCCGAGTCGGCGTTGTGAAAGAACGCCGACGAAATCGCGCGCGACCGACGAATGGGCGCGGCGCACGACGCGGCGCGGCCTGCATGCGCCGCGCGGCAAGTGGATCAAACCGGTTTGAGAAGCATGATTTGCCTCGCTTCAGGCGAGGCGGTCCGGCAAGAGGCCCGTTGCCTCATGCATCCTCGGACGGATCATAGGGCACCACGCGCTCATGCTCGTCCGCGTGATTGCGCGCGACGATCGCGCGCGCCGCGGCGTTCGCGTCGAGATTGAACGCCTGATGCGGCACGCCCGGCGGAATGAACAGGAAGTCGCCCGGCTCGGTGATGACCGACTCGCGCAAGCCCGGGCCGTAGCGCGTCTCGATCTTGCCTTCGAGCATATAGATCGCCGTCTCGTAGTCGGCGTGAAAGTGCGGCTCCGCATGGCCGCCAGGCGGGACCACGACCATGTACATCGACAGCCCGGTGCTGCCCGCGGTGCCCGCCGAAATGCCGACGAAATAGGGCAGCCGCTGCATCGTCGCCATTTCCCGTTCGGGCCGCACCTTGACCACCGGGGCCCGCGCGTCGTGCGTAACTTTTGACATGGTCGCTCCTTTCGTCGCCGCCGTGCCGGGCGGCTTCACGCATGCCGAACTGGAAGTCTAGACGATACGGGCGGCAATGTCGGACGTGATCGAGCGGACCTGGTGAGGCGCGAGCGACCGCGAAATCGCGTTGCTACAATGGTCGGCATACCCCGGCAGATATCACGGAGACAGCGCATGGCCACGCTTCAGCCCATCAGCCGCTACCCGGTCCCCGAGCCGAGCGAGTGGCCCGAAGACATCAGTGCCCGCATTCTCGAAGTGCAGGAGAAAGCGGGTTTCGTGCCGAACGTGTTTCTGACGCTCGCGCATCGGCCCGACGAATTCCGCGCGTTCTTCGCTTATCACGATGCGTTGATGCTGAAAGAAGGCGGTCTAACGAAAGGCGAGCGGGAGATGATCGTGGTCGCGACGAGCGCGGTCAACGATTGTCTTTACTGCGTGGTCGCCCACGGCGCGATTCTGCGCATCTACGAAAAAGCGCCGCTGCTCGCCGATCAGGTCGCGGTCAATCACCGCAAGGCCGACATCACGGACCGCCAGAAGGCGATGCTCGATTTCGCGCTGAAGGTGTGCCGCGCGTCGGGCACGGTCGACGAAGAAGACTTCCAGACACTGCGCGGCCACGGCTTCACCGATGAAGACATCTGGGACATCGCGGCAATCACCGCGTTTTTCGGGCTGTCGAACCGGATGGCCAACGTGATCGCGATGCGTCCGAACGACGAGTTCTATCTGATGGGGCGTGTGCCGAAAGCCGCGGCGGATACACCGAAAAAGTAGCCTCGACTGGAATCGCTTCAGCATCTCTATCGGCAATTCGCATCACGCCTGCGCGAGGCGAGATGAACACCGCGCGGGCGTCATCACCACGGTGTCGTCGATCGGGAAATGCAGCAGTGCCGCGATCAATCCCGCCGCGACCGTCGCTACCCATAGCAGTGAGTACGAGCCCGTCAGATCGAACACGAGGCCACCGAGCCACGCGCCGAGAAACGAGCCGATCTGATGGCTCAGAAAGCACACGCCGAACAGGCTGCCGAGGTGACGCGTGCCGAACACCTTGGCGACTAGCCCGCTCGTCAGCGGTACGGTGCCGAGCCACGTGAGGCCCATCACCGCCGCGAAAATCACCACGGACACAGCGCTTTTCGGCAGCGCGAAGAATGCGGCGATCGTCGCGCTGCGAATCTTTTAGCAACCAAAATAAACTGTCAAAACGAAGGCGGTGTTTGACCTTATTCTGTTTGTCGTTAATAAATCCTTGCACCGATTCAGTGAGCCATAACAATTGCCTAAAATGGAAAGATCGGTGCATTTCGTATCTTGTCGGTTACTCGTTCAAATGACCTGACGAATCGCAGTCTGATATATCTTCGTCAGCCCTCATCCAGAGCAGTGCTATGAGAGGGTCTAAGCCAGGATGCAATTTTCTCGTGGGTCCGTCGCCGCATCCACGGCTTTTTTCGAGCGGTCATTACCGAAGTTGATGATACTCGCGCACGAGTCGACGTTCTGCCAGACCGGGTTGCAGCAATCGTTTCGCACGTAGTCGCATCACAACATGATGCTCAAACGTTTTGCTATCGGCAACCGATCTGCGTCATGTCTTCGGGCCATCTCGCCATGTGAACGCTTCAGGGGAAACAATTGCCGTGGGCATCATCTTGCCGGCGCTTGTTCTTGGACAGACGACTACTATCGGGTGGCTGGTGGGTTCGCGCGTGCGTCGCAACTGGGTTGCGCAATCGAGCGGGGAATCGGCACGGGAAGAAGTGCCGGCCCATGCAGTGGCGTCTTGGGTCTCCAATCTCCGTGCTCGACGGGTTTCCTTGTGGTCGTGGAAAGCGTCCACCAACGTTTACGCGACATCAAAGCTGCTCCCCGTATCGGAAGGATCAGGCGGTGAGTCACGTCCCAATGATGTGCCGGGTATGGAGAAGATGCTGTCTCCCCGCGCACAGCATACGGAGCAACCGTTTGCGGGGAGGTGCCGCGCGGCGACAGTTCGGGCCATTCATTGGGCTACGCCTACGCGCCGACAGTCTCGTACCCGTCACGATGACAAGCCGCGGCGGCATGTTCTGGCTGGGAAATTCCCCGCGCGAGGGTTTGGAAAGGACTATTTTTCAAAGCTTTGGGAATTGTTGCCGCTCGGCATTCTCGTGCTGGACGAGCGAGGGGTGATTCTGCTCGCAAACGCGCGAACGGAACAGAATTTCGCCTACGAACGCGGCGAATTGATAGGAGAGCCGATCTCCAGACTCGTCCCTGAACTGTGGGTCAACGGCAAGTCCGCCTATCAGGACGACTTCCTGTTGGCTTCAGGGGGGCTGCCCGCCAGTTCTTTACACGACCTCAATGCAAGACGCAAGAATCTATCGGCCTTCCCGTGTGAAATTCGCTTCCTTAGGGTTTCCTTTAAAGGCGAGGGGGCAGTCCTCGTGTTCCTCGAGGATAAGACGGATCACTACGCACTGTTGCGAACTCAGCGGGATCTGACGCACATTACCCGCGTTTCGACCATTGCCGAACTCGCAGGTTCGCTTGCTAACGAACTTAATCAGCCGCTTACTGCGATCCTCAGCAACGGGCAGGCGGCGCTGCGCTTCATGACAGTAGATTCAATCGACCTGGCGGAGGTGCGCGATATTCTCAACGACGTCATCCAGGCTGACTATCGCGACAGTGAAGTCATCCGGCGCATTCGTTCGGTAGTCAAGAAGGGAGACGCAGAGTTCGCATTACTCGATCTTCCCGATGTGATTCGTGACGTCGTTCTTCTTCTACGGCACGGTGATTCGATCTTGCGCCAGACCCGGGTGACACTTGATATATGCGACGATTGTCCTGCTGTATACGCGGACAGGGTACAGTTGCAGCAGGTCACGCTCAATCTTCTTCTTAACGCATCCGGCGCGATGAGCGACGCATCGCCGTCCGAGCGTGAGGTATCGATTGCGCTTACTCGGGAACCTCGCAATATAGCCTGCATCGCCGTGCACGACTGTGGCCACGGGCTCACGGTAGGCAAACTGGACACAGTCTTTAAACCGTTCTATACATCCAAACCCCATGGCCTCGGGCAAGGATTGTCAATTAGCCGGTCTATCGTGGAGTTCCACGGGGGGCGGTTATGGGCCGAGAACAATATTGATCGAGGCGCGACGTTCTACATCACGTTGCCAGCAGGGAACGAGGCAGAGCATAAAGAGTCGCGGCAATAGCCATGGAATACCCTGAACCGGTGGTATTTGTCGTCGACGACGACGATTTCGTACGTACTGCACTTGCGCGATTGATACGGTCAGCAGGCCACCGGGTCGAGGTGTTTGCCTCGGCAGGCGAATTCCTGGCCGGCGTCAACGCGGCTGCATGTCCTGCGTGTCTGGTGCTGGACGTTCAGTTGCCGGACATCAATGGTCTTCAGTTGCAACGCAAACTGGACGGTGCAGTGCCGATCATTTTCATAACGGGGTACGGCGACATTCCGATGAGCGTCCACGCGATGAAAGCTGGCGCGTCCGATTTTCTCGCGAAACCTGTGAGTGAGGCGGATCTGCTGAGTGCGATCGAACTGGCACTCGGCCGTGCCAAACAGCTTCATGCCAGCCGCCGTGAACGGGACAAGCTGTGCGGCCTCCTCGACAGGCTGACGTCGCGCGAGCGGGAGGTCCTGGCGTTGATCGCTACCGGACGCCTGAACAAGCAGATAGCCGACGAACTAGGTACGGTAGAACAGACGATAAAGGCGCACCGGGCGCGCGTTATGAGGAAGATGGAAGTCACGTCGCTGGCTCAGTTAGTCCATACGCTGGACAGGTTCGACATGCTTTCCGCAGCCGACAGTCGGCGGCCTGACTAGACGCTGATGGCCGCGCCGTTCCCGAGCGCGCACCGCGAATGTCTCGTGCGACGTTCGTCTACAGGACCAAAGTTCAATAGCGCTATCCGGTCACGTCCCGTAGTCTAGTACTCAGAGGGAGGCGATTGATCGCTTATTCCCGACACTGGGCCATTCAAAATGGGAAGCACCAAGCCATTTGTTGTCGTCGTCGATGACGACGAGCCGGTATGCCGTGCGATCAAGCGACAATTGCGGTCCGTCGGGTTTGCGACCGACTCGTTCAACAGCGGGGAGCAATTCCTCGAAACGCTGTCGTCCATGCCGTCGTATCGTCCGGACTGCGTGATTCTCGACGTTCAGATGCCTGGTCTGAATGGACTGGAGGTGCAGGAGCGGCTCGCTGGCAGCGGATTGCCTGTCATATTCATCACGGCGCATGACGACATTAGCGTGCGGGAGCAGGCGCTCTCGGCGGGCGCGATAGCTTATTTGCGAAAACCGTTCGACGACGAACTGTTCATCAAAACGGTGCGTGCGGCCTTGCAGAGCACGCCGTAGGAACGCCGCGCTCAAGTGCAACAGGTCGCCGTATTGCACCAAAGTTCAATTGTTTTTGAGCACCGCCGCACCCAATATTGCTTATATCGGAGTCAGGCGGCGGCGACAGTTATAGCGCGGGGTTACGGATCGACAGGATCGTAAAGAACTTTGCCTGTCTTTCAGCTTCATCCGGAACGTGTGACGGATGGCGTTGCGTCACGCGTCTGGAAAGCGCTAACCTCGGTCGCCGAGTTCGGCGACAGGTCGTCACACGGATAAGGACGTGCCGAATTCGACCCGCGGGCCGACGGGTGGCAGCAGGTGTTTGGCATGCGACAGCGCACCTGACAGGACTCCACAGCAAATAGTGAGGAGTATTTCGGATCTGGATGCTGATGCGGGTTATTTTGACCTCCCGTTTGGCTGGTTAATGGCCCAGCGCTCGGCGAACCAGCCTGACGCTCCGCAGCCTCAAGGCGAACGGGTGAAAAGGGCAGCCGGCGGTGCCGCGGTTGGCGCGATAGTGGGGAATGCAGGAAAGAACGCTGCCATCGGAGCAGTCACCGGAATGGTAGGAGGCGGAATGCGTCAGCGCCGCAATGCGCGGGCGGCCGCCCAGTAGCAACAAGCCGTGCAGCAAGACACATCGCAGCAACTTGCGACCTACAACCACGCTGTTTCGGCATGTGTGAGCCGCCGATGCTACACGGTTCAGTAGAGGTTCACAACGGGCGGTGGAACGCGGAGACACAGTCATGAAGAAGAATGTTCAATGCGCAGCAGTTGCAGCGGTTGACTGCGTGAGTCCATTGACCGCGACAGCCGCGGACTTTGACGGCAGCAAGCCGCTCTTCTGCGGGGCCGTCGACGCTCATGCCTGCGATCCAGGCATCACGTGCGATCGCTCACTGCCGTCGGAATCAGGCGCGCCGCAATTCCTGCGCCTCGATTTTGCTAAGAAAACGGTAACGAGCCACGCACGGGCAACGCCGATCCTGTTCATTGACAAGGGCGGGAGTCAGATTCTCCTGCGGTGCGCCGAGCTTGGCTTCGCACGGACGATCGCTCTCGACGGTACGGATGGTGCGATGTCGGTGGCGCCCGTAAGTCGCGATGATGTTTTCGTGCTGTTCGGCGCTTGCACGCCTGAACAGCTGCGACGGGTGATCCCATGAAATGCGCGCCACTGAATGCATGCCTGCAACGAACGTCACTGGGCAGATGGAGACCGATGCTCGCCTGTTCAACGCTGGAGGTGCAGATTCGTGCGCCCGTCGACGGCTTTCTCGACAAACGCGTGTACATCGAGGGGCGACTGGTCCACGCCGGTCAGACGCTCTTTGTGATGGATACCAAGCCATTCGAAGCGGCGCTGCAGACAGCGAAGGGGCCGCTTGCCGAGCAACCAACAAGGTGCGATGTGCCGAAAGCCAATCTGGCGCGGGTGATCCCGTTCGCGAAGCAGAACGCCTTGAGCCAGAAGGATCTTGACGACGCGACGGGCAATGAAAAGCATGCGGAGGCTGCCGTGATCGCCGGTCAGGGCGAGGTCGAGACAGCACGACTCAACCTCAGCTATACGACTGTCAAGTCGCTGCTCAACGGCATGTCGAGCATCGCCAAACAGCAGGACGGCAGCTATGTGACTGTCGCCGCGACTGGCCTGCTGACTACCGTCGATCAGCTCGACCTGTTGCGGAACTGACGCCATGACAACCGCACGCCTGATCGCTTGCCACGAATGCGACCTGTTGCAGCGTGAGTCACCACTGCCGCGCAACGGCGTGCTGCGCTGTTGCCGGTGCCGTGCGGAACTGTACCGGAGCCATCCCGATAGCCTCGACCGGGCGCTGTCCTTTACGTTGACATCCATCGTTCTGTTTTCGATCGCCAACGCGTACCCGATCGTGGGCCTGGCGGTGAACGGCGACCTCGTCCAGACCACGTTGTTTGGAGCGGTGCGCGTGCTCTACCAGGACGGCATATGGCCGCTTGCAGGCCTCGTGTTTATCACCACCATGTTGATGCCTGCGCTGCAGGCAGCCTCGATGGCGTATCTATTGGTGCCGCTGCGATTAGGCCGTGTTCCATATCGGGCCGATCTGGTCTTTCGCCTGCTGCATCTGGCTCAACCATGGGGCATGACCGAGGTGTTGATCCTCGGGCTGCTGGTCGCGCTCGTCAAGCTGGCCCATATCGCGAGTGTGGTGCCAGGCGTGGCGCTATGGTCGTTTGGCGCATTGATGATATTGCTGGCTGCTGCCAGCGCAGCGTTCGATCCGCACGAGCTGTGGATGCGGATCAATAGTGGGCAACGCGCCAGCTTCGATGTGGTCGGCGCGTCAGCGCTGCCTGCTGCCACGGCGGCCGGCTGTGGCTTGATGGTCTGCCACAGCTGCGGGTTTATTTCGAAGCCCGTTGCTCATGCGCACGACGCACGCTGCCCGCGCTGTAGTGCCTGGCTTCATTTTCGCAAGCCAGACAGTATCGCACGCACCTGGGCGTTCCTGATCGCCGCCATCGTTCTATACATTCCGGCGAACGTGCTGCCGGTCATGAATACCAGTTCGCTGTTCGGCAGCGAAAAAGACACGATCCTGAGCGGTGTGGTGTACCTGTGGACGTCGGGCTCCTGGCCGCTCGCGATCGTCGTGTTCATAGCGAGTATCGCGGTGCCGATGCTCAAGATCATCGCGCTCGTGTATCTGACGGCGTCAACCCAGTTTCGCTCGAAGTGGCTGCCAGCGCAAAGAACGCGCATCTATCGTCTGGTCGAACTGGTCGGACGCTGGTCGATGCTCGACATCTACGTGATTACGATGCTGGTTGCTCTTGTGCAGTTCAATGCGCTCGCGACCATCCAGGCGGGTCCGGCAGCGATCGCCTTTGGCTCGGTTGTCGTTCTGACCATGTTCGCCGCGATGTCGTTTGACCCCCGCCTGATATGGGACGTGGCGGAGAAAAATGATGGCTAAGCCGCCCGATCGAACTGATTCTCCGGATATCCCCGAGGCGATTGCGACACCGCGCCCGCGCTGGCGGCTGCAATTGATCTGGCTGGTGCCGTTTGTTGCCGTGCTGATCGGCGGCTGGCTCGCCGTGAAGTCGGTCCTCGAGCAGGGACCGAAGATCACGATCACCTTTGCAACCGGAGACGGCCTGGAGGCGGGCAAGACGAAGATCAAATTCAAGAACGTGGACATCGGGGTCGTCAAAAGCGTGACCCTGTCGAGGGATCACAAGCGTGTCGTGGCGACCGCCGAAATGGTCAAGGATGCATCGGAACTGCTCGTCGACAACACGCGCTTCTGGGTCGTGCGTCCACGCATTTCCGGCGGCACGGTGTCCGGGCTTGGCACACTGCTGTCCGGCTCCTTTATTGGCATGGATTTGGGCAACTCGGCGACCAAACGGAGCGACTATGTCGGCCTCGAAGCACCGCCGGTGTTTGCGAGCGACGTTCCGGGCCGGGAGTTCGTGCTGAAGTCCGAGGACATGGGCTCGCTCGATGTCGGCTCTCCCATCTTCTATAGACGCCTGCAGGTCGGCCAGGTGACGGCCTATCACCTCGACAGCGACGGCAAGGGGGTGACGCTCAGCGTATTTGTCAACGCGCCTTACGACAAATTTGTGACCGGCAACAGCCGGTTCTGGCACGCAAGCGGTGTGGATGTCTCGCTCAGTGCGACCGGCGTCAAGGTCAATACCCAATCGTTGGTGTCCATCGCGATCGGGGGCCTTGCATTCCAGTCGCCTCCTGATATGCAGGACGCTTCCGAGGCCGCCGCGAAGACGCAATTCCAACTGTTCGATAACTACACCGAAGCGATGCAGCGCCATGACACCATCGTCGATACGTACGTGCTGGATTTCAACGAATCGGTGCGCGGCCTGACGGTCGGCGCACCCGTCGACTTCCGCGGGATCACCGTGGGCGAGGTGACGGCGATCTATACTCGCTTCAATCCAGCCACCAAACAGTTCAGCATTCCAGTCGAGATCCACCTCTATCCGGAACGGTTTACTTCGCGTTACCAGAAGGGTGCAGGAGAGGGCGGCAGGGTCGCTCAGGAGCGCCACGCGCTCGCAAAGATTCTTGTCGACCGTGGACTGCGCGCGCAGTTGCGAACTGGGAGCCTGCTGACCGGGCAGTTGTATGTTGCACTCGATTTTTTCCCCGCTGCGCCGAAGGCTTCGATGGACTGGAGCAAGACCCCGTCCGAGTTGCCGACCACTCCTGGCAATCTGCAAGCGCTGCAGGACTCGATAACGAGTCTGATGACCAAGCTGAACAAGATCCCGTTCGATGCGATCGGCAAGGATACGGAACAGACACTACGCGCGGCGAAGACCTTGCTCACACGACTGGATACCGAGGTTGCGCCACAGGCTCGTGACGCGCTCAGTGCGGCTCACAGGGCGCTCGACTCTGCCGATAGCGCACTGCAGCCCAACTCGCCGTTGCAGACGAGCGCCGGAGACACATTGAGCGAGCTCGCGCGCACGGCGGCGGCCTTCCGGACGCTCGCGGATTACCTCGAACGACACCCGGAAGCGCTGCTGCGAGGCAAACCGGAGAACCAGAAATGATGCGGTCGATCCTGTTCTTTATGGCCGCTTTCGCGGGCGGGATGCTTGGAGGCTGCAGTTCGCCGAACGCTGTCTTTTACACGCTGAGCTCCGATACCGCGCTCGAGCGCACCGGCCCTGTTCTTCCGATCAGCATCGTGGTTGGTCCGGTGACCGTGCCGGAGCTGGTCGACCGTCCGCAGATGGTGACGCGCGTCTCAGCCAATGAGGTCGCGCTCAACGAATTCGCGCGTTGGGGCGAATCGCTGAAGAGCAATATTCCTCGAGCCATTGCGGGCGACCTTGCACGGTTGCTAGGTACCGCAAATGTGTTCGTTTATCCGCAAGGGACGGTCGCCGGAGCCTGGCAAGTTAGCGTTGCCGTTCTGCGCTTCGAGTCCGTGCCCGGCGACTCAATTACGGTGGATGCGTCATGGACCGTGCGTCCTCCCCGAGCGGGCACGCCGGTCATCGGTCATACAAATGCCCGAGAACCGCTGACGGGACAGGGATACGCTGCCATCGCGGCAGCTCACAGCCATGCGCTGGCGGCAGTGAGTCAAGACATTGCGGCTGCGATCCGGCTCTCGCTGCCGCGATAAGTCGCGAGAGAGAAAGTTCGGGCATGCGGACGCGGCAGCGCGTTTCGTCACGCGCATAGTGGACCAAGGTTCAATTTCAGCGTCGCCGCTGGAGGCCTATTCTATAACTCGGGCGGATGCGTTAAGTCGCCCGAGCGAGGGCAGAGATGCACGACGGAAAACCGGAACGAGGCTATGCCTGCGAAAGCACCGCTCCCGGCTTCCAGGCCGATGACCGTTCTTACCACCGTTGAGGAAACATCATGACCAGGCGTATTTTGCGGCTTGCGCTGGGGGCGGCGCTGCTGTTCTCGAGTGTTGTCAATGCCCAGCAGTACCCGATCCTGGACCAGGTTGCCGGCAAGGTCGTCCAGAAGTACCAGCAGTCATCCTGCGAGCAGCTATGGCAGGAAAAAGCCCAAAAGCAGGGCCAGCCGAAGTCAGAGAAGGAGCAGCGTGCCGTGCAGTTGCTGCGCAACGATCCGCAGATGCGTGCCGAGTTCATCAACAGGGTGGCGGCGCCGGTTGTCAACAAGATGTTTGAGTGCGGCATGATTCCGTGATCGTCTCCGGGCATGCCGAGAAATGGGTTACTCAGCGAGGCTGCGATGACCTTTGAGAAACTGAAGTGGGGTATCAGCGCCGTGGTGCTGGGCATGTTTCTCGCAGCCAGCGGCCACGCCCAGCAGACGCACAAGGCAGCGGCAAGACCCGCGGCGAAGGCTGCAGCGCCGGCGTTCCAGGCCGGGCTTGAGCCACGTGCGATCGAGATCCTGAAGGCGGCGAGCGCCCGCCTTGCGGCTGCCCGGTCAATGTCGTTTACGGCAGTCGTCTCCTATGAGAGCCCGAGCCGTCTCGGCCCTCCGCTCATCTATTCGACCAAATCGGAGGTCACGATGCAGCGGCCCGACAAGCTCAAGGTCATCACCCTTGGCGACGGGCCACCTTCGGAGTTTTATTACGACGGTAAGACCATGATGGCATTCGCACCGAAGGAGAAGCTGGTCGCCATAGCCGACGCGCCGCCGACCATCGACGCCGCGCTACAGGCGGCCTACGTTCAAGCGTCGATCTATTTCCCGTTTACCGACGTGATCGTCGCGGATCCCTACAAGGATATCGCCGACGGGTTGAAGCTTGCGTTCTATATCGGTCAATCGATGGTCGTAGACAACACGACCACGGACATGGTGGCCTATATTACGGGCGATGTCTTCGTGCAGGCCTGGATCGGCGCAGAGGACAAACTTCCGCGCCGGATCTACGCTGTCTACCTCAACGACCGCGCCCGCCTGCGCCACGTGCTGGCACTCTCGAACTGGAAACTGGATGTCCCCGTTCCTGCGGACGCCTTTGTTTCGCCACTGGCGGCCGACGCGACGCGCATTGCGTTTGCGCGCCCGGACGCCACGAATGTGCCAGCAATGAAGCCTCCGCCCAGGATCCGGGCCGAGAAGACTCAATGAGGAGACGCGTCATGAGACAAGTCGTCATCTGTCTGGTTGCGCTCCTTGTGCCGGCGCTCGCAGCAGGGCCGGCCGGCGCGTGGTCGCACGCCGGCGCTTACGGCCGCAGCGTTTCGCATGCGCCGGGTTCGGATTCTACGACCCGCACCAACGTTGCGGGGGGCAGCGAAACGCATACGTATGGTCAGGGCACGACGGCGACCGGCCGCTATGGCGGCACGGCGACGCACGCTCAGGGATCGGGGCAGACGACTGCAAGTAATCAATACGGCAGCGCGACGCACACCTACGGTCAGGGCACGACCGCCACCAACAACTATGGCACTACGGCGACGCACGCGGCGGGATCTGGTTACACGACCTACACGAACTCCTCGGGCGCCACTGCCTATCACAGTACTTACCACGGCGCCGCATACCCTGCGTACCATCCGCCGGTTGTCGTGAATAACTACGGGTCCGGATGCTATAACTGTGGCGGCTGGTCCACGGCGGGGGCCGCCGCCGCGGGCGCGGCAGTCGGTGTGGCGGCCGGCGCGGCTATCGCCAACGCCAACAATGCTGCAGCGACATCCAACGCCTACAACGCCGGTGTTGTCGCGGGGGCAACGGCAGCACAGCCGGTAGCTGCGCCGGTCAGTTCGACATTTGCAATGGGTGCGATCTATGCCGCGCTGCCCGCCGGCTGCGCGAAGGTGACCGTCCATGGCAGCGCGTACTATTTGTACGGGAACACCTGGTTCCAGCCCGCCTACGGCGCCAATGGCGTCTACTACCGCGTGGTGCCTGCGCCCTGAGGAAGCCGGCATAGCCTTGCTGCGCGCGACAGTAAGGCGTGATCGAGCGGGTGTTCACTGTCCGGTTCAGGACTGCATCGCCCGCCGGCAAGTGTCAGATCCGCAGGACCACATTAATCCACCTCGGATACCAGTACACGACTACAGATCAAGAATAGAGGGATGAGCCGCCTCGTCATCGCGTTCATCGTGTTTGTGTGAGTATTCGGCAGCGCGCTACTGGGACGATATCTATATCTACGCTGTACTGCCGAAACACCACCTTAATGAAGAAATCAATCGGTCTCCTGAAGGTGACGGTCGGACTAAGCGCTACCATGGCTGCGTTAGTAATGGCTTGCCGATTTCCTCGGCGAAGGTCCAGTTCGACGCAGTGAATGGAGAGGTCGTCGAAAGCGCGGCTCAGCAGTCCAGCGGCTGCCGGACGGGAGGAAGATCTGCAGCGCAAGCTGAAGGCGCTCTCGCCGCGCAGCGACGAGCAGCGTCAACACCAGGCGGGCGCCCTCCGGATTGTCGACGAAGTGCTCATGGCACGATGGCTGAGGTTGCCGCGAGAGAAGGGCACCATCTCAGTGCCGCTGGCGGTCGTTCTGGTATCTCGGCTCGCCATGATCTTCGGCACGGTTGGCCTGTTTGCCCTTTTTAACGGGGCGATCGTCGCGATTGTGATAATGGGGGCGCTGTCAACTTCCGAGGCGCTTTTTCTCATCCTGGCAGATGACTGCGCCGCTCAGCGGCGTTGTCAAAATCTGGCGTACGCCGATGCGCGATGCGATCGCTCTTTTGAATCTTTAGCGGCGATCGGCGTCCCGTCGTTGACGGGCGCGCGGTTGCGCGTGCGGCTATGCGCGCGCCTGGCCCTACGGTATGCGGACGCAAAATGCGCGGCATGCATCAGCGATTGAACCAGCGGTATTGAAGCGCGACCGAGACGGTCTGGAAGTTGCCGCCGAAGCGTGTAGTCAAGCCGCGCGACCACGCAAGCTTCGCTGACCATTGCGTGGAAAGTGGAACCGATAGTGTGACGCCGTAGCGGGTATTGCCTTGCCGGTCCTGGTCCTTGACGCCATTTACGCTTGTCTCACCGCCCGTGAAATAGGTCAGATCCGCAGCGAGCCACAGGCCGGGTTTGAAAGTATAGCCTCCATGCCACTGGAAGGTCAGCAGCGGATTCTGACTGCGCCGCTTACCGCCAAAAAAATCCGCATTGTCAGTGAAGAGCCACACGCCCGCCGTGCCCTCCACGAACCAGTTGCCTAGCGGTTGCGACAGCCCGACCTCGGGCTTGAACGACCACCGGTTCGAACCCACGTTGATCACACGGGACGGCACGTACTGTCCCGTCGGCGCGATTACGGTCAAGCTGGTTCCGAGGATCGTGGTGGGCGTATGCCGAGCGAATTCCTCCGGTGCAAGCGCGGGACCACCCAGGATATTCACAGCAAACCTGAAATGGACGTCGCCGAGTCCCGACCGGTAGGCGTGTCCCGGCGCTCCCTCGACGTTGCCATTCAGGTCGGCATTAGAGTACGGCACCGATACAGCGACGCTGGCGACATGTCCCGCGACACCAAAGCTATGGGAATAGCCAAGCGAATACGTATTGATGGTCGCTTGGAGGTCAGTAATGGGTATCGCGGGGTCGAGCGAGACGCCGCCGCTCGATCGTGCATAGTCCAACACGACAAAGTTCGTGCCGACTGGAACAGCCGAATAGGTGCGCGGCTCCAGTTCCTGAGCAGACGCCAGCGTAGAGAAGAAAAGTGCCACACCTGAACTCATGTACAGAAAGCGGCGGAAGGCTTGCGACAGTGAGTCGATGTTCATATCGTGGCCAGACCTGTCCGCGCGATTCGAGTCGATCGAAGCCCCACATATTGTCGTGACCTTCGTTCCCGCGCGGGCGAAAACTGAGCGACATACGGAGTGTTCATTATGAGCCGAGAATGTCGTCTACCATTCAGTAACGCGCGTCGCTATACGACGGCTTCGCGTTGATCCCAGCCAGGAGGTGGCCATGAGAATCTTAGTTATGTTGGCATGTGTAGTGTTCTCGTCGAGCGTATTCGCGGAGTGCACCACTAACGCGCGCGGTATCACGACTTGCAACAACGGACAGACAGCCGGCGGCTATAACCCGAACACTGGTAGTGCATGGAAGGCTCAGAAGAGTCAGGCCGGCGTCACGACGACCCAGACAAGCAACGGCGGAAAGGCCAAGACCAAAAACGGAAAGGGCGTCTACAAGAGCCCGAGCGGGAAGACCTGCTATAAGAGCGCCAACGGTCAGGGGTGCAATTGAAGACGCAACGATGTGGTGCGGATTGTCCTTGCACGAAGGACGCAAATGCGGCGGACACTGAGGCAAGCGACAACTCGGCCAGCGCGTTGCTCCCGCCAGTCGCGAAAGAACCCGCAGCGCTGCATAGTTGACGGATGATCCGGCCGGGGACCGCTTCAAGCGCTGGCGAAGCAACTATTGCACTAAAGTCTAATTGTATTGAAGGCGAGCAAGTACCACTATTGACTTGACTCAAGACGAACTCCAAGTGGAAGTGCTTCGCATCGCCAGTTGATTTCCGGAATGGATCACGTGTCATGATCAAAATCATATAACTAATGGCAACGACTGGTCCGTTGGCGTGGGTCCGAGTATTGTGATCGTGGATGAGAGCGTGGCCAGGTCGATGACGGCCGATTCGCTGACATCGGATGTTTATGCCGTCATCTTTTGTCATCACGGATTGATGGCCGGACTAGGTGTGCAGGCGCAGAGGATATCGAAGATCAAATGATGTCCCACTCAGCACGTCCGAGCTTCTTTTTTATTTACGTGTCGTTCAAGCAATCCACGACGAGGGCCATTCCCGCATTCGTAGGAATATGCAATACGCTACACGACCGTAGATGCGGGATAGAAGGATGACCCACCTCTTCATCACATTGATCGTATTTGTATGTGTATTCGGCAGCGCGCTATTTGGGCTGTATCTACGGGGGGTGCTACCGGCCCATCATCTTAGCGATGACTCGATCGGTGTCGTGAAGCTGGCGACGGGGTTGATCGCGACGATGGCCGCATTGGTGCTCGGCTTGCTGATCTCGTCGGCGAAGAACTCGTTCGATACGCTCAACAGCGAGCTTGTGCACAACTCTGCGAACGTCATCAGTCTTGATCGCGCGCTGGCTCACTATGGGTCGCAAGCGCAGGAGATTCGCGACTTGCTCAAGAAGAGCTACGGCCAACAGGTGCAGATGCTCGCGTCCGGTGATCCCTCCCAGAGGGTGATACTAGGCGGCCCCAAGGCAGTGATCCGGGCCGAAGAGGTGCAGCGCAAGCTGGAGGATCTTTCGCCCACGAATGCCGAGCAGCATCAATTGCAGGCGCGCGCCATTCAGCTCGCGGATGAAATCCTGGCTGTGCGCTGGCTGGCGCTGCTGCAGGCGGAGAGCTCGACCCCGATACCGTTGCTGATCGCGCTGGTATTATGGCTGTCCATTATTTTCGGCGCTTTCGGCTTGTTTGCCCCGTTCAATGGGACGGTCATTGCTACGTTGTTCCTAGGCGCGCTGTCGACTTCTGGGGCGATTTTTCTGATCGAGGAGATGAGCACGCCGCTCGATGGGATGATTGGACTTTCGATAGCGCCGATGCATGCCGCGTTCGCTCTTCTCGGTCAGTAGCCGCAATCGGTCTGGCGAGCAGGAGGCGCGGCATAGTTGTGCCTACCTCGCTGATCGGCCGCAGCCATTTTTGCGTAAGTGGCCGAGCTCACCGCGAAGCGTTTCAATCTGCGTACAGTGATCGGGACATCGCTCGCGGCTGGCCCGCCGAGCTTGCCTTGTCGAGCGGGAGCACGCGCGGTTACCGATGCAGTCCTGAGTGGCTACGACAGCATTTCCAATGGAACCGATGATGTGCAGACGCGCATACCGAATCTCCAACAGTTCGAAAAAACGCCAATTAAGCGGGTCCCTTATGAACTTTGGTCCAATTGCGGCTGACAAGTACGCGTGCCATTCTTGTTGAACGATGGTACGACCAAGCGAGGAGGACACCATGCGTAAGACGATCTTTTCTGGTGCATCTGCGATTGCGACGGCAGCTTTGCTCGTTGCCGGATGCGCGAGCAATAATGTGCCGATGCAATCGGAGTACTCAGGCTTTCTGAAAGATTACTCCAACCTGCAGGACACCAAGGATCCCAATGGGGAAACGTTCCTGAGGTACGTCAATCCAAGGCTCAACCCGGCGAACTACAACGCGGTAATAGTTGAGCCCCTTACGATATATCCGAAAGCCGAGCCCACGGAACAACTGAGTCAGGCGACGCTCGACCAGATACGCAACTACGGCACCACTTGCCTGAAACAGGCGATAGGCGCGAGAGTACGAGTGGTGGAGACGCCCGGCCCGGGTGTGGTCAGGCTACAAGCAGCGGTAACTGGAGTCGCCAGCACAGCGGAGGGGCTCAAACCTTATCAGGTCGTGCCGATGGCGTTCGTCGCCACGATGGCTGTCAATACCGTGGCGGGTGCGCCGCAGCAGGCGAAGCTGCTGGTCGAGGCACTGGTAACGGACAGTGTCTCCGGGGAGGTCTTGTCCAAGGTCGTGCGCTCGCATACCGGTGAGCGTCTGCAGCGTGTTGCATCCAATATGCCCGTCATTACGTTCGATTCGGTCAAGCCGATCATGGACGACTGGTGTGACTCTGTTTCGAAATCAGTTGCTCAATTCGTGAAGCCGCGATAGTCGATCAAGAACAGTCTGGTTCCAATGATTGCTGACCGGCCGGCCGCCTGCCTGCGCGGCTGCGGTCGCCTCACGCAAGCGCATCGGAGCTGTCACCACTGGACCGTGTCAGGCAGTCTCCGGGGCATTGATTCGACGTGCCCTTATGAGGATTCCTGCAGTGCGGATCAGACAAATCTGGGGGTCGATATTTGCATGTAATCAAAGAGCTTGGTGCGTCAATGTGGGGGCTCACGTTGCTGGACCAGTCGAACGCGCCCTTTGACGAGCGACTGTTCGCAGCTATGTGGAACGCGGTCAACCTGACGACGAACCTCGTCGATTTTTCCGACTTCGACGAGCGCCAGAGGCTTTTTATAATCGCCGCGATGTCTGTGACGATGCTGGTTAGGGGCGACCAGCAGAACCGCGCCGGTCGATGATCGGCATGACAGCTTCGGCCGATGTCAAAGAGACGGCGGGACTTGATTTGCGTCAATGATCTGAGACGGGAAACGCTCACGATGAACCCAAGTTGTACATGTTTCTAAACCGATCGAAGACAAGGCCCCATCATTCTCTAGCTAGATAGGCATTCCGACGCGACCTCTGGATCGTGGCATTTCTTTCTCTCCGATTCGGCTACCGGGCTGCGGCACGACTTTATTAATGCATGCACGTAGCTCGAAGAGCACGGTTAAAAACGCCACACCGCCGAAGCTGAACGCATGCGACGGAGAAGACATCTGCAGCAAAATGTTGATGCGAACCTTGCATTTGTTCCGATTGAGACCGGACATTTATCACAGTAACGGTAGCCGCCCTTGGGTGGCTGGCTACCCGGACAGTCTCATCAACGGATGCCCGAGGAAGAATGTTGATCTACCGTGTCGATGAGCCCCGCCTTGGCGCAATGCGTGTGCGCGAATGGCGGCGCCGTGCCCTCCACTCGATTGGGCTGCTGCTGCTCGTATTGACGGGCGCGACAGCGGGTCTGGTGCTGCTGAACCGATCTCACACGTCGCTAGCGACAAAGGTCTTCAATGCCGTGTGGGACGGGGTCAACCTCATCACCACACTGGGCGATTTCACCGATTTCGCCAAAGACCAGAAGATCTTCATGCTGCTGGCGATGTTTGCGACCTTGTTGGTCGGCGGCTATGCGGTGACAACGCTTACCGGGGTTCTATCGGGCGATGACGTAATGGCCTATCGGGAGAACAGGATCATGGCACGCAAGCTTGAAAATCTCACCGGCCACGTCATCGTCGCCGGCTTCAGACCGGTCGGAGAACGGGTCGCCACCCGTTTGCGTGAGGCCGGCGAAACGGTGATGGTGCTCGTCGCAGATCAGACTCTTGCCGACAAGGCTGCCGAACAGGGGTATCTCGTCGTGCTTGGCGAGCCGGGCGTGTTTGACGATGTGCTGCGGCACGCGCGACTCGATACGGCCCGGGTGCTGGTAGTGACGTCTACCGACGCAAATGCCAATCTCGCGATCACATTGATGGCGCACAGGCTCAATCCCAAGCTCAGGATCGCAGTGTCCGGCGAAAACAGCCTTCGAAAAGAACTGCTGGAAAGCGCTGGCGCGTCAGACGTGGTGATAGCGGATGACCTGATTGCTAACGCGCTGGTGGCGCAACTCGGCATCGATCTCAAGGTAGCGATATGAAATCGACCGTACCGACGGATACCCGCTTGCCTCGGCTGCCTTTGCTGCGCGGGCTGTTGCCGCTTAACCGTGCTGCATTGCCGCATGACATTGTCGCAGGCATCACGCTGGCCGCGCTCGGCATCCCCGAAGTCATGGGGTACACCAAGATCGCCGGCACCCCCGCCGTCACGGGCCTCTATACGATTCTGCTGCCACTCGTCGCATTCGCGGTGCTCGGTGGCTCGCGCCACCTGGTCGCCGCAGCGGACTCTGCGACTGCCGCCATTCTCGCCGGCACGCTGGTGGCGGTGGCCGCGTTGGGCAGCCCCGAGTACGTGAGCCTCACTAGCACCGTGGCGCTTGCAGTGGCCGCAATGCTGGTGCTCGCCCGAATCTTTCGTCTTGGTTTTCTCGCCGACTTTCTGTCACGTAGCGCGCTCATCGGTTTTCTGACAGGCGTCGGCATCCAGGTGGCGGCAGGTGAACTCGCGGGTCTAGCCGGTTTGTCGAAAGAGGGGCACGGGCCTCTAGCGCAGATTGCATCGGTCTTCCAGCGCCTGGGGGATATGCAGTATGCGACGCTGGCGCTTTCTGTAGCGGTGCTTGTCGTAATTGCGGGGTGCAAGCGCATTGCGCCGCGCATTCCCGGTGCCCTCATCGCCGTGGTCGGCGCCATCGCAGCCAGTTCGGTCTTCAATTTCGCGCAGCATGGCATCGCGGTCATCGGCAACGTGCCAAGTGGATTGCCGTCGCTGTCCCTACCCGCATTTCACCTGGCGGATATCGACGTGGTCCTGACTACGGCGGCGTCCTGTTTCATCGTCATACTCGCGCAGAGCATCGCGACTGCGCGCGCATACGCCAACCGCTATAACGAGCGCGTCGACGCGAATCTCGATATCGTCGGCCTTGCGGGTGCAAACCTCGCCGCGGCCTTGACGGGCACGTTCGTGGTGAATGGGAGTCCGACCAAAACGGAGATGGTGGATGATGCGGGCGGTCGCAGTCAGGTCGCGCACCTGACTACCGCGGCAATCGTATTGCTGGTGCTGCTTTTCCTGACCAAGCCCCTCAGCTTCATGCCAGCTGCAGTGCTTTCCGCAATTGTCTTTCTGATCGGAGTGAAGCTGGTTGATTTGAAAGGCATGAGCGAACTGTACCGTCTTCAAAAAGACGAATTCGTCCTTGCATTGATCACTGCGGGCGTGGTCGTGTTCGTCGATGTCAAGCACGGCATCCTCATCGCCGTTTTACTTTCTCTCATCGATCATGCGCGCCATAGCTATCGGCTACGTACACGTGTGCTGACGCGCGATGCGGGTGGGCAGTGGCAGGCACACCCGGTGGCCCCCAACGTGTTTGCTGTGCCGGGTGTCGTCGTCTACCGTTTCGAAGCAGACGTTTTCTATGCAAACGCCAGTCGCTTCATGGAAGAGATCCTGAAGCTGGTGGAGGGCGCACAATCACCAGTCCGCTGGGTTGTGGTCGATGCGTCCGAAGTTCATAACATCGACTTTACCGCTGGGAAAATGCTGCTCCAGTTGCGCGACGAACTCCTCCGGCGCGGTATCGGTATTGCGTCGGTGGCCGTTGCGGAGGGGGTGCGAGTCGAGCTTGAACGCTACCGCGGATCCGGCGGGCCGGATGCTGCGCGCCAGGAAATTTTTCCGACGGTCGATGCTGTGGTCGACGCCTTGCGCGATGCTCCACCGCCACCGCCTGTGACCGGCGATAAGTCAGCGTGAAACGGCTTTTGCTGGTTAGTCCGAGTGAAGGAGTTACCGTGCCGAAAATCATGGACACGATACCAGGCGTCGCGCCTGTTTTGCACGCTGATACGAAGCAAGAAGGCGCAGAGGACTTGCCCAGCGAATTTAATGGCAGAGGTTCGCGCGCATCGCGGATCGCAGCTGGAAAGGCGGCGCGGCAGAGGGTGCCACGCGCCGAACTCGCTGTATGCAAACGCGTGGATCGTGACCCGATTGCTTTGCTCGAGGCATCCAACGTGGGCCGTTTGCCGAATCTCATCCCCATCCGTTACGGCCGCATGCTCACCAGTCCGTTCGCGTTCTATCGCGGCGCAGCAGCCCTGATGGCACATGATCTGTCAGGTTGGCCTCGCACGGATGTCATTGTGCATCTCAGCGGAGACGCCCATCTGGCCAACTTTGGGCTCTTTGCGAGTCCGGAGCGGCGGATACTGTTTGGTCCAAACGATTTCGATGAAACACTGCGTGGCCCCTTTGACTGGGATGTCCGGCGGCTTGCCACGTCCTTTTTGGTGGCCGCGCGCGAGCGGGGCTTTGGCGCGCGCACGCAGCGCGACGTGATACGTCGCTTGTGCTCCACCTTTCGGCAGCGTATCGACGACTTCAGCAAGATGGACACGCTTGACGTGTGGTATTACCAGTTTTCAGCGGACCAGATGCTGGCATTGGCCGACACGCGGGCGGAGCGCAGGAAAGAGCAGACCGTCATCAGCAAGGCTAGAAGCCAGTCGTCTCGCACCGTGGCGAGCCATACGACCGAACCGGTTAACGGGAGGTTGCGCATCAAGGATGAACCGCCACTTGTCTACCACTTTGCCCCAGCCAATCCGCGTGAAGCCAGTCAGTTCGATTCAACGATCCGCCGCTTTATTGCGGAGTACCGGGCAACGCTACTCATGGACCGGCGCGCGCTGTTCGACCGCTACGAACTGGTCGACGTCGCACTACGAGTGGTCGGTGTTGGTTCGGTAGGCACCCGCTGTTATGTCGCGCTGTTCATGGCAGACGGAACGAGTCCGTTGTTCCTGCAGGTCAAGGAAGCGCAGGCCTCGGTGCTGGAGAAATACCTTCCAGCCAGCGAGTTTGCAAACCACGGCGAGCGCGTAGTGACCGGCCAGCGCCTGCTGCAATCAGCCAGCGATATTTTCCTCGGCTGGTCCAGGGCGCGCGTGACGGGCATAGATTTTTACGTGCGGCAGTTGCGCGACATGAAGGGCGCATTCGATTTCAGCACCTTTGAACCCGAAGATCTCAGTGAATACGCGGTATCTTGCGGCCACGCGCTCGCCCACGCAATGGCAAAGGCAGGCGACCCTGCGCTGATTTGCGGATACCTCGGCAAGTCCGAAGCATTCGACGACGCTATCGAGGTGTTCGCGCGAGCGTACGCCGAACAGAACGAGGCTGACTGGTCGGCCCTGAAGGCTGCGGTAAGGGCTGGACGCGTAGCGGCCGCCCAGGGCAGATGATCGCCGTCGAAAATTATGTGCTCACATGGTTTGGGTCGGAAAGAGTCGACGCGCGCTACGTAGTCTTCCCAGTCAGTACTTCGCGTGCCCGAGAAGACCGACCACAGAATGACAGGTCCGCGCTTCGTAAATGGAGACTTGACTGATGGTTCTGATGGCGGCGTTTATCTTACTCATGTTTCTCTATAGCCTCATCGCGAGACGGCTGGAGCGGACCGTTCTCACCGCGCCCATTTTGTTTACCGCGGTCGGAGCGTTCATGGCGTCTTTTCCCGAAACGCTGCACGAATTGGCGCTCGACCAAAAGGACGTGCTGCTGGTTGCGGAACTCGGGCTCGTCATGACGCTTTTCACCGACGCTTCCCGAGTCAGTTTGCGGATGCTGAAGAGCTACACCAGCCTGCCTGTTCGTCTGCTGAGTACAGGCATGTTGCTTACCATCGCGCTGGGTGCGTTGTGTGCCAAGGGTGTTCTCTCGACACTGTCCTGGTGGGAGGCATGTATCGTTGCCGCAATTCTGGCGCCGACGGACGCTGGACTCGGACAGGTAATCGTGAATAGCCCGCTTGTGCCGCAACGGATTCGTCAGGCGCTGAACGTCGAGGCCGGTCTCAACGACGGACTCTCGGTTCCCTTCCTGATGTTCTTCATCGCGTTGGCGGTGGCCCGTGAGGAAAGCGCCGGCAGCGCAATGCTTGCCCACTTTCTGATCCGGCAGCTAGGCTACGGGGCGCTGATCGGACTCGGTATCGGACTGACGGGCGGCTGGCTGCTAGCCCTTGCCCGCCGCAAGGAGTGGATGACCGAACCCGTGGCGCAACTCGGCGTGGTGGCGCTGCCGCTTGCCTGCGTACTGGCGTCGGACGCAACTGGCGCGAGCATGTTCATTGCCGCATTCGTGGCCGGGCTTGCCACTCAGGTGGGCTTCAGCGAGGTGGGAAGACACAGTGTCGAATTCACGGAGGAATGGGGGCAGCTCTTCAATTTTTTCGTCTTCTTCCTCTTTGGTTTGATTGTCACGCGGTTCTGGGCGCAATTCAGCTTTGTCATCATCGCATACAGCGTGCTTAGCCTGACTGTGATACGCATGATTCCGGTAGCGATTGCGCTGGCAGGTACGGGTCTTAGCCGGCCGACCGTCCTGTTCATGGGCTGGTTCGGTCCAAGGGGACTCGCATCCATCGTTCTTGCACTCGTTTATCTCGAGGGCGAAACGGGCTTGCCGGGAGAGCCGACGATCAAGGTCGCAGTCGTTGCGACAGTGCTGCTCAGCATCATGGCGCATGGATTGAGCGCGCTTCACGGCATCAACCGCTATGCGGCCGCTATTGCGCCGCTGGGCGATAGCGCGCCGGAACATCAGGTGGTTGGGCCAAACAGGGAAAGTGGGCAAGAAGCCTGATTTGCTCTCCTTTCGAGAGGCGGTCCGTCTCCGGCTTGATGGTCATATTGCTTCCACAACGATGTTACGAAGGCTGATGCACAAAGCACTTCTGGCTGCTGCTTACAGGAGTGAACGCTTGCCTAAGCGGCACTAACCGCAAAAGCGGCGCAGTTGACGGCCAGCAATAGTGGTTCAATAACTTTTGGCCCCTGGAAGCTGCGGTTAAGCTGGCGCGCTGTTCAAAGGGTAAACGCCAGGCCGCTAACCAAGAAAAAGTGACGAGGATCAAAATAACCCCCTCGTATGCGGCTAAGGTTACTACTAGAAGAAAGCGACATCATGCAGAAAGCGACATCATGCGCATCTGTATCGACGCCGCGACTTTCGACGAGATTTATCAAACGACTTCAGCATTGACGATCACAAAACCGGCACCGTGTTCGGCCTCGAGGTCTGCCTTCCAACCTGGTACGTAAGCGTACGCAATAGCCAGTGAATGCTGCCGCTTCGAGCCCTATCGGAGACATTGGTCATGAAAGCCATTGAGTTCTGCCTGAATCTGGCCTCTTCACTCGTTACCATGCCACCGTCGTACGTTCCAGCATTGTCGATACAAGCGTATGCGTGCGCCACGCAGGTCAGCGCGTTACCATCGTCGCGCTATGCCGGTGACGACCAATACGCTGGGGTTCACATGTTGTCGGGACTGCGCAGTGCTGCTGGAGAGTCAGAATCCGGCCGGAGCCAGCCGATCGCCGGCAGCGGATCACGTTTCGGCATCGTGATGCGGCTCGCAGAAAAAGTCGACAAGCGCATTCGGTGGTTTGGCCGACGTATCAGGGAAAGCCATAGGATTCTGACCGAGGAGACCAGCCTTCGTGAGGCGTTTGAACTGGTTCCGCTGCCGATCGGCGCCATCAGCGCCGATGGCAAGATCGTGTTTGTGAACGCAAAGGCAATCGAGCTGTTCGGATACAGCAATGACGAACTGATCGGCGCGTCCGAGCACCTGCTGTTTCCGCATCTCCGGCCGGATGAAGCGGGCGCAGCGCTGGAGCGTGCTGGCAGTGCGCCAGCTTCATCCGCCCATGCAAGACAACCTCTCATTGCTCGACGTAGTGACGGGCACGAATTTCCCGTGGAAGTGACAACGAGCCGTTGGCGGGGAGAGCGCGGGTTGGCACGGCTTCTCGTGATTGTCGACGGAAGCGGCTGGCACGAGTTTCATCGTAACAGGGAGGAAATGGCTCACCTCACACGCATTTCTGCGCTCGGGGAAATGGCCGGGTCGTTGGCGCACGAGCTGAATCAGCCGCTCACCGCGATTCGCAGTAATGTGCAGGCGGCACAAAGGTTCATCGAGGCGGACCCGATGAATCTCGTCGAGGTACGCGAATGCCTGAGGGATGCCGTGTCCGACAACTGTCGCGCCGGCGAGATCATTCGGCGCATCCGTACGCTAGTCAAGAAAGGCGACGTGGAGTTGCAGTCGATCAGCGTGGGGAGCGTTGCCCGCGACGTAGTGCAGCTTGTGCACACCGACGCGCTCGTTCGCAAGATCCTCGTGACGCTCGACGTCGCGGTAGATCTTCCTGCTGTGCTGGGCGACAAGGTCCAGTTGCAGCAGGTTGTGCTCAACCTCATGCTCAACGGGTTCGATGCGATGCACGACTGTCAGGCCGACGACCGCGTGTTGACGGTGCAGGTCGCGCAAGGCAGTCATGAGACTGTCTGCATCGCGGTCATCGACCGTGGACAAGGGTTGACCGGGGACCAGCTGGACAAGATATTCAAACCGTTTTTTACGTCCAAGCCTCACGGGCTTGGGCTGGGCCTGTCGATTAGCCGCAATATCGTGAATGCTCACGGCGGTCGTCTTTGGGCAGAAAACAATGCAGACCGGGGCGCGTCGTTTTACGTCTCCCTGCCATCGGAGCGCGCGACGGTGTCGAACCGTCCCTGTCAAAAACCATAATGGATCCTGGTCCCGTTATTTTCATCGTAGACGATGATGCCGAAGTGCGGCGCGCATTACGGCGCCTCGTGAGCTCCGCCGGCTATCGGACCGAGGAGTTCGACTGCGCGACCGCGTTTCTGAATGACGCGGACCTGTCGAGTTACCCCGCCTGTCTTCTACTCGACGTGGATCTGCCGGATATGAACGGACTGGAATTACAGCGTCGACTGGACGCGGCACTGCCTATCGTCTTCATTTGTCGGGAAAAGCGACCCACCTGGGGATCTTGTCGAGGCAATCAGGAAGGTCGCTTGCGGCGGCATCGACGAGAGCCTCGCGACGGGAGTACGCTTCGCGGGGAAATTCGACGGGGCCGCAAACACGTTGGCCCATCTGCGCTTGTTCGACCGTGAGATCGACTTGTTTCTCCGAGTCGCATCGGGTCGGCCGATCTCGCTTTGCTCGAAGAGCACGGCATGGGCCTGCGCGCGGTCGTGGGGGCCGACACCCCGGTCGAATCGGAAGCGCTTGAACGGCGTCCGGCCTCGAAGCGGGTATTTCAGCCCAACGGGAGTGGTGCTGTAGAACGAATCGTTGCGTTAAATCGCTGCTTGCCACGCTCGAAAGCAAGTTAAGGCTGCCGTGTGCACGACGGGTAGCGGAAAATGCAGAGACATGAAGAACGTGCGCTACCGACATCGATCCGCCGGTCATCCAACGGCATGAGGCTTGGGAAAACATGATCCAGTCCGCACGTATTGTCGTGTCCCTGCTCTGTCTGGTTCTGGCTCCGCTTGCGAACGCGAATAGCAAACCCATCAGCCGTGATATCGAACTGACCGAGCAAGTCCTCGCTGTTAGCCAGTTGGCGGAGCAGGGGGATGCGCTCGCTCAGGAGCAACTGGGCGTTATCTACGCGGAGGGCCTAGGTGTCACGCGGGACGATGTCCGAGCTGTGTGGTGGTTCCGCAAAGCGGCCGATCAGGGATTGGCTGTCGCGCAGAACAGTCTCGGTGTTATGTACGCGAAGGGCACGGGGGGCGGGAAGAACGAGAACGAAGCGGCGATGTGGTTTCGAAAGGCGGCTGAGCAAGGCTTGGCAGACGCGCAGTTCAACCTGGGCGTCGCTTATGAGACGGGTAGTGGTGTCGTCCAGAATCAGATTGAAGCACTGTACTGGTGGCGGCGAGCGGGCGATCAGGGACTGGCCGACGCGCAAAACAAACTTGCCAATGCGTATAGATTAGGTGAGGGCGTCGGCAAGAATGATGCGCAAGCCATGAAACTGTATCGCCTCGCAGCTGATCAGGGTCTGCCGGTCGCGCAAAACGACCTCGGTTGCATGTATGCATCGGGTGCTGGCGCGCCCAGGGACGATGCCGAAGCGGTGAGCTGGTATCGCAAGGCCGCCGAACAGGGCTATGCCATCGCGCAATACAACTTGGGCGTCATGTACGAGAAAGGCTACGGCGTCGTCAGGAACGACGCTGAAGCAGCGAGGTGGTACCGCAAGTCTGCCGAACAGGGCAATGCCCGGGCATTGGAGGCGATCAGACATCGCGGCGCTCTTTAGTTTTTGTTGAAGATCTGGCGCAGTCGCGGCGCTGGCCGACGGGCCGGATAGCCTTGCGCGTGGAATCGTCGATGATGGAGAATTTGCCTTTGATCTGGCTCAATCGCACCTAGGAGGCTCGAACTATTCTGATAACTCGCACAAGTTCAGCACGAAGCGAAGGAGCGACGTAATGCACAGCACGGGCGGGCGTCTGGGGTATCGACTGCTAAAGAAGTTGCTTGTGGCGACGGCGTTGAGCGCACTGCTTGCAATCGCCATGACATGGGCCGGCTCGATATACGATAACCCGGCCGACGCCTCGATTATGGTTGGCATGGCGGCGCCGGAGTGTGCCGAGGTTCGCGATATGACAGCCGGCTCGCCGGGGCTCGCGGCGCAACCGCAAAGTGAAGTCTGCCAGACATTCTTCGTGTATCGGATCTCAGCACCGGATGCCGCAAATGACCCGGATTCCTACCGGGCATCGATCGTCCAGCATCGGACCGACGAGTTCAGTCAGGTGGTTCCCTACGCATGGCTGCTGTGCTTTACCGTCGTTGGAATCGCAATGACGCTGATGTATGTCTTTCGCGCCGGACTTCGTTGGCACCGGCGTTCCGCGTAACGGCAAAATGCCCATTGTGATTCAAAGCTGGCTGGTGTCTGTGTGTGCCAGGTTAAGGCAGCGTTGCGGATGGCGTGAGTGCTTCGAGCGGCGCGCAGCCCTCGTATATACATTATCCGTTACAGCGCAACCCGTTACTGGCCGTCGCAGAGAATTGCGGTAAGCAAAAAGGGAATCACTTGATGAACGACAGCGCTACTGCCTTCTTCGCGTGCGCGTGATTCCACCTGTTCGTTAGGGCCGCGCACTATAGCTCCATACGCTGAATGGTCAATGGGTTGACCGGTTCCCTGCTCAAATATGGCATCGTCGTGTGCATATCCTAAGACAGCGTAGACGTGAAAACCAAAGGCCGTCAATTTCCTGTCGTGAACCGCTCGAAATGCGTTGATCGAATTCGCTTCGACGTGCATGGGAATTGGCTCGATGTCGTGATTTTCCAGGAGCGGAGCGATAAAGTCATGTGCGCTCAGTTTGCAGTCCAGTTGCGCGTCGAGCGCCTGGGCGCAGGATACATTCGGGCTGAGTCCGGCACTCATCGCAGCGAGCACGGTCACCAGGATGCAAGGTGTAGAAGCCTTCATGAGTCTCTCCACTTCATCCAACCCGCCGCTAGGTGCGAGCGAACGGTATCGGGCACCCGGATGCGAGTGCAAGTTGCTGGCAGTAAAAGTTTGATTGACAGATAGGCGTCGCCGTGGACGTCACACACGTATGTATTTCTAGCCTATCGGCTTTCATCGTTGGGGTCTTGATACAAGTCAGAAAGGATCGGTCTTCAGTGGTGACATACATCTGCCTGCCGACTGGCGGGACCCGGTTCCGAAGTCAGATTTGCACATCGACGATACGTCGTCTCGCGTCATCGTTTGGACGAAGACTTGCGACCATCCTTATGCGGTATGTTGGCAGCTCGTAGTCGAGACGAGGGTTGCGTGACCGTAACGGTCAAGATCATTGATAGCGGCCCTCCAGGCGGCCGAGGCCGCGTTTGCTAGCGATCGCCTGACTGGACCAGCGACGAAGCAGCGGACCCAAGGGTGCGCACCAGCTCAACTTCGAGGTGATGGCATTAGTCGAATGACCGTTCGAATCCGATGGTGTGATACTTGCCCGAGCACAGTTGAGCAACTGGAATCGGAACTCCACAAACCCGGTCGTCCTCGCAATACCTAATGCGCGATCACGAGCAAAAAATGAAGACGACCGTCGAGGCCTTGCCCTTCGTGCAATGTTGACTGGTATCTACGGCGCCTTCAGCGATGCGGCTATCGACGGCCATGCTGGAATGCTGGGGCCGTCTGGGAGACACGCCCGTCGGAAGTGTGTCCATGGGTTGCGCCGGGTGTCGCTCGGCAGTGTTTATGGCTGCAGTTGACTTCGCAGGACGCAGCCAAGGGCGTTTCCACATTTGATACCGCTGACGTGTCAAATCAGGAATCGCGGGACGTTAGAGTATGTCTGCAGCCTCATTTGACAGGTATCAGGTTGCTAAAACCTTTCAGATAAAGCCAGCCGAGCACATGATGTTGGCGGAACCGGCCGCCGAGCCAACCACATGCCCAACTGCCCGCCATGTTGAACAGGCCGATCAGCGCAAGCGCGGTGGCGCCCAGCCCGATCGGCATATGACACAGCGTCAGATACTCGGGCAGATGCGTCGCGATGAACGCGAGCTGAAAGCCGCAGGTGAAGAAGCCGAGCGTCAGCAAGCGGTAGCCGCGATGGCGCATCGCTTGTGACAGAACCTCGCGCAGCGGCGCCGCGGGCGCGTCCTCGAACCGCGCCTGAGCCGTCGCGTGGATCGGCGCACGCCGGTCGAGCACGATGCCGAGCGGCGCGATCAGCAGCATGGCGAAAGCGAGCACGAATAGCGATGTCGCGATGCCCGAATGCAGCCGGATGCCTTGTACGAGCGGCACCATCAGCACCTGTCCGGCGGAGCCGCCGGCGCTGACGAGCCCCATCGCGACGCTGCGCTTCTCCGGCGACGCAACGCGGCCGACCGCTGGCAACACCACGCCGAAGGTCGCGCAGCTCACGCCGATGCCGACCAGCAATCCCATGCCGGTCACCAGCAGCGCACCGCTCGGGGCGACCGCCGACAGCGCGAGGCCGGACGCGAACGTCGAAGCGCCGAACGCGACGACCGGCGCCGAGCCATAGCGATCGGCGGCCGCGCCCGCGAACGGCTGCGCGAAGCCCCACACGAGGTTGTGCAGCGCGATCGCGAAAGCGATCAGCGTGACCGGCAGACCGCGATCGAACGAGAACGGGCCGATGAACAGGCCGAAGGTCTGGCGGATGCCCATCGCGGCGCTCAGGATCAGCGCACCGGCGACGATCACGAGCGTCGTGGTGACGGTCGTCGCCGGAGCGAGGGCGGGGGCGGGTTGCTTGCTATGGGTCGTCGACATGGCGGCTCCTCCTTGGCCACCATCGTCGCAGCCCGCCGCGCAGCGGGCAAAGGAAAAGATTTCGACGACAGGTGAGTGTGGCTCACCTATGCGCTGCTATGTCGTCGTCCGCCGCTGCGTCCGCATGCGCGTCGAAGGCCGCCGCTTCGTCGACGAGCCAACGTTTGAAATCGGCGAGCTCGGGCCGCCGGATCGCGCTGTCCGCATTCTCCGCGCTGACCAGCCAGTAGGCGGTAGTCGATGCGACGGTGGCCGCGCAAGCCTCGACCAGCGCGCCGCTCGCCAGATCGCCGTCGACCAGCGGCTTGCGGCCGAGCGCGACGCCGAGGCCCATGCTGGCCGCCTCGAAGGCAAGCTGGATCGTGTCGACGTGCAAGCCGCCGCCTGTATCGATGCCGCCGGTGCCGGTCGCGTCGAGCCACGCCTGCCAGTCTTCACTCGCGGCGTTCACGTGAATCAGCGTCGCGCGTGGCAGGCTCGGGACGCCGCGCTCGTCGCGCAGCGTTTCCAGATAAGCAGGGCTGCACACGGGCACGAAGCGCTCGCCGAACAGCCGCGTCCATGCCGTGCCGGCGACCGGCGCGCGACTCATGCGGATCGCAAAGTCGAAGCCGTCGACCGGAAAGCCGACCTGGCGACGCGAGGTGTCCACGCTCACGACGACATGCGGCCAGCGCGCGCGAAAACCGGCGAGGCGCGGTAGCAGCCAGCGCGACGCGAAGGTCGGCGCGCAGCTGAGCGCGATCGGCCGATCCGCGCGATGATTGGGCAGACGTTGCGTGCCGATCGCGATCAGCGAAAACGCCTCGGAGACGTACGACAGATAATCCGCGCCAATCGCCGTTAGCGAGATGCCGCGCGGCTCGCGCACGAACAGTTCGACGCCGAGCGCTCCCTCGAGTCCGACGATGCCGTGACTGATCGCGCTCGGCGTGACGTTCAGCTCGGCGGCGGCGAGCTTGAAACTTTGATGCCTGCCGGCCGCTTCGAAAAAGCGAAGCGCGGGCAGGGGTGGCAGACGAAGCGGCATGTGCGTTCCCCAAGGCGCCGCGTCGTGCGTGGCGCGCGTGCCGGGTGGTGTTGGCGGGTGTAACGAACTTGCTGGTTGGCGCAAGCATACCTTGCGCCGGCACCTGGCGAGTGGGTGGTCAAACCGCCGGCAAAATCGCCGCAAAAAGCCGCCGCTGCAAAATCATGGCGAGGCCTGTCGATTTTCCGCGGCCTCGTTCGTCGTCCCTACAGGAAGGGCGGCAAAGCGACGATGCCCGCTCGTCTTCCGTCCGTTTTTCTGACGATTTCTCGCAAGGAGATGACTGATGAACGACGCAAACACTTCGATGCATACGCTGAAACCGGCCCGCGAACTGGCCGACTTGCCCTCGCGCTTTCCCGGCGAGAGCTCCGAATATCGACGCGCGCGCAACGCGTTGCTCGCCGAGGAGATCGAGCTGCGCCGCCAGATCGAGCGTGTCGCCGCGCAGCGTCGCGCGCTGCCGGCGGGCGGCGTCGTGCCGGAGGATTACCGCTTCGACGGCGAAGCGGGCCCGGTCACGCTATCGCAGATGTTCGGCGCGCACGACACGCTCGTGACCTACAACTGGATGTTCGGACCGCAACGCGCGCGGCCGTGCCCGATGTGCACGTCGCTACTGAGCGCGTGGGACGGCGAAATGCCCGATATCCTGCAGCGCGTCGCGTTCGCGGTGATCGGCCGCTCGCCGATCGACAGGCTCGTCGCGTTCAGGCAGGAGCGCGGCTGGCGGCATCTGCGGCTGTATTCGTCGGGCGGCAACACGTTCAATCGCGATTACGCGGCCGAAGATCCCGCCGGCGACGACTTTCCCGCGCTCAACGTATTCACGCGCACGGGCGGCGTCGTGCGGCACTTCTGGGCCGAGGAGATGGGGCCGTCGACGTCGGACCCCGGACAGGACCCGCGCGGCGCGCCCGATCTGATGCCGTTGTGGACGATCCTCGACATGACGCCGGGCGGCCGTGGCACCGACTGGTATCCGAAGCTGGCGTATTGAGCGGCGCTGCCATGGAGCGATCGAGCGCTACGAATGCGTCTGCGCCGCGTGGCTCTGGGCGAGCGAGGTCCACAGAAACGTGCCGACCGCGCTCGCCCGCATCGGCAGGCAGAACAGATAGCCCTGCACCGCGCGCGCGCCGAGCGCCTTCACGACCTGGGCCTGCAACGGTGTTTCGAGTCCTTCCACCACGCATTCGAGCCCGAGGTTGCGGCATAGGTCGATCACGGATTTGATGATCTTCTTCGAGGCGCTATTGGTATCGACGTCGCTCACGAAGCTGCGGTCGATCTTGATCGTGTCGAATGGCAGCCGATGCACGTAGCTGAGGCTCGAATAGCCGGTGCCGAAATCGTCGAGCGACAGCCGGCAGCCGGCCTGCTTCAGCATCGTCATCGCGCTGTGCGCCTGCTCGAAATCGCGCGTCAACGCGGTTTCGGTCATTTCGAACGTCACGCGATGCGGCGACACGCCGCTTGCCGCGACAATGTCGATCAGGCGGCGCGCGCGCGCCGACGTCGAGATATCGATCGCGGACAGGTTGAACGACAGATACAGATCGGCGGGCCAGTGCGCGACCTCGGCGAGCGCCTGGCGCAGCAGCACGTCGGTGATGCCGAGGATCAGCTCGGTCCGCTCTGCAATCCGAATGAATTCCTCCGGCCTGACCATGCCGAGCCGCGCGTTGTGCCATCGACCGAGCGCTTCGAGGCCGATCGGCCGGCGCGTGAGCAGATCGTAGATCGGCTGGAACTCGAGGAACAGTTCCGCTTCGAGGTCCGCATGGCGCAGCTCCTGCGTGACGAGGCTTAGACGCCGCATCTGCGTTTCGTGTTCGGTCGAGAAAATCACCGGCATGCCGCGGCGGTTTTCCTTGCCGACATAGAGCGCGGCGTCGGCGCGTTCGAACACCTGCGCGACCGTCGAGCCCGCGTCGGGAAACGCGGCCCAGCCGATCGTGCCCGACAGCTCCGCGACATTGTCGGCGACTTGATAAGGCTGGCTGAGCGCATCGCAGATACGCTGCCCCAACTCGACCAGCGCTTCGTTCGACACCTTGTGGCGCACGAGCACGCCGAATTCATCGCCGCCCAGACGCGCGAACATCAGGCCCGTTTCGCCGATCAACACGAGCCGCGTGCCGACTTCCTGCAGCACGAGGTCGCCGCTCGCGTGACCGTAAATGTCGTTGACCTGCTTGAAGCCGTCCAGATCGATGAGGCCGACGTTGAAGCCGCCACCGGTTTCGAGCGCCTGCTCCGATATCGCGTTCAGCGCCGCGAAGAAACTGCGCCGGTTCGGCAGGCCGGTCAGACTGTCGATGCTCGCGAGCCGGTAGTTGTCGTCGCTGAGCCGTTGGGTGTTGTGCTGGCTTGCCTGCAGTTCGCGTTGCGCGTGCACCGCGTCTGCAAAGGTGCGCCAGTAAAGCTGGATGACCGCCGCGAGCGCGACGCCGACCAGCGCCATGTCGACGGCCATCGCGAAGAACACCGGCGAGCCGCTCGACACGAGGAAGCCGGAGAAACTCAGGATGACGATGCAAAGCAGCAGAAGTGCGGGCTTGCGCAGATGGATCAGGCAGAACATGCTGCCGACCAGCGTCGTCGCCATATAGAACGCGACCTGCCCCTGCTGGTAAGCGGTGCCGTACGGAAACAGCAGCACCGACCAGCCGCTGAACGCGACGCCGAACACGCCGACGATCCATGTCACGCTGCGCAATTCGCGGACCGCCTGAGCGTCCGTCATCTTATGGTTGCGTTTGCGCCACCAGCGCACGCAGCGAAACACACACAGCGCGCCGAGCGTGCCGGGCACATACATCGACAGCCAGGCCGGCGCGCTGTCCAGATGCGTCGCCGCCACCGCCGCTGTGTTGACGAGCAGGATGAAGTAGAGAAGCGGTACCTGGCGGCGGAACGCGTGCAACTGCGCACGCATCAGCTCCCGGTCACCCTCGGCGACCGACAGTACCCTTTTCAATCTCGCAAGCCAAGCCATCGCCATCCCTTTAACGTTTGCGCGCTAAACGCAGCTGTTTATATCGGCGCGAGGCTGATTAACTTGAGCGCTCAAAGGGGGAACGGAGCATCGCAGTCAAGGGTTCGTGAACCCGGCTGCGCGCTTACGGATAGTCGGGCGGTAAGTACTACCTGGCGGCGCGTGTTGGCGGCGCCGGAACCAGACGTTTGTGCCGGATGCCGATCGCGAGACTCGAGCAAAAGGCGGCCTTCGCGCATGCTCAAAGCGTGGGGCACGACAGCACCCGCTGCGGCCGCATGGCGGTGCCGGGCTGGCCGGCCGGCGCGGGCGTGCCACGCGGCGCGGCCGAGACGAGCCGGACCGCGTCGGCGCCAGCATTCGCGAGCACGTATTTTTCCGGGCTGTCATCGGGCTGCCAGTACGCGCGAAACACGTCGCCGTCGCTGAACACGAGCAGCTTGCCGTGCACGGTTTTTCCGCCGCCAACGAAGTCGACCGGTTCGCCGTCGCGTAGCGAAAAGCTCTGCGCGGCGCTGGAGTTCGTCGCACCGACGAGGGTCGCGCACGCGTTGTCGTCGGCCGCGGCCGCCGCCGACGACAACGCGGCGAGCAGCGCGCATGTTGCAAAGTGGCGAATTCTCACTTCTTTATGTCTTGCCGATAGTTAACTTGTGACATGTGACGCAAATGGCGCGCCCGCGCATCGCGAAAAGGGCTATCGTCATCGGGAAGCCGGCGCGGGATCGCGTAACGCGACCTAAAGTACTGAAATTGCAACGGATTGTGATGCACGGCGAACGCTCATAAGGCGGCGCGCGCGCATAAGCTCGCGATTCTTATGGCAGTTTGGGGCGCAAAAACGTCAAACCCGCGCCTCCGCCTTGATACAAGCCTTACACCAAGGGTTTGCGCGAAGGTGCGCCTATGCGTTAGTGTGTCGGTCCCGGCGCCTCAGATGGCGCCGGTTCCATGATTACCATACGGGAAGTGCTATGAACAAACAGGAACTGATTGATGCAGTCGCCGCAGCGACGGGCGAAAGCAAAGCGGCAACCGGCCAGACCATCGACGCGATCGTCGAGGCAGTGACCAAGGCCGTGGTGAGCGGCGATACGGTGCAACTGGTCGGTTTCGGTTCGTTCTCGACCGGCGCGCGCGCGGCACGCGTGGGGCGCAATCCGTCGACGGGCGAAGAGATCCAGATCGCCGCGGCCAAGACGGTGAAGTTCACCGCAGGCAAGGCGTTCAAGGAAGCCGTCAACGCGTCGTAAGCAACGCGCTTCACGCCGGAGCATTCGCGATGCGCGCCGCAGCCCCGCTGTGAGGCGCGCGTGAGTGATGCGTCGGGCGTGAGGATCACGCGCTGCCCAGCCCGGCCAGGCGATTCGCCGGCAGCTGGTGCGGCGCGTGTGTCTGGCTCCTTGAGCCAGGCGTTCGTGGGCTCGACCGGCTTCGATCGAGTCTAAAGCGGACCCGCCGCGGCCATCGCGATCGGGCGGTCCGTGCGTTGCCCTGTCAGCCCGCGCGACGCTTGCGGGTTGCCTCGGCGAGCGTGGCGAGCACCGGTTCGGTCTGCGCCCAGCTCACGCAGGCATCCGTGATCGACACGCCGTAACGCAACGGCACACCGGCCTTCAGATCCTGACGGCCTTCTTCCAGATGACTTTCGAGCATCACACCGATGATGCGGCGCTCGCGCTCCGACAGTTGCCGCGCGATATCGTCCGCGACCTCGATCTGCCGCAAGTGCGATTTGTTCGAGTTCGCATGCGAGCAGTCGATCATCACCTGCTCGCGCAGACCCGCTGAACTCAGCGCTTCACAGGTCGCCTGCACCGACGCGCTGTCGTAGTTCGGCCCTTTCTTGCCGCCGCGCAGGATCACGTGCGCGTCGTCGTTGCCGCGCGTTTCGAAGATCGCGGCCATGCCCATTTTCGTCATGCCCATGAACGCGTGGCTCGCACGCGCCGCGACGATCGCGTCGGCGGCGATCTGCACGCCGCCGTCGGTGCCGTTCTTGAAGCCGATCGGGCAGCTCAGGCCCGACGCGAGCTGACGATGACTCTGGCTCTCGGTCGTGCGCGCGCCGATCGCACCCCACGCGATCAGATCGGCGATGTATTGCGGGCTCAACAGGTCGAGAAACTCGGTCGCCGTGGGCAGGCCCAGACCGTTGATGTCGAGCAGCAATTGCCGGGCGAGACGCAGGCCTTCGTTGATGCGGAAGCTGCCGTCCAGACGCGGATCGTTGATGTAGCCTTTCCAGCCCACCGTCGTGCGCGGTTTCTCGAAGTACACGCGCATCACGATCAGCAGATCGTCCCGGTAGTGATCGGCGGCGGCCTTCAGCTTGCGCGCGTATTCGATCGCCTGGTCGTGGTCGTGAATCGAACAGGGGCCGACGATCAGCACGAGCCGGTCGTCGCGGCTGTGCAGAATGTCGGCGATTTCGACGCGAGTCTTCTCGACCAGCGACTGCACCGCGGGCGGCACCGGCAGTTCGTCCTGCAGCAGCGCGGGGGAAATCAGCGGACGGACCGCGCCGATGCGCACGTCGTCAATGCGCGTGGTGTCCTGGGTGGCGTCGGCCGAGCCGACTTCCTGATCGTGCAGGGGATTGTCGAGGGCGCTCAAGATGTTCTCCGCAATCGGTTGATGAGGCGGCCTTGCCGCCTGATTATGCGAGCGCCGCCGCGATGAGGGCGTGCGGGCGCCGCGTGGGTTTGACGTGGACCGTGCGGGTTGGGTTACTGCGTGCCTCGGGCGAGGTTTGACGCAAGGTCTTGCGTCGGGCTTGACGCGAAGCCGACGCGACCGCGCACGGATGCGCTGGCGCGATTATGACACCCGCGCCGGCCTCATGGCAGGTGGACCGGCGGGCAGGCGGCGCGGCGGATTCAGAGCTTCTTGAGCAACGCCATCGCGGCGGCCGGATTGCGCTCCTTGAAGCCGCTGATCACATATAGATAGACGTCGCGCGTGGCGGCTTTCGCGGGCGGCTCCGCGCAGGTCTCGAGATCGTCGGGCGTGATGCCCGCGGCGAGCTGGCGCGCGCGTTCGGCCCATGCGTCGAGCGCTTTCGTCGAATAGCCGTTGGCTTGCTTTTCGCTCGTGCCCATGATGCGCGCGTAGACGAACGGCGCGGTGATGTCGGCGATCTGCGGATACTCGCTGTCGGCCGCGAGCACGACCGCGACCTTGTACTTGCGCGCCAGCGCGATGAGTTCCGGTGTCCTGAACGACTCGTGACGAACCTCGACCGCGTGCCGCAGCTTCTGTCCTTCGATGCTCGCGGGCAGCAGCTTCAGAAAGGCCTCGAAATCGTCGGCGTCGAATTTTTTGGTCGGCGCGAACTGCCAGTTGATGGGCCCGAGCTTCTGCTTGAGCAGCAGCACCCCGCTTGCGAAGAATCGCTCGATCGTGTCGCCGGCTTCGGCGAGCACCTTGCGGTTGGTCGCGTAACGCGGCGCCTTTAGCGAGAACACGAAATCGTCGGGCGTCTCCTGATACCACTTCTCATAGCTGGCCGGTTTCTGCAAACCGTAGAACGTGCCGTTGATTTCGATCGACGTCAGATGCCGGCTCGCATATTCGAGTTCGCGGCTTTGCGTCAGGTCTTCCGGATAAAACGGCCCGCGCCACGGCGCATAGGTCCAGCCGCCGATGCCGATGCGAATGCGTGCGGCGGACGTGGATCTGGACGACGTTTCGGTTGATTTTTTCGTTGGCGCTTTCTTTGCGGCTTTCGGTTTGTCGCCGCGTTCTTCGCCAGACTTCTCGCTTCGCTTGTTGCTTTCCTTCGCGCTTGTCGCTGCGGGCACTTGGGCTCTCCTTCCGGCTGCGGCGGGAAAGCTCGTAGATTAGCCGCTTTTCTCGCGGCGCGCGGCGCTGGCTTCGTCGAAACGACGGCTCGCTGCGGCCACTTCCACGCGAAAGCGCTGCAACGCGCCGAGCGCGAGGTCGGGCGGCGTCAGCGCGACCCACAGCACGTCGATCAGCTGATCGGCGGTGGCGTCGATATCGATCTGCCGGTTCGTCAGCGTCGCGTCCCACAGCACGTGCTCCATCGGGCCGAACACCATCGAGCGCAACAGGCGCAGCGGCATGTCGGAGCGAATCTCGCCGCTTTGCTGGCCTTGCGCGAGCACGCGCATCAACGGCGCGGTGTAGCGGCGCTGCAGTTCGGTCAGCGCTTCGCTCAGTTCGTGATGCCGCGTGCGGCCTTCGGACAGCACCAGCGCGCACAGATCGGTGCCATTCACGAGCATCAGCCGCAGATGCATGCGCACGATGAACGCGAACTGCTGGCGCACGTTGCCGTCGCGCGGCAGGCCCGCTTCGATCGCGTCGATGATCTCGTCGTACCAATCGCCGATGACACGAGCGCACAACTCGCGCTTGCCGCGAAAGTAGCTGAACACCGTCGCCTCGGAAACGCCCAGGCGCTGCGCGATTTCCGCAGTCGTCGCGCGTTCGTAGCCCTTTTCGGAGAACACGTCGCGCCCCGCCTGAAGAATCTCCTTCACGCGCTGCTGCGACTTGCGCCCGGCCGGCTGGCGACGCGAGACAGGTAATCCGGCCTTCTCGGCAACCGTCATATGAGTAAAATTCAGATTTTTGATGCGGATTGGGGCTCGAGCTGGCGATTGAACGCTGCGTCTGTGCCCGATGAACGCGATCGTAGCACCGAATCGGCCGGCTGACGCGGGTTTGTAAATTTCTGAGTAACACTCAAAAATACCTATTGACGCTTACGTCAATCTGGCGTGAAATGCGCGTTGACACGCTTTCGCGTGCCGCTTCGCGCTCCACCAGCGGCCGCCCACGAACTCAGGAGACACCGCAATGCCCAATCTGCCCGGTTTGCAGTTCCCGCTCGGCGAAGAGATCGAAATGCTGCGCGACAGCATTGCGTCGTTCGCCGCCAAAGAAATCGCGCCGCGCGCCGGGGAAATCGATCGCACCGATCAGTTCCCGATGGACCTTTGGCGCAAATTCGGCGACCTCGGCGTGCTCGGCATGACGGTTTCCGAAGAGTACGGCGGCGCGAACATGGGCTATACCGCGCACATGGTCGCGATGGAGGAAATTTCGCGTGCGTCGGCATCGGTTGGCCTGTCGTACGGCGCGCATTCGAACCTGTGCGTGAACCAGATTCATCGCAACGGCACCGACGCGCAGAAGCGCAAGTATCTGCCGAAGCTCGTGTCGGGCGAGCACGTCGGCGCGCTCGCGATGAGCGAGCCGAACGCGGGCTCGGACGTGGTCAGCATGAAGCTGCGCGCCCAGAAGAAGGGCGATCGTTACGTGCTGAACGGCACCAAGATGTGGATCACCAACGGCCCCGACTGCGACACCCTGGTCGTCTATGCAAAGACCGATCCCGAAGCGAATTCGCGCGGCATTACCGCGTTCATCGTCGAGAAGGGCATGAAGGGCTTCTCGGTCGCGCAGAAGCTCGACAAGCTCGGCATGCGCGGCTCGCACACCGGCGAGCTGGTGTTCCAGGACGTCGAAGTGCCGGAGGAAAATATCCTTGGGGCATTGAACGGCGGCGTCAACGTGCTAATGAGCGGTCTCGACTACGAACGCGCGGTGCTCGCGGGCGGCCCGACCGGCATCATGGTCGCGGTGATGGACGCGGTCGTGCCGTATATCCACGACCGCAAGCAGTTCGGCCAGTCGATCGGCGAATTCCAGCTGATCCAGGGCAAAGTCGCCGATCTGTACACGACGCTGCAGGCATGCCGCGCGTATCTGTACGCGGTGGGCCGCCAACTCGACACGCTCGGCAACGACCATGTGCGCCAGGTCCGCAAGGACTGCGCGGGCGTGATTCTGTACACGGCCGAAAAGGCGACCTGGATGGCTGGCGAGGCGATCCAGATTCTCGGCGGCAATGGCTATATCAACGAGTATCCGGTCGGTCGTCTGTGGCGCGATGCGAAGCTCTATGAAATTGGCGCGGGCACGAGCGAAATTCGTCGCATGCTGATCGGCCGGGAGCTGTTTGCCGAAACGCTGTGATGCAAGTGCGCGTGAGCCCCCTCAATACGCCGCACTTTGGAGAAGCGACGTCATGCCGATCATCGAATCGAAACTGAACCCACGCTCGGACGACTTTCGCGCGAACGCGGCGGCGCTCGAAGCGCTCGTCGCCGATCTGCGCGCGAAGATCGAGCAACTCGCGCAGGGCGGCGGCCAGGCCGCGCGCGACAAGCACACGAGTCGCGGCAAGCTGCTGCCGCGCGAGCGTATCGCGCAACTGCTCGATCCGGGCACGCCGTTTCTCGAACTGTCGCAACTCGCTGCGTACGGCATGTATAACGACGACGCGCCGGGCGCCGGCGTGATCACCGGCATCGGCCGGATCGCGGGACAGGAGTGCGTGATCGTCTGCAACGACGCGACCGTGAAGGGCGGCACCTACTATCCGGTCACCGTGAAGAAGCACGTGCGCGCGCAGGAAATCGCCAGCGAAAACCGCTTGCCGTGCGTGTACCTCGTCGACTCGGGTGGCGCGAATCTGCCGAATCAGGACGACGTATTTCCCGATCGCGATCACTTCGGCCGCATCTTCTACAACCAGGCGAATCTGTCGGCCGCGGGTATTCCGCAGATCGCGGTCGTGATGGGCTCGTGCACCGCGGGCGGCGCGTATGTGCCGGCGATGAGCGACGAGTCGATCATCGTCAAGAACCAGGGGACGATTTTTCTCGGCGGCCCACCGCTCGTCAAGGCCGCGACCGGCGAAGTGGTCAGCGCCGAAGATCTCGGCGGCGGCGACGTGCATACGCGTCTGTCGGGCGTCGTCGATCATCTTGCGCAGAACGATGCGCATGCGCTCGGGATCGCGCGCAGCATCGTCGGCCATCTGAACCGCGTGAAGCCGGCGCCGCTCGTATTGCAGGAGCCGAAGCCGCCGCGCTACGACACCCAGAGCATCTACGGCGTGATTCCGGTCGACACGCGCAAGCCGTTCGATATCCGCGAGGTGATCGCGCGTATCGTCGACGATTCCGCATTCGACGAATTCAAGGCGCGCTACGGCACCACGCTCGTCACCGGCTTCGCGCATATCTGGGGGCATCCGGTCGGCATCGTGGCGAACAACGGCATTCTGTTTTCCGAGTCGGCGCTGAAGGGCACCCACTTCATCGAGCTGTGCTGCCAGCGCAAGATCCCGATCGTGTTCCTGCAGAACATCACCGGCTTCATGGTCGGCCGCAAGTACGAAAACGAAGGCATTGCGAGGAACGGCGCGAAGATGGTCACCGCAGTGGCGACCGCTAAGGTGCCGAAGTTCACGGTGATCATCGGCGGCTCGTTCGGCGCGGGCAACTACGGCATGTGCGGCCGCGCGTATTCGCCGCGCTTCCTGTGGATGTGGCCGAACGCGCGCATCTCGGTGATGGGCGGCGAGCAGGCCGCGTCGGTGCTCGCCACCGTCAAGCGCGACGGCATCGAAGCGAAGGGCGGCAACTGGAGCGCGGAGGAAGAAGAGGCGTTCAAGCAGCCAATCCGCGAGCAATACGAGCATCAGGGCCATCCGTACTACGCGAGCGCGCGGTTGTGGGACGACGGCGTGATCGACCCCGCGCAAACTCGCGACGTGCTTGGGCTGGGTTTGTCGGCGGCGATGAACGCGCCGATCGAAGACACGCGTTTCGGCGTGTTCAGAATGTGATGGCCCGCGTCACCGCGATGCGACCGCGTAAGGCAAAGGAGTGTTACGCATGCAATACGAAACGCTGAAGGTCGAGTTTTCCGGCCAGATCGCGACGGTCGCGCTCAATCGTCCGGACGTGCGCAACGCGTTCAACGAAACGATGATCGCCGAGCTGACCGCCGCATTCACCGCGCTCGACACGCGCGACGACGTGCGCGCGGTCGTGCTCGCCGCGAACGGCAAGGCGTTCTGCGCGGGCGCCGACCTGAACTGGATGAAGAAAATGGCCGGCTACTCGGACGACGAGAACCGCGCCGATGCGATGCGGCTCGCCGGCATGCTGTCGGCGGTATATCGCTGCAACAAGCCGGTGATCGCGCGCGTGAGCGGCGACGCATACGCGGGCGGCATGGGCCTGATTGCCGCGTGCGATATCGTGGTCGCGGTCGACAGCGCACACTTCTGCCTGTCCGAAGCGCGGCTCGGGCTGATTCCCGCGACGATCGCGCCGTACGTGATTCGCGCGCTCGGCGAGCAGGCGTCGCGGCGCTACTTCCTCACCGCCGAGGCGTTCGACTGCGCGACCGCGTTGCGGCTGGGTCTGGTCAGCGAAGTGGTCACCAGTGCGGAACAGCTCGATGCAACGGTCGCGCAACTCGCGCAGACGCTGTGCGCGAACGGCCCGCAAGCGGTGCGCGCCTGCAAGCGGCTCGTGCAGGACATCGCGGGCCGCGAGTTGAGCGACGCGCTGATCGAGGACACCGCCGTGCGGATTGCGAAGACGCGGGCCGGCGCAGAGGGCCGCGAAGGCGTGGCGTCGTTCCTCGAAAAGCGCACGCCGGGCTGGCGCAACTGACATGCTCCGCTAACAACCATCGCCCCGTACCGCCCATTTCATCGAGACACTCATGTTCAACAAGATCCTGATCGCCAACCGGGGTGAAATTGCGTGCCGCGTCGCGGCGACCTGCAAGCGGCTCGGCATCGCGAGCGTGGCCGTCTATTCGGACGCCGACGCCAACGCGAAACACGTCGCCGCCTGCGACGAAGCGGTGCATATCGGCGGTTCGACGGCGGCGCAAAGCTATCTGCGCATCGAGCGGATCATCGAAGCCGCGCGCGCGACCGGCGCGCAGGCCGTGCATCCGGGCTACGGCTTTCTTTCGGAAAACGAAGACTTCGCGCATGCGTGCCAGGCGGCCGGCATCGTCTTTATCGGACCGCCGGTCGAAGCGATTGCCGCGATGGGCTCGAAGGCCGCCGCGAAAGCGCTGATGCACGCGGCCGCGGTGCCGCTCGTGCCCGGCTATCACGGTGACGACCAGGAGCCGCAGCTGTTGCAGCGCGAGGCGGACACGATCGGCTATCCGGTGCTGCTGAAGGCGAGCGCGGGCGGCGGCGGCAAGGGCATGCGCGTGGTCGAGCGCAGCGCGGACTTCGCGGCCGCGCTGCTGTCGTGCAAGCGCGAGGCGGCGAGCAGCTTCGGCAACGATCGCGTGCTGATCGAGAAGTATCTGACCCGGCCGCGTCACGTCGAGGTCCAGGTGTTCGCCGATCAGCACGGCGGCGCCGTTTATCTGTTCGACCGTGACTGTTCGGTGCAGCGGCGTCATCAGAAAGTGCTCGAGGAAGCGCCCGCGCCGGGGCTCTCGGCCGAGGTCAAGCGCGCGATGGGCGAAGCGGCCGTGGCCGCCGCGCGCGCGGTCAACTACGTTGGCGCGGGTACGGTCGAGTTCATCATGACGCCGACCGGCGAGTTCTATTTCATGGAGATGAACACGCGGCTGCAGGTCGAGCATCCCGTCACCGAGATGGTGACGGGGCAGGACCTCATCGAATGGCAGTTGCGCGTTGCCGCGGGCGAGAGTTTGCCGCTCACCCAGCAGCAGTTGAAGCTCGACGGCCACGCGATCGAGGCGCGCATCTACGCAGAGCATCCGGCGCGCGGCTTCCTGCCGTCCACCGGCACGCTCAAGCATCTGCGCACGCCCGAAGGCGTCGAGTTCGCGATCGACGCGGCCGGGCTCGGCGAGCCGGGCCGCAAGGCGCCGGTGCGTATCGACAGCGGCGTGCGCGAGGGTGACACGATCACGCCGTTCTACGATCCGATGATCGCCAAGCTGATCGTGCACGGCGCGACGCGCGAGGAGGCATTGGCGCGCCTCGCGCGTGCGCTGCATGCCTGCGAGGTGGTCGGGCCGCACACGAACGTCCAGTTTCTGCGGCGCATCGTCGCGAGCGAGCCGTTCGCGAGCGGCGAGCTCGACACCGGTTTGATCGAGCGTCATCACGACGTGCTGTTCGCGCCGGCACAGAAGCCGTTCAAGGAAGCGCTCGCGCTCGCGTGCGCCGCATTGTTGACGCGCGAGGGCGGCACCGCGCACGGCGCGTCGCCGTGGGACGCGCTGTCGCACTGGCGGCTCAATAGCGGCTACACACAAACGCTCGGCTGGCGCGTGATCGACGACGGCGCCAACGACGACAGCCCCGACGCGTTCACGGTCGTTTTCGCGCGCAACGGGGACACGCAAGCGCTCGTGCAAACACTCGAACACGACGGCGTGCGCGAGGACTTCACATGGTCGGTCGGCGCGGGCGCCCATGAATTCCGCGCGACGATCGGCGATGCGCGCGTGACGGGGCGTGTATTCGTCGACGGCGACAGGTTCCACGTGTTCTGCCATGGCGAGACGCTCGCATTCGAATGGCAGAACCTGCTCGCGCATGCCGCGGATGCCGAGCACGGCGAAGGCCGTCTGACCGCGCCGATGCCGGGCAAAGTGATCGCGGTGCTGGTCGAACCAGGCGCGGTGGTCGAGAAGGGCGCGCCGCTGATCGTGATGGAAGCGATGAAGATGGAGCATACGATCGGCGCCCCGGCGGCGGGCACGGTCGCCGAGGTGCTGTATGCGGTTGGTGATCAGGTCACCGACGGCGCGCAACTGCTGGTGCTGGAGGTGCAGCAGGCGGGTGAATAAGCGCGTCGAGTGGCAGATGAGCGAGTAGGTGAATCAAGCGAGCCGCGCGTAGCCCGCGGCGCGCGCTTCGCTTTCCAGCTCGCCGATGCGCGCGTAGTCGGTCAGCGGCAACGTCGAAAAGCCCCTTAAACGCAGGCGTTTTGCGCGCTCGGGGCGGACGCTCAGCGCCTCGTTCAACGCGTCGCGCAACGCGGCGATCGTGGCCGGCGGCACATTGGCCGCGGCGATCAGCGGCAAGCCCGGCGAGGCGGCGGTCATGCCGATCGCGCGCACGCGCCCCGCGAGTTCCGGCAGCACGTCGCAAACGAAGGCGAAGGTCACGCAGTCGATCGCGGCGACGTCCGCGCGATTGTCCGCGACCGCGCGCAGCGAGCCGACATGCGAGCCCGTGCGCAGCACCGCGCCGAAGAACATGCCGGCGCGCGCGAGCGGCGCGACCGCATGACGAAATGCGTTCATGCCGCTATTCGAATCGTCCTGGTTGTAGGCGGCGCGTGCGCCGCGGCACGAGGCGAGTGAGTCGAAGCGCGCGTCGGCGCGCGTGACCAGTACGCTCGAGTAATGCGCGCCGTCGCAGCCGGGCGCATCGAAACAGGGTGTCGCGACCAATTGCACCTGCGCGTGCAGCCCCTGCATCAGCGGATAACCGCAGGTCTGGGAAATCAGCAGATTCGGGCGCCGCCAGAAGCCGTGCAGTTCCTCGTCCGGTTCGACGATGCGGCACGCGGGCTTGACCCGGCGCAGCACGTCGTCGAGCCACTCGCGCCATTCGAGGTCGAGCGCGGGTGTCACGTTGTACATCGGCAGGGCGGCGATCCAGCTCATGAAGGCGTTTCTCGCGCCTAATGTCTGACCAATTTGAATTCGTCGAGACCGAGCCGCACCGGCTCGCTCGGCGTGAATTGCCATCGCTGCGCGGCTACGGAGAGGATCTCGTCCTGCGCATCCTCGAACGCGACCAACAGGTCCTGCTTGCGACGGCTCACGGCGCCACAGAACTCGACCAGCGCGTCGGCGCTGACTTCAAAAATCTGCGCACGATCGTCGCAGCACACGCGGAACGCGACCGTCGCGCATTCCGTCACACAGGGCCGGAACCCTTCATCGACATAGACCGACATGGCGAACTCCTTCGGACGCCTGAATCGACAGGATGACAAACCGCGCCTGCCAGGTATGTGGGAGAACCGGCATTGACGGCCAAATGCCCGGCGCCGCGGCAGGCGCGACGGTCCGGAAACTGGCGGAAAGTAAGCCAGAAACTGGCGGCGGACTCGTTGAAGTCCGAGCCAGGGCCGCGGCGTGAACCGTGGCCGGAGGGAGACGGCGGCGGTTCGAGTCGCCATCGGTCTCGCCTCCTGGAGGGCCGCCCCGGGTCAGAATCGCGGCGGCACTGCTCAGAAAACGCTTAAATCGGGCGCTTCAATCCAATGTCGAAATCGACGCGACAGCCGCTCGCGCCGGTCTCGGACTGTGTTTGGATTTTCTCACCAACCTCGCGGTGCAGATCGGCGTAGGTATCCACTTTACGATTAGCGCGCGTTTTGTGCAGGCGATGCGTCCGGCGGGGCTGGCCGGGTTGCGTGAGCGCCCGGGATATTGAGCCGACGGATCAGCGGGCCCAATGTCGTCGCCTGAATCAGCAGGCTGAATACGACGACGAGATACGTGACGCCGATGAACATTTCGCGTCCGTGAAACTCCGGCAGCGACAGCGCGAGCGCAATCGAGATGCCGCCGCGCAGTCCGCCCCACGTCAGCACGACAGCCGAATGCGGACTGAGCCGCCGAAAGTTCTGCAGCGCGAGCAGCGGAATCGAGACGCTGACGCCGCGCGCGAACAGCACGACCGGAATCGCCGCGAGCCCGAGCCAAACGATCTCGACGCGCAGCGACAGCGCAATGATTTCGAGTCCGATCAGCCCGAACAGCACGAGATTGAGCAACTCGTCGAGCAGGTCCCAGAAGTTGAACAGATGCTCGCGCGTCTTCTCCGACATCGACGTCGACGCGCCGTGATTGCCGATCACGAGCCCCATGATCACGACCGCGAGAGGCGCTGACACGTGCAGCGCTTCGGCGAGACTATAGCCGCCGGTCGCGAGTGCGAGTGTGATCAGGATTTCGACCGGATAGCTGTCGATACCTCGCAGCAGCAGCGACGCGCCGAAGCCGAGCGCCGCGCCGAGCACGAGCGCTCCGGCGACTTCGCGCAGCAGATCGAATGCGATCGCGCCCGCGGAAAACTCGTTCGCGCCGGTCGCGAGTCCGACTAGCGTGACGAATGCGACGACGGCCGTGCCGTCGTTGAACAGCGATTCGCCGGTAATCTTGGTTTCGAGGCTTTCGGGCGCCGCCGCGCGCTTGAGCACGCTGAGTACCGCGATCGGATCGGTCGGCGAGATCAGCGCGCCGAACACGAGACACCACGGCAGGCTCACCGGCTGGCCGAGCCATTGCGCCGCGTAGTAAAAGCCGAAGCCGACCACCGCGATCGAAATCAATACGCCGATCGTCGCGAGCATCAGCACCGCGCGCCGCTGCGTGCGCATCTTCGACAGATCGACGTGCAGCGCGCCGGCGAACAGCAGCAGACTTAGCAGGCCGTGAAACACGATGTCGGCAAAATCGATCTGCACGACGATCTTGCGCGCGGCGATCGCCATCGCCGGATAGTAGAACCCGAGCGCAGAAATGCCGACGCAGACGACGAGCCCCACCGCGGTGATGCCGAGCGTGTCGGGCAACCTGATGAATCGATAATTGAGGACGCCAAACAGCGCGACGATGGCGAACAGCGCACCGGCAATCTGGAAGACGCTCATCGTGCACGCTCTCCCGCTTCGCGGCGGCGCGAACGCGTGATCAGGGTGGCACCGAGGTAACTCGCGCGACAAGGCATAAAACAGGCAGGCAGAGAATGCCGACACAATTGCGATATTGGACCAGCGAGATGTTTCACCAGCAATTCCTTATTCAGGCTCATTCAATCCGATAAGCGATCTGCGGTCTGTAATGACACGATCTTTGCCGCTGGCGATCGAGCGATGTGCCGGGACGGACGCTTTATTCAAACGCAGCGGACGATGCGGCCAGACGCAGCGTGCTTTTTATCGGACCACGAGCGGATGACGGCGAACCGGGCGGAGCCAGGCTCGCCAGACGGGCGCCACGATGGGCAATGGCAGTGTTCGGACTACTGAAGCGCCGGACGAGTTCCGGTCTTTATTTTGGGATATAGCTTTTTATTTCGAGATGGTTCGCGGGGCTTGATTCGTCGAGGCTATTCAATCGAATCTGAATAAACGGTATGAATCTGTAATCCGAATTTGCCGGTCCGATGACTTCGCATTGCATGGAGCCTTGTGATTCATTGTTCAAAAATCTGTAAAGCATATATCTAATCTCACAGTAAAACTGTTTTGCTCGTCATTGAGCATCGTTGACGCCGGAATTGGCAGGTCGAGAGCAGGGAAAGCCCTAACCGGGATTCGCCCAGGATATGTCAATTGTTGACAAACGCGAGTCGAGAATGATGCAGCATCGATACATGGCGAAATGCTGTTATGTAGCAATGGGTGAAGACGGAGAAGAGCATGGAGCAAACCTATCGTTATCGGGGATTCGACATCGTGGTCAACGCGTTGCGCGCGACCGATATGTCCACCCGTGTCGGCAGTGCCACGGCGCGGCGCGCGTACGTGGCGAGCGTCACGTTGAAGACGCGGCTGATCGGCGGCGAGTGGTCGACCGCTTTCCGGGTAGCTTCGGTGCCCGGTCGTTCGTCGACCGATCTGCGGGAAGTGCTGGCGGCTGGATTCGCGGCCGCCACTCGGGTCGTCGACGACGTGGTAAGCGTGATGGGCGACGGGTTCGCGCGCAAGGCGGCCTGAGTTCCGCACGGGGCGCTCGGCGCCGTGGTGCCACGCGGCAGGCGTGATCGCGCACAGGGGTGCCCAAGCGGTCCCGGCATTTCAAAGCGCTCGCGATCGTTGACCGTCGACTACGGTTGTCGGTCGTGGCGAGCGTCGAAATCACCACGCGTATCCCTGCGGTGCGTGTGGGTCCCAGGCAGGGCGTGCTCGTCTCCTCAGCGTCCTGTTGTTTTAATCCCGCCCCCCTGTGCGGGATTTTTTTTGTCAGTCGACATTGCGGGCGCTCGGTAATGCGCTGCCACATCCGCACGGCAAAGAAAAACAACAATTTTAACTTTTGTTTGCATTGCGCTTCTTGCTTAATCGTTATAGTCGAACGGGAATCGCGAAAATGTGATTCGAGGTTCACTTTTTATATTTTATGCACAAGCGACACAATGAGAAGTGCATGTTTAGCTCGCGATTTATGTCGGCTGTGTGAAATTCGGGTAAAAAAGCAAGCGGAACAAATAATGCTTATTCGAAAATCCTTTCTGTTTGCCGTTATTGTCTCCGTCGTGGGGACGACCTTAGTCTCTAGTTCCAAGTGCAACACCTTGAATGAGGTAGGGTGTTGCGATGAAGAAGAACTACAAGCATTTGAGTGCGGAAGAACGCGCGGCG